>JAUMWL010000072.1:3929-13987 GCA_030529665.1 Coriobacteriales bacterium
TTTGCCCTTGGCATGTCGGTCCTCGTGGGCTAGGCGCGTTGCCACGTTACTGCTCGCACTCATCGGAAAGCAGCAGCCAAAAGGGGAGTATCCCTTTGTGGTCGCTTGCGACCACAAAGGGATACTCCCCTGCAGGCTGCAGGTCCGAGCAGTAACGCCACTACGCGTCATGCACGCGAACAAGTCCCAGCTACTCTGCGCCTGCACATGAGTATGCTATATTGTAATTGGCATCGTCGCATGAAAGGGGGAGGCATGGTACGGTTTGGCATCTTGGGAGCGGGCAACATTGCCCATCGCTTTGCGGCGAGTCTTGCGCATGAGCCGCGAGCGCACCTGGTGGCGGCAGCATGTCGCACAAAATCCAAGGCAGAGGAGTTTCTTGGCGCCGTTGCGCACGCGCAGTACGCAAGCGCCTACGGAAACTACGACGAGCTATTGGCCAACCCATCCATCGATGCCATCTACCTCGCCCTCCCCCACGCCCATCACAGGGAATGGGCGATCCAAGCGCTCATGGCAGGCAAGGCCGTGCTTTGCGAGAAGCCCGCCATGGTCTCCGCCGCCCAAATGAGCGAGGTGGCATCGGTTGCCCGCAGCCAAGGCCTGCTCTTTATGGAGGCCATGAAACCCCGCTTTACCCCGCTCTACCGGCGAGTGTTGTTGGCGCTCCACCGCATCGACCCCATCGTGCGCGTGGAGGCCACGCTGTGCAACGACATGCTGGACTTTGTTGAGGCCCAAGGCTCCTATCACATGACGCCAGGGCCTGGTGCCGGCGTGCTCTTGGACTGTGGGACCTACTGCGCGAGTTGGGTCTGCGCGTTTTGCCCTGGCGAACTGGAGCTTGTGTCCATAGCGGACAAGCATAAGAACGGCATAGACGTATACGTGGACGCCGAGCTTACCAACGGTTTGGTCACCGCGCGTCTGGAGTGCGCATTCGACCGCGCCAAACCGCGCACAGCAACCCTTGTGGGCAAAGGTGGCAGCATTGTGGTGGAGGAGCTGCACAGGCCAGAGCGAGCCACGCTCTACATGAGCGGTGGGCAGCCCCAAAAGCTCTACGCACCGTACGAGGTAGACGACTTCTTTGGCGAGATTCGCCATTTTGTGGACCTTATGGAAACGGGGTCCACGGAATCGCCGGTAATGCCGCTTGACGACTCCGTGTCATGTGCGGCCACGCTCGACCTCGTTCGTTCCTCATTTGTTACGTCCCTTGTCGAGAATGCGCCACTCGCGTGATACACTCACCTTGGTATTCGCACGACCAAAGGAGATGCTATGGCAATTCACGCATGCACGCCCGCAACAGGTGGCGACACCTACATTGCACCACAAGACCGCGACGGCGGTAAGTCCACAGTCTTCTTTACACGTGACTTATCGGCCGCAGGCCTGCGCAAGGCCTTTGCCAAGGTGGCAGACAAGCTCGACGGCCGCGTAGCGATCAAGCTCCACACCGGCGAGAAGGACGGTCCCAACATCATTCCTCGCGAGTGGGTTGCAGACCTCGTGGCGCAAGACCTGCCCGAGGCAAAGATCGTGGAGACCAACACCTACTACGCAGGCGATCGCGACACAACCGAGAAGCACCGCGATACCATAGCCCACAACGGGTGGACCTTCTGTCCCGTGGACATAACCGACGAGAACGGCTACATAGAGTGGCCCGTGGAGGGCGGCAAATGGTTTGACACCATGGCCATGGGAGCCAACCTGGCCAACTACGACTCAATGCTCACCCTCACCCACTTTAAGGGCCACATGATGGGCGGCTTTGGCGGGTCCAACAAGAACCTGGGAATCGGCTGTGCCTCCGGCAAGGAGGGCAAGAAGTGGATTCATGCCCAAACCTCAGACAACGGTGCCACGTGGGGCGCACAGTGGTCCGTTGCCAACGAGGAGCTCATGGAAAAGATCACGGAGTCGACCAAGGCCACCATCGACCACTTTGGCACCAAGATCGTATATATCAACATCCTGCGCAACATGAGCGTAAGCTGCGACTGCGAGGGCACCGCCGCCCAGCCGGTCGTCACGCCAAACGTTGGCATCCTTGCGTCAACCGACATCTGCGCCATCGACTCCGCCTCCGTGGACCTCGTGGTGGCGATGACGAACGCCGGACTCGTGCACAACCACGACCTCGTTGAGCGCATGACCAGCCGCCATGGCTTCCGCCAGCTCTCGTACATGCACGAGCTTGGCATGGGCAACTGGAAGTACACGCTCTGCGACCTGGACAACAACGAGGCGGAGGTGTCGCTTGCCGACGCCGTTGCCCACGTGGTTCCGTTTGCGGGATAGGTAGACCCGCCGCGATTCCCATACGAAGGTCGCGGACTCGATGAGGAGCGCACATGCGCATGGACACATCCTGCAACGTGGCCTTGGTACGTGGCAAGGCCTCGTGGGGCGCCCACAAAACGGGACGCGTGGAGTTCGTGCACAACAAGAGAGCCGTCGTGCTGCCCATCAGCTACGACGAGCGATGCGCGCCATATGTTCCAGGCGACAACATGCTGGTGAGCCTGGCTGACGAGGGCAACTGCTGCGCATGCGCCTGGATGGGACATGCGCCAAAATCAAACGTGGCGGGACTAGGTGTTGACCTTGTCTCGCCACAATACTTCGAGCCTCGCCATGACACAAAGAGGTTTACGGACCACATCTTCTCCCCGCTAGAGCATGCCCTGGCGCCAAACCTGTGCGGCAACGACCTGTCCTTTGCGTATGCCGTGCTCTTTGGCGCGAAGGAGGCGGCATTCAAGGCAACCGCACGGCCTCTGAGGCTGTGGTACATGACACACGACGAGCCACTTGGGTTTGAGGTGCGCGACTTTGGCATGGTAGAGCCAGGGCGCATGCGCGGGGAGCTGCGTCACAAGGCGGCGCAGCATGCGCTCGATGCCATGGGCATTCGTCACATTGAGGTTGAGTGGAAGTCGGCAGACGGCATGGCGTTGGTTGTGGCCTACGCCATGACCGAATAGCGTTTGCAAACGGATGGGACCCGCCTAGGTTAGGCCGCCTCCTGCGATCCCAGCGCGCCAAGGTTTTCGAAGTTGAACAGATTGCTCACGTCATCGGAAAGAGCGTCAAGATCAACTGCACGTTCCTCCACATCCGCGGGAACCGTAACGGCTGAGCTCTCCACCGAGCCATAGCCGCTTATGGCAAAGTCGGAAGCCTCAAACTCGCTCGCTTCGAGCACCTTTTGGGCAAGAAGCACCGTCTCTATGGGGTTGGCCGCCTCCCCCTCGGCATCGCTCGTATTGCCCTGCTCGTCTTTTGCGTCCTTTTTCTTGCCACCCAAGGTGCTCTTTGTCCAAGCAACGTCGTTGTCCTCACCAGCCGACGAATAGACGACGTAGTCCTCGTCACTCTTTTGCATGTAGCTCTGGGATGACATGGTCGTACCAAAGACCTTGGTGGACATGACCGTATGCAGCGCTTCGCCCATCACTTGGGCCGTTATGTCGATGGAGAGGGGTACCTCTGTTTTGAAAACCGAGAACACCACGTCAACGTTACCCTCCGCCACAAAGTTGCCACGGTCATCGATCCTTGCGTAGCGCATGAGCACATCTTGGGCAGACCGTGGCGGCAAAAGGCTGCAACCAACAAGCCCTCCCAATACGAGCGTCGCGGCCATAAGTGCGGCAGCTACCTTTTGCGCCATTCCATGCATGTGAGTCTCCCATCGCAAGCGAGCCGATACCAGGTTGCAACTCATTCTAACCCATGACGTAATAGGGCATGCCCAGATTGGCGGTCTGGGCATGCCCTACGGAGAGGGGCATAGAAATGGGGTGCGACTCTACTTGCGCCTACAGAGAACGACCGAGGGGATACTCACATGACGCCCGGGCCAGGCGCCGGCGTGCTCTTGGACTGCGGCACCTACTGTGCGAGCTGGATCGCAGCGTTTTGCCCCGGCAGGCTGAGGCTTATGTCGATTGCCAGCGAGCAGAAGAATGGCATCGACATCTACGCGGACGCCGAGCTTACCAACGGGTCAGTCACCGCGCGTTTGGAATGCGCGTTTGACCGTGCCAAGCCGCGCACGGCAACCCTGGTGGGACAAAAGGGCCGCATTGTGGTGGAAGAGTTGCATCGCCCCACGCGGGCAACGGTTTTCGCTGATGGCATGGAGCCGCAAGTGCTGGATGCGCCATACGAAGTCGACGACTTCTTTGGCGAGATCAGCCACTTTGTGGACCTCATACAGACGGGCACAACCGAATCGCCAACCATGTCGCTCGACGACTCCGTAGCCTGCGCGGAGGTGCTAGATCTTATTCGCGCCGCGTTTGTAGCGTGACGACACGTGCTAGGCCGCCTTTTGGGCCTCCGTTCCCATGAGGTTGCTAAAGTCAAACAGACCTCCAACGTCGCCCGCAAGGTCGTCGAGGTCCACGGCGTTCTTCTTTACGGCGTCGGGAACGGTAACCGTGGCCTCATCCACCGACCCATAGCCGCTTATGGTAAAGTCCGCCGAAACCTTGCATGACATGTCGAGATCAAAGGTGTTCTGGGCAGAATCCATGGCCACGCTCAGCGCAAGGTGGGTGAGCTTGCAGTCCTTGTTGAAGTCGAGCACGATCGTGGCGTCCTCAAGCACGTCCTTTAGCGTCTGCTGATCAACGTCCTTTACCAGCTTCTTGGCATCCTCCGAAGAATCGATGGCGTCGAGCAGTGCGGTTCCGGGCACCGTGAGCTCATACCCCTCGTCCGTCTCGGCAAACGCGGTCTTCTCGAGCACCTTTTGGGCAAACAGAAGACCATCGAGCGCGCTCGTTATGACGCCATTACCCGTGCCGTCGCCCTCGCTACCACCGTCTTCCTTGGACTTGTCCCCCAGCATGCTCTTTGTCCAGACGGCGTCATCTCCCTCACCCGCAGAGGAGTAGAGCACGGAGTCGTCACCGTCCTTCTGCAGGTAGTATTCGGCACCCACGTTCGCGCCAAAGATCGTTGACGCGGTGGTGGCATGCAGCGCCTCATCGCGCACCTCTGCATCCGCGTCCATGTTAAGCGACAGCTCCTGTCCCAGGACCCCAAACACCATCTTGAGCTTGCCATCCGCAACATAGTTGCCACGGTCGGCCCGGTCGGCATACCTCATGAGCACGTCTTGGGCCGAATGCGGTGCAAACAAGCCGCAACCAGCAAGCCCTCCCAGAGTCATCGCCACCGTCACAAACAGAACAGCCGTCTTCTTTGCAATGCAGTGCATGTGCGCCTCCCTCGTGATTTGGCAACCTGCTCCCACTCATTTTACGACCAACTCAGCAAGTGACAATCGTGACGTCCCGTTAATTTGATACCCTGATTGTGGAGCAACGTCTGGAAGTATGATACTGGGTGTAGGCAAAGATCAGCAAGGAGAAGACATGCGCAATCGCACAATGGGTTTGTCAAAGGCAAAAGTTCTTACGATCGTTTTTCTGTGGGCGACCGTGGCTCTGGTGAGCATGTTTGCCCTGACGCCCTGCTCGTATGCCGCAGGACAAAACGGCCAGGCAATCACGCAAGTCGTGGGCATAGAGTCCACGCAGTCGGCAAAGTCGTACTCAAGTACCAAGATCACAAAGAGCAACCCCGTCGTGGTTATTCGCGTCTCGTACGCCACGGGAAAGTTTAGCAATGCCTATCCCCCGGGCGGCACGTACAGCGCAGCACGCGTAAAACGGCAAAGCGGCTACGAGCTGTACGACGTCGTCCTATGGTCCAACCGAATCAGCTGCTATTACTTTGGCAAGGACTTTGCAGACATCTGGGACGAGTACGTACAGACTCACGGCTTTCCTGACGTCGACAAGGCAAACAGCGCATGCCTCAAGCTGCGTGAGAAGTACTGCATTAGCTGGTCCTCGGTAAAATGCGGGCAATACGAGAACACCAACAACAGCGCGGCAAAGTACAAGGCCTTTGCAAAGATCTTCAAGGCAATAAAGAAGCGCACGCCATCCAAGCATGTCGTACTAAAGTACTCGGGCCATGGCGGCGGCGTAAACCTGTTCTGTGCCATAAACGAGAAGTACTCGCTCAAGACGCTGGCTGCAGGCACAAAGACCTTTGGGGCAAAGTTTGCCATCATTGACTATGGAACCAACTGCGCGTCGGCCTCTGCATACACGCTCGACAAGTACGCGCCGTACACCGACTACATGATAATGTGCCAGCAGGATTGGGGTGGCTGGAGCTGGGACGCCCGGACCCAAAACGCAGACGGCACCATCAAGCAGGCGTACCTGTATGTTGACAGCGACAGTCGCTATCACGAGGCGTTTAAGCTTGGCAAGAACATGCGCGATGCGGCACGCAGACTTGTGGACCTCAATCGCGACGAATGGACTTCCCTTGCCAAGACATACATAAAGAAGCACCAGATCAGATGCTCCAACATTGCCGTCGACACCAAGGCGTTTGCCAAGCTACGCTCGGCCATGAAGAAGAGCCGCAAGCTTGCGGCCTACGACGGCAACGACGTCTATGCGTCGATCAAGGGCGATGCGAATCTGCGCGCGCTCTACAAGAAGTCGGTCGTGGCCTACAGGCGGACGAAAGACCTCGGCGTGACCTGGAGCAAGTACGAGAACGGTATCAACATCTACTAGCTCCCCCGACCAGCGGTTTTGGCAAAAGGGGCTAAACCCCTTTTGCCATATTAACGTGGTGCGGCACCACGCTTCATGGCTACCTTCTGCTCGTACATGGCCTTGTCGGCGCGGGCAAACACGTCGTCGTAACTCTCGTTGCTCGCCTGGTCATACTCCGCCATACCAATCGCTGCCGAGAGGCGCTTCCATGGATCAAGGGTGTCGTCTTCCCATGCGACCTTCAAACGCTGCCGAAGTTTGAGGACCAAGTCGTCCCTGTTCTCGTAGTCACGGCCCTGCAGCACTACCACAAACTCATCCCCGCCAACGCGATACACCGGCGAGTGCCTAAACACGTCGCACACGAGCGCACACACCGCCACCAGATACTCGTCCCCATGGTCGTGCCCACAGGTATCGTTTATTTTCTTGAGGTCGTTGAGGTCCACCATTACCAGCGCAAACTCCGTGCCAAACGACTCCATGTCGGCCATGAGCTCCTTGCGCTTGAGCATGTAGGCCGCCTTGCTCTTAACGTGCGTAAGCGAGTCCTGGTAGGCAATGCGCGACATGTCCTGCGCCTCGGCCTCCGCGCTCTGCGCCCGCTCCTCGGCCTGGATAATATCCTCCACGTAGTCACGCATGTCGGACGACATTTGCGTAATGGCGTTGGAAAGCGACTCAATCTCGTTTTCCGTATGGATGTCGGGCGTGTCAAACAGCAGCAGTGCGGGATCCTTGTGCCCGTGGCTCTTCTCGGCAAAGCTACGTGCGCTTTGCTCCAACTCCGTTACGGGCACGGTTACGTTGCGCCTGAGCCATAGAATAAGGATCGCACCAAACAACAGGCCCATTGCCATGGTAAGCAACGTGCTGCGCATCATGTACGCGCGCAGGGAATTGTGCAGCTCGTCCACAAACACATCGGCGCAAAGGAGCGCCACCGGATCGCCATCCGACCCGTAGAGCGGCAGGCACGCGGTATAGCAGTCGCCCCATTCCGAAACGGTCTCAAAGTACGAGATACCGTCGTGGTCCCAAGCAGCTTTGTAGGGTTCAAGGCCCTCCGGGGTATACTCGCCCTCCATAACATAGAGCAGCGGCCAGTCCTCGTCGTCGCCTGCCTCGCGCTCTGCCTCGCTCGTTGCCGAGCACACGCTCACCATGTTATCGCCTTCGGGATACGCGATATAGAGGTATGCGAGCTCAAAGTCATCTATGTATCCGTTAAGGTACTGCTGCAGCTCATCAAACTTCTTGGACGGCACGCCCGTGCGTACGCACTGCTGAAGGTCGTCGATGTCCACGTTGTCGCGCACGTTGTGTACCACGTGGGCAAGCTCGCTGTTGTAACGAGTGTAGAACCATGAGGAGAACGAGAGGTAGGACTGCACCGACAAGACCACGCACAGCGCAATAAAGAACGCCATGCATCCCACAATGAGCACGCGCTGCATGGGCCGCTTGACCGTTGGCACTGTGTACCTCCTCCCTTACTGGTTGTGAGCCATACGGTAGAGAATACCACAGGCTCATGTTGGTGGGTGAGTCAAAAGGGGTAACCCCTTTTGACTCAAGCAACCTTAAATCGAAGGAAATTGCCCCTTTTGACTCATGCAAAGAGGTACCGTTGCCAGATGTTTCATCTGCATATGTCGCCCGCCCGCATAGAATACATTAAAAGAGCCATCGTCTGGCGAAGGGGCGCATATGGTACTTATCCTCATTAAGCAAATCCTTGTAATGCTTGCAATGATGGCGGTTGGCGTCATCTTGTTCAAGGTGGGGCAAATCGACGAGAAGGGCATCGGCCAGCTCTCCAACCTCGCCCTTTACGTCGCGACACCTTGCGTGGTGATCCAATCACTTGCCATCGACTTTGATCCCGAGCGCCTGACTCTGGGCGGCCTTACCATCGCGTTTTGTGCCGCCATCTTATTGGTGTCTGCAATCATCGCGCGGTTTGGGTGTGGCAGGGCCGACCGTGTGGGCGCCTTTGCCGTGGTCTTCTCTAATTCGGGCTTTGTGGGCATCCCCCTGATCCAGGGCATCCTAGGCGACGAGTACGTGTTCTATGTAACCATGACCATGGTAATTGGCACCGTGGTGTTTTGGACCTATGGCACCTACCTTATGAGCGGTGACAAAAACGAGGTGTCGGTGAAGAAGATCCTCACCAACCCCAACCTCATAGCGGTCGTCATTGGCCTCATACTGTTCTTTGCCCCGGTGCATCTGCCCTACATCGCGACCAAGGTGCTCCAGGGCATGGCAAACATGAACACCGGCTTGGGCATGATAATCCTCGGTGCCACGCTCGGTGCCTCCAACATTGGGCTTATGATCACCGACCGACGCCTCTACAAGGCCATCGCGCTGCGTTTGGTGGTGGTTCCCCTGGTGTGCATCCCGCTGCTCATGCTCATGCCCGCGCCGTTTGAGGTACGTATGGTCCTCATGATCGTGGCGGCCGCACCAGCCGCCTCTGCAACGTCCATGCTCGCGCTCAAGTACGGGGCAGACTACTCGTACGGCACGGGCCTAGCAATTGGCACCACCATCATCTCCATGGTCACGATGCCAGCGGTGCTCGCCCTGGCCATGCAAATCCTGTAGATTAGGCAACACAACGACGCATAGGAGGTCGTTTACATGAAGCTTCAGCTTACCCTGGACCACGGCAAGGACTTTGAGATGCTGCGCATCGTGGACGCGATGGCGGACGTGGTAGACATCATCGAGATAGGGTTTCCGCAGGTAGTTACCTTTGGTCTCACGATGGTAAAGGAGATTCGCGAGCGCCATCCCAACATCTGCCTGTGCGTGGACGCCAAGGTGTTCCACGGCGGTACGGGCGTTACCACACGCTGCTTTGAGGCCGGCGCCAACATTGTTACGGTGCTCTCGGGCGCGCCTGACCCCGTCATTGCAAAGATGGTCCAGAAGGCCAAGAGCTACGACGGCAAGATAATGTGCGACATGGCCGCGACCCCAAGCGCCGTGGGCAAGCGCACGGCTGAGGTTGACAATCTGGGCGTGGACTACGTTATGGTACCAAGCGGATACAGGCCCGAGTACGACTACGACCTCGATACCGCACGTCGCCGTTGGTTTAGGCCCAAGGTGCGCCCGCTCGACCTTGCCAACGTGGCAAAGCGCAATCTGCGCAACGCCAAGCTTGCCGTGCACACGGGCATCAACGAGGAGAACATCCGCGACGTGATTGCCCTCAACCCCGAGCTGATTCTTGTTGGCCGCGGCATCCTGGAAGCCAAGGACGACGAGGAGCGCGTTGCCAAGGCCCAGCGCCTCGAGCGCTACCTCCCCTTCGAAGGCTGACGCGGGACAGCAAACAAAGGGGGCAAACCTGCACAAAGTGGCAGTTCTCGCGCGTGCGGTGAGGGTGTACGTGCGGCTGGATGCGTGCTGGCTTTGCGAGCTGTGTGG
>JAUMWL010000073.1 GCA_030529665.1 Coriobacteriales bacterium
ATTGCCGTTGGCAGCAACTTGGGCGTTGAACGCCATAATCTCCTCGGCGGTCTTTGCCTCGTTTACGGGCTTAAGGAAGTCGGCGAGGTCCTTGGTGAGCTTTTCCATCTGGGTTGCTGCATCCTCGCGGTACACGGTTGCGAGCGACGCGATGGTGTTCCGGGGGCTGCCCGACTCGTACGGTGACTTGCCACCGTTGGTCTCAACCGCGGTAACGAGCTCATCCGCAAAGGCCAATACCTGCGCATCGGTTTTCGCGTCTGCGTAGTTCGTGCCCACGAAGTCAACGCCCTCCGTAACGGTAACGCCTTCGCCCTCGAGTCGCTTGATCTCCTGTGCGCGCGCATACTCGTAGAAGTCGTTTACGAGCTCACAGTCGGTGCGGGTGGGGTATACGATCACCTTAGCCTCGAATTCGTTGCCATCGGCTGTGGACACGGTAACGTTTGCCTCGCCCTTGGCCACGCCAATCACAGCCCCGTTCTTGCCAATCTTGGCGATGGACTCGTCGGAGGATTTGTAGGTGAGCGACGAGACGTCAACCACGCCCTCATCGAGCGGCAGCGGCATGACGCCCACGGCACCGTCCACCCACGTGACGTAGGTTTCCCTCATGAGGGTGAGGTCGGTGGCAACAGGAGCGGCTTCTTCACCTGCCGGCTGCTCCGTCGTCTGTGGGACTTCCTCATCCTGCTGCGAGCAGGCGGCGAGCACGGACGTGGCGCCAAGTGCGCCAAGGCCACGAATAAGGCCTCTGCGTGTGATGGATGCGTTAACGTTGGGCTTGGTCATGGGTTTGTCTCCCTGTCTTTTGGGTGGACTGCTCTTATGCACAAAAGATAGAACCCATGCCGCACCAAATCCGCACCACGACTTAAAGCGCGACCATCCTGCGTATTCCCTGCACGCTCGAGATTTCCTCCAAAACGTCAATGAGCTCAGTCGCCTGATAAAACGCACCGCGTTTGGCATTGCCCATTTTGGATAGAATCCCCCTCTCGCAGGCCGTCTCCACCAACGTGCGCGCGGCCCGGTCGGTGATTCCCAGAGCGTGCGCCACGCATGCGACGTCCACGACGGGGCGTTCCACAAGAAGCGCGGGAAGCCTGTGCGACGCCGAGCCCTTTCGGTCGGTGTTGCGCTTTCGCCACTCTCCCAGCACCTCGTCCAAGTCGGACGCAACGCGAGATCCAACGGCAACCGCCAACTCAAGGGCGTCGGTAAGACACTCAACGATTGCATGGGCGTTACCATCGTGATACGACTCGAGCGCCTTCATGTATGAATCCACACTATGCAAAAGCCCTGCCGATATGGGCAGGGTTGAGTACCGAAGCACCTCGTCGAAAGCAAGCATCTTGTGTATGAGCGTCCGACCCGTGCGACCATTTCCATCCGTAAAAGGATGAATGGTCTCAAACTGCGCATGGAAAACCGCCGCCTTCGCAATGGGAGGCACATCCTCTCGCGCTGCAAACGCAACGAGGTCGTCAAGACAAGAGGGCATCCTCGAGGAATGCGGGGGAACAAACGACGCACCATGCGGACTATAGGGCGTCCCTCCTATCCAGACCTGCTCGAGCCGCAACCCCGGCGCTTCGCCGGAGCCCTTCATCAGCGTGTCGTGAACGGCGCATATTAGGTCCACGCTCATCGGCCCTGTGTGTTCCAGAGCCTTTTTCATGGCGGCCACGTTTCTTGCGATGAGTTGTGCGTTGGCGGGTGCTTTATCCGAGAGCTCCGCGAGCGCCACGTTTCGAACGCTCGATGTTAGCCTCTCGATCTGGGAGCTAGAGGAGGATTCGCTCCTGAGCAACAGTGCGGGGAGGTTGTACCCCCTGCCCCTCTGCTCTTGGTCGAACCTCGCCACTGCAACCTCGACCTCTGCCATGCGTTGTACGAGTCCGGCAGACAAAACAAGGCGCTCGTGTGAGATGGCTGCAGGTACGGCAGCTTCGTAGGTAGACGCGATTTTGCGCCTACGACTCTTGGGGACGAATGCCAGCTCGTCTGGGTCCCTCTCCCATGGATACGATTCGTATTCAACGGCTGGCCACATTTTTCCTCCCCAGCGAGATTGCCAAATTCCACTTCCTCATCTATTACGGAAGTATATAGTAATTCACTTCCGATAATGTCTATTTATCTGCGCCGAAATAGAGGCATAGGCCCGTACGAACAGTGTGGTGCGGATTTGGTGCGCCTCTCCGTGTATCATCACACGATTTCGCACGGGAAGGAGCTCCATGGATCAGTTCAAAAAGCTCGTACGGCGCAGGAAGGTCTGCCTCTATGCTCTGCTTGCGCTGGCCAGTGTGGCCATGCTCTTCTTTTCGGTTGGCATCTTTCGTCGTAGCCTCGAGGGACGTCTAAATCCCCAAATCCAGCGGGCGGCAGTGCAGGTGGCGCAGTCCGTTCCGCAACTCGAGCAAAACGAGCAGATGCTTAATGCCGCCTACGACCAAATGGCCGAAAGCTGGCAAAAGATGGCGAGCTCTGGGCTTGTTGACTACGAGTTCAATGCGGAAGAGGACCGTGCGGAATTCGACGAGCTCGTGAGTGGGACCCTCTCGTGGATGAACCAGGTAACGAACCTCACGGTTGGCAGCGATGGCTACGTGATGGTGCTGAGCAAGGAAACCGGAGAGGTGCTCGCTCATCCAAACGAGCAGCGCGTTGGCATGCAATACGCTCTGGGGGATGGGTTTAGCTACGAGAGCGCGATTTCCGTTGACGACGTTACGTACGAGACCCAGGTCGGCGACTTGAATCCCGCCTTCGTTGTGATGACGCCCGTCGAGCTCAAGGACTGGAACATCACGCAGCTGCAAAAGGCGGGCGAGTTACTTGAGCTGGGGGTCTTTGGCAGCGTAATAGACTACAAGGACACCTACATCGTCTGCGGCGTTCCCCTGGGCGAGATGGCTTCCTACATCGCCCTAAACGCCGGCATGTTCCTCGTGTTCTTTGTTGTGCTCATGTGGCTGCTTACCAAATGGATTTGTCTCGTGCTTGCGGCCCATCAGGAAACACCTGCGTCGCTGCGGGCAAAGCTCTTCTCGTATGGGGCTATTGCGTGACTCTTGCTGTTTGGCATCTCTTGGTATTCTCAGGCGCTTTCGGACGTAACGGATACTCTTATGACCTTGTCTAAAGACGCAGACGCGGCAGCGGCAACGCTGAGCGACTTCGAAGACGAGCGCACAGAAATCAACCACTGGCTGGACAACTTCTATCTCAATCAATGCTGGATAGCCAGTGAGATCGTAACCAAGGCCGGCCGAGAAAACCTGACCAGAGAAGATCTTCAGCGCTATGCCGACGACCTCCACGTGAGCGCCATCTATGTGTTCGACAAGGACGGTAACGTGGTCGTAACCAATTCCAACTACGACAGCTTTGCGCTAAGCGACGACCCGTCCAGCTTGACCTACGGGCTGCGCCCGCTTTTGGACGGCAGGCAGAACGTCGTTTTGGATCCCGTCTTGGACGAGTGGTACAACGAACCCGTTCAATACGTGGGTGTGAGCACGCGTGACGAGCAGGACCTCTGCAACGGCTTTGTGATGATCGCCACGAGTCCTATGCTGAGGGAAGCACTCTTGGCCCCGCTGAGTGCCGACTACGTGCTTGGTGGTATGAGCATCGGATTGCCAGATTACGTCCTTGCCATTAGCAAGAAGAAGCTGGAGGTCGTATCTAGCACGGGGGTTGGCTCTTCTGGTCAAAGCATCGAAAGTTTGGGACTCAAGGAAGAGGACCTTACGGAGGATTTCGGCGGCTTCCTGAAGATCAATGGTGTACGGTACTACGCGGGAATCAGCGAGTCTTCCGACCTTTACCTCGTGGCGCTTGTGAAGAATACGAACGGCCTCGACTCGTTTATGAACGCGCTTCGGCTTCTGGCGTTTTCTGCAGGATATGCGCTGGTCGTCGCGGCGGTGACGCTGCTTGGATACGGGAAGATTCTTGATGCGGTGCCCGAGGACGGCCCGGAGGTTGGCGAGCATGCGGAGCCTGAGACCGCAAACGTCGTGGCTACTGCAGTAGCCGCAAGCGACGCAAACGCCGCGGCAGGCACGGGTTCCCAAACGACGCAAGAGCCCGAGGGCGATTCCTGGGAACTGTTCTCGGGTATCTCCAACTTCATTAAGACACAGAAGAAGTATGGATTCGAAGATCGCTGGGACGTGAACGAAATCCCCAAGGAGCAAATGACTCCCGAGCAGCGCATCCTCAAGATTATCTATCGCTTGCTTTTGCTGTTCTGCGTGTTCGTCCTTTTGCCCACGCTCTATTTGGGCATAAGCGGCGGCGCGCAGGGCACGGTGCTCACCAACCTTTCCTATGTTGTTTCGGGCAATTGGCAAAGGGGCCTGAACATCTTTGCCGTTACGTCCTGTATCTTTTTGCTCTGTGCGATGTATGTGGGTGTCGTGTTGCTTAACCGCATCCTCTTTGGCATTGCCAAGGTGTCTGACACACGGGTGGAAACGGTGTGTTTGCTCATAAAGAACTCCGCGAGGTACGTGTGCGCAATCGTCTTTGTGTACTATGGGCTCTCGCGGTTTGGGGTCGATACGCAAACGCTCCTGGCATCGGCGGGCATCCTTACCATGATGATCAGCTTTGGCGCGCAGGACTTGGTAAAGGACATCCTCGCCGGGTTCTTTACCATTTTCGAGGGCACCTACAAAGTGGGAGACTACATAAACGTGGGCGGATGGTTTGGCGCCGTAACAGAGATTGGCCTGCGTACCACCAAGGTTACGCGCTACGCCGACACCAAAATCTTCAACAACTCGTCTGTGCGAGACATAGTCAATTCCGACGGCGACGTGGCGCGCGTAAAGCTGGAGATGCCCGTTTCGTACGATACGGACCTAACGGCGTTGAGAGAGCTGCTCAACGAGGAGCTGCCGCTGATGGCGGAGAAGATTCCTGGCCTTCGCAGAGGACCGCGCTACGACGGCGTGGAGCGTCTGGACGGGAGCGCCGTGATTCTGCGCATCACCGTCTATGTGACGGGCTATCTCCGAGGTCGTGCAGAGCGCGCCCTCACCGAGGAAGTCAAGCTGCTGTTTGACCGCGAGGGCATCGAGATACCCTTCGAACAGGTCGTGGTTCACGAGGCGGAGTGAACGGGGGCCGCGTAAACAGGGGGCGATGCTGTGGTGCGGATTTGATGCACCCCAGTTACTACAATGCATTTTCGCAATTGGTTTGGCCATGGGGGCCAGCCAAAAAGAGAAAGAGAATAACCATGCAGCGTTCCGGATCTCAAAAATTCCTTCTGGTAGTTTCTATCCTCAACCTCGTATTTAACGGCCTTGCAATCATTGCGACGATCGCTTTGGGCACTTTCGCTGCTAGCCAGGATATTACTGGTGGTGCCGTTGGCATTGCCGCCTATTTCGTGATCGTTACCTCCGTTCTGAGCATGCTCGAGGGCATTCTTGGCCTTCGCGCAGCTAACGACGCATCGAAGATTATGCCGGTATGGATTCTTGCCATCATTGGCCTTGTTGCTTCGGTGGCCGCCTGCATCCTCTCGCTCGTGAACGGAACCTTTGGCGACAACGTTACCAATCTCATTAGTAGCCTCGTGGGCAGCGGCCTCATGTTCTGGATTGCAAACAACATCAAGCAGCAGGCTGGCAAGTAAGACGTAGTTTGCAGAGTATCCACACCAACTGGGAAAAGGGGACAGTCCCTGTTTTCTTGTACAAGAAAACAGGGACTGTCCCCTTTTCCCATTAACTCAAGCTGCAGGAGCAAGACAACGAGGGCTGTCCCCAACTACTTGCTTCATGCTTATTCTCTGCGTATCCAGGTGCCTAGGGTAGTGGTGCATATCGCCACGAGCAGCACGGCTAATCCATATCGTGGAAGCGCATCTGCCGTGCGAGCGATGCCTTGTTTGCTGCTGGCAGTCGTCTGGCTGGAACTGTTCTTTGCGCCGTCCTTACTATCTGGCGACGAACCAGAAGAGGTATCCGCATACGCGATGAGGTACGTGGAAAAGCGGTCCGACTTGGCTTCCAGCACGTCGCCTGTCCCCTCTGCAAGAAGCTCGCCCTTGCCCTCGTGCACACTCAGCAGGTAGAACGTGCGTCCTTCCTTCTTTAGGCTCTTGGGTACCGAAACAGAGAATGAAAGCGCCTCGGGTAACTCGTGCACCTGCGTCGTTTGGTCGAGCACCCTCTTATACAGCGAAAGGTCAAACCAAGTTCCTGCCTTTGCATCGAGCTTGGTAAGCATAGAGGACAATGCCTCTTTTTCGGCGGGAGTAACATCTTCGGAAGCAAGCAGCGTAGACTCAAGCCACACGAGCAATCCGTTCTCCGCTCCAGCAGCACAACCCTTTTCCTCGCTCGTGACGAGCTTTTGGGCAACGCTGCTGAGGTTAGACGAGCTGATCGAGGGGGCTCCCTTGTTCACGCGCACTTCGAATGGCACCCCCTCTTCGGAATTCACGATCGAGAACTCGAAGGTCGTGTCTTCTGGTAGTCGGTAGTTTGGGTTCGAGAGCGCCATCGCCGTTGCCGTGTACGTCCCGACATTGGTCTGGACGCCTTCGACAGTCACATCACACGCATCGGCTTTGGCCAAGTTGGTGACCGTGGCCGCAGGTACATGCGACTCTCCGTCGTAGATAAAGGTGTCGGGCTCCCAAGAGAGCTGCACGGCGCACGGAAGAATGGCCGAAGTCAACTCTTGGGCGGCAACGAGACCAAGCGTCTCGTCGTCAGCGGCCTCACTGTCTGCGTCTTCTGTTGCAACGACCCTCCACCACACATCGTAATCCGCTGCAGCCGTTCCCGTAGGTGGCTCGGCGGACCAAGGTCCGTCTTGCGAAGTCGCATACTGAATGATGTAGCCACTCTTCACATTGCCCGGCTTTATGAGCGGCCATTGGTTACCGTCGTATACATAGACCCTTCGCTCGGGATAGCTGAGGATGGACTGGTGCATAACTGTAAGCGCACCGTTAACGTAAGAGATGTCATAGTTGGCTGTTGTGTTGTTTCCACCAGCGTCTTGGAGCTGCGCGTGCGCTGGAATGACCTCGTTAACAGCAGGGTCGGCCCAACGCCCGTCCGCTAGGTCAACGGCGGCTAGGCTGTGACCGTCGAGCGCGCCACGGCCTTCGGATTCGCCCTCGATCTCTGCCTCGTCAATGTCGTGGTTGATGTCTGCGGGCTCAAAAACAGCCTGGCGCTTTGCGGTTACCGTAACGGGACGACGCTTGATTTCCGCTGTGGTACGAGCCTGCTGCCCGGTGGTATCCAGCACATAGTTGTACGCGCTGTCGCCCACGAGCGTAAAGTTAAAAATGCTCACAAAGTGGGTACCCGCGCCCGCGCTCTCGAAGGCGCCATCCGCCGTTACGGAAAGGTCGTCACCTGGTAAGACGTTAGTAAGCGATGCGCGTGACACATCGATCCGCGCATCGTTGGTGCCGTCGTAGATCTTGTTGCGCGCCGTAATGCCCGAAACTCGTACCTTTGCGGGCTCAATGGTAAGGGTGGCTGGCTCTACGGTGATGGCGTAGTTGTTGCCAGAGCCATGCAGCGAACCACGCGTAATAGTATATGTACTCACGTTTCGGCCGTAGTTGCCATGGCTGAAGTCGCGCGTCAGGGCGCCAGTGAGCCCATCCCCGGATTCGAGGCTCCCCGAAGTGATCTTGTACGTAAACGCAGGGTCGGGCTGGCCGTATGTCTTCGTTTGGTTGTTGGGCTTAACCGTCAGAGGCTTCTGCGCGATGGTTGCCGTGAGCTCTTGCCACGTTACACTCCCCGATTCGGCCGGCTTCCACCACACGGTGTATGTCCCGGCATTTGTGGCCGTTAGCGCAGATATGTCACAGGCGGTTACGCCGTCTTTTGAGTACACAACATTTGTGCCTGCGTTAAGGAGCGCCTGCTCGGTCTTGTTGTAGGTCAAGTCATCCCTAACGGTAGGCGCTGTGTAATCGGGTGTGCCGTTCATTACCGTAAGCATTCCGGATACATACGAGAAGTCGTAGCATACCGTTACGTTCTCGCTATGGTACTCAAGGATCAGAGCGGCGCTTGGAGTAATGGTCTTGGGGGATGCGGCTCGGTCGTCCTTGAGGGCCACGTTCCCTAGCCGCTCGCCATGCACGAGACCACGATCTCCCGACTGGCCCTCTACGCGCGCGTAAGCTGGCCCGCTCTTGATGTCTTTGTCCTCGTAGACGACTTGGTTTAGCGCCGTTATCGTTACGGTTCGCTTGTTGATGGTTGCCGTGGTTTGGTACTCGCCGCTGTTTGCAAGCACGTACTTGCTCGCATCGGCCCCCGCAAGCTTTACGCCACTCACAAGCACGAGCTTGTTTTCGCCCACAATGGGATCCTCAAACTGCTTTTGAACGGCGCTGAGGTCGAGCTCAACCTTGTCTTCGCCAACAACACCTTCAAGAGAAGCGCCTCTGGCATCAAGCTCCACCTCAACAGAGCCGTCGTACGTCTTGTCTTGCGCCACGATGCCCTTGACCTCCAAAGCCTTGGGCTCAATCGTAAACGTGCATTGGGGCTCAAGATGTGCGCTGACTTTGGTCGCGCTACCCGACTTTACCTCTATACTCACTGGCCACTTAACCGAATACGTGCCTGGAGTCGTCGGGGGCTCAGCGGATGGCACTGAGCCATCGCTCCAGAACAGGGGAGCTCCCCTCGAGACCGATACCGAATGCTCCGCTGGCGTATACTGGCGCTCCAAACTCTCCTGCACTACCTTTTGGAAGTGATCCCAGTCTTCGAACATCAACAGCGAGTCCTTGTCGTACGCACTTCCGTCATAAGCCTTGTTTGACGCATGCACGCGTGCCTCGACCTTGTAGCCGGCCTGCGGACACGACGCACGGCTGCACGTTGCCACAACGGTATCGCTCCCGTCTGCGCAGGTGAACGCAAAGTCGTGCCCCAGCGGCTCGGCGTCGACCTCCTTCGTTTGCGTGGATGCCCACTGCGCAACTGCCGTACCGCTAAAGTCGGCCGTGAGCTTGCTCCTCCCGGCCTCCGTGCATGTGGGTTCCTTTACGTACTCCGACGTAACGTCTACCGTTGCGGTCTGCTGACCTCCCGCGATCCCTGTTGCCGTGGCCGTGCACTTCTTGTTATCCGCGCTCCACGTATACGTAACGTTCTTGAGCATGCGGTAGTTGGTCTCCCAAATCACGCGCGATATGTTGGAAGCATCCCCACCGTCCACGGCATCCATTACCACGCAGCCAAGGAAGGAGCTCGTGCCGTTGGCGTAGTCAACCACTCGGGGGTTCACGTACTTCACGTAGTATTCGATGGTGCGCCAGAACTTCATGTTCTCTATGTCGTTTGCGCTCGTGTACGTAATGTACCAGGGATTATAGCCTCGCTGTTCGCGCTCCTCCGAACGGCGAGTCTCCGCGTCGTTGAGGGAGTTTTGTACCCACTCCCACTTGCCTTTGTCGTCCACACCCGCCCAGCGGTTCTCCATCCACACGCTGTACTTCATTGTGCTATTGATGTAGGATCGCGCTGAGGTCTTTTTCTTCTCATCTCCGCCACCACCAGGTGAGGCAATTTGCATGGCCCACTCGCCCACATACTTCCCGTTCCTATATACGGGATACGCGCCATAGTCGTAATCGCCCGCAATTCGCGAGTCGATCTTGCTCAGCACGACCACCTTGCCACGCGCCTCGCCGAGCGTGGGCACCCTGTTTCCCACCCAGACGGCAGGGTACTTGTCCAAGTTGGGGTTTTCTGCCTGGGACTTAAAGAACTCGTAGAGTTTCCTTTGCACGCGGTTTTGGCTTCCACGATTCCCATCTTGGGATATCTCGAGTATGACGGTCTCTCTGGGGTGGTCGCGCAAAAAGTCGTGCAGGTATTCCATGCACTTGTCGAACACCAGGTCTTCGCACCTGTTCGTGCCAAAGTAATCGTTGAATACCACATACCAGGCGTTATAGCCTCCATGGGTTAGGACGAGCTCCGAGTCTTCCGATTCGCGTAGATTGTCGAAGCGAAGGTCCAGGTAGCGCACACCACGTTGCAAAAGGCCCGTGTCCACCTTCCATTCGTCGGGCTTGAACCAGC
Source organism: Coriobacteriales bacterium (assembly GCA_030529665.1). Lineage (GTDB taxonomy): Bacteria > Actinomycetota > Coriobacteriia > Coriobacteriales > Atopobiaceae > RUG440. Next base: position 10,110 of record JAUMWL010000073.1, read on the forward strand.
GCTTGTTCAGCCACTTTTGGTCGCCGATGTGGTAGATTTGCGTCTTTGCCCATGGCAAATCGTCTTGGTCGCTGAGGTCCAAGCGACTTGCTGCCGCATCGTGGGCACCTGGGATGTTCAGGTCGGTAATAAGCACATCGTCCGGCAGGTTGCTCATCCAGTCGCGTGCGTCCACCGTGGCAGGATCGATGGTATCGGCGACGGTTTCGCCAGCAAAGGCGGCGCGTGGGACGGCGAGCACCGTTAGCGCGGCAAGAAAAACGAAGATGAACAGCAAGAGGGTCTTTCTATGATGCAGTGGCATACGTACTCCTTGTGCTCTTCGACGTGGTGGCGGAAAGCGTACCAAGGAGCACGCACCAAATCCGCACCATAGCGGGCTGCCCGTAGTGCGGATTTGGTGCGCCTGCCCCGCTATTCTTTGAACGAATTGTCGCGCGAAGGCGACGGGAACACGAACGAAGGGAAACAACATGGCAGAAGAGGCAGTATTCTCCGCAGAGGGCGCAGCGTCCATCAACGAGGCCGACGCGTCGCCAAAGCCGGCGTTTGAGGACATGAAGAGCAGGCTCAATGCGTTGGGAATGTCCGACGAAGACGTACGCAGCATGGTCATGGCGTATTGCAAGGAGCGCTCCGAGAGCCCCATGAGTACCGAGGATGCGTACAAGCTGGCGTTCCGTTGCGTGGTGGCGCAGTGGGTGGCGCGTCTCGTGCGCTTTGGCGGATACACGTACGCCGAGATGCCGGCCGTCTTTGGCGAGTTCGGCGAGGGGTTGGCAAGGAACACGACTGGCACGCTGCCCACCCCGCGCGAGACGGCAATCAGCTCGCTGCCGTCCCTGTATTACTCTCTGCGCGTGCGCGGCGTAAGTGACGAGGAGCTCCTGGCAGCGACGAGGCAGCTGGCCAAGAACGCCCTTGAGGCCGACGTAGACGCGCACGAGGGGATGAAGGGAGTCTCGGGTGTTGGAGCAGCTCAGGCACTCGCCGACAACCTTGGCTCCATCCGTAAGTATGGTATCGCCGACGAGGACCTGGAGGCCGTTGGCCAGGAGTTCTGGAAGCAGGTACACGAAGGCGACCAGAGTGCCAAGTTCGCATGGAAGAAGGCCTTCTTCGGCGTGCTCATCCAGTGGATGTATCGCCTCTCCCTCGAGGCTGGCTTGAAAGAGCAGCTGAACGAGGTGCTGGCCGAGACCATCGGCAAGCTTCAGGCGGAAGCAGGTCGCACCACCGATGACATCGCCCACGAGGCGCTCGACACCTTCTATGCGTACATGACCGTTTCGGGTTATTCTGCCGAGGACATCCAGTCGGCCGTGGCGGACATACTGGCTTAAGGCTCGTACAAAACAAGGAAAGCTAAGACGACGGCTGTTTGCCGGGCATTTCTCTTGGCGTGTCTACAGATGCGACAGAAGAAGCGCCCGGCACGGTCATGTGGTGCGGATTTGATGCACTTTGTGTCCTATCTTCTGCGTGGGTGTGGGGTAGTCCCGCACGAAGAAGATAGGAGAATACCATGGCAGATACGTCCGCTAGTGCGTTTGTGTCCAACATCATCAAGGACAAGAAGTTCAGGGACGAGGTTATCGCGAACATTCCCGAAGAGCTCATGAGGGAAGACGAGAACAGCGAAGGCGGCGAGATGGACCTTGCCAAGTTCGCCGGCATCCTCAAGCCGGCGGGCGATGCCATGGGCTACAGCTTTACCGAGGAGGAGCTCGGATCCGAGTTCGAAAAGCAGATCAAGGCCCTGAGCACCTTTAAGAAGATCTCGTTCTTCGCGGGCTTTGGCAAGGCACTCGTCAAGCGCTCAAAGACTCTGAAGTAACAGGAACATCCGCACTCCCCGCACGTACACTCCTGTATCGCGAGGTTGCCCTCTATGATCACCTCCCAGCCCTCTATGGACGTCGATCCGCACACGGGGCACGTGTCGTTGGCGAGCTGCCTCTCTACCATGTTCCGCTCCTCTACTTGAAGGGGCGGGAGGCAAGTGGCCTCCCGCATGTGCGTCCCTATGCCGCGAGGACGATGTCCATCTTGTCGATGATGTCCTTGGCCGCGTCGCGCACCAACTGCATGCACCGGCGCATCTCCTCGTCGGTCTTGCCGATGGCCCAAGAGGCCACGTAGCCGAAGCTGTAGTCGCTGGTGTCGAGCCCCAGCGCCGCGCTCACGGCGTAGGCCACGGACTCCGCCTGCACCTCGCGCATGGCGCGGTCGGGCAGCTGCTCGGCACTGCCGTCGTGGAGCACGCTGTGCGCCAGCTCGTGGAGGGCGGTTTTCACGGTCTGGCCCTGCGGCATGCCGGCGCGGATGGCGATGTAGCCCATGCGGGAGAACAGTCCGTTCGTCTCGGGCGGCAGTCCGTCCACGATCTCCACGGGGTACGCCGACACTGCGCGTATGGCGCCCATCACCTCGTCGTAGCGCTCCACGTCGCCCGTGACGCGCTCCGCGATGGTGGGGAGCGGCTCGCCCTCGGTCTGGGAGACGTCGAACACGTGGCCTACCTTGAAGCCGACGAGCCTCCTGCGCTCGGCGGCCTCCTCGGCGTCGTCCCGTGGTGTCTCCTCGGGATCGCCCAGCCTGCTCTTCACGACCATGGGCACGAGCACCTCGATGCCGTGCTCGCCCTTCTTGACGTGGCGGCCGAAGTCGCGCTGCCAGCTGCGGTAGCTCGCCACGCGCGTGGCCTCGGGCATCTGCATGGCGATGAGCATGGTGTTGTTGAGGCTGTAGTCGTGGAACTTGGCGAGTGTCTGGAGCCACTGCGCCCAAGCCTCTGAGCTCCACACGGAGCGCACCCCGTCGCCGATGCGGTCGAGTGCCGCCTGGGCCCTGGCCTGCGCTGCGGCCTTTCGCTCCTCGCGCGTCATGTCCTTGTAGCTCTTCTCGGTCTTCATGTCCTTGTCTCCTCTCGGGTTGTGGCTGCACACGCTGCGTGCGTGCTCGTCTACAACCCTTGGATGCCAAGGGTCCTCGCCTTCGTGGTAGGAGGGCGCAAGGAGGCATCACGACAACCTGCACCAATGCCGCAGGGATTTGTGGCGGGTTTCGTGGAGACCCTTGCGAGACTCCGTGCGAACGGCCTCCCATGCGGCGTTTCGTCGTACGCCAAAACCCTTCCCCCACGAGTCGCTAGGGGTGCCTGCGAGTGCGGGAAGGGCGGACGCGTGGGCCTGGCACGCGCCGTGGCGGCGGCCCTGTCCGGCGCATCTACCTGCACAAATGCTCCACAAAAGGAAAAGCGCCCGCCGTGGTGGCGGGCGCTGGCGCTTCGGCGCGTGCGGTCGCATGGCTACATGCGGCAGACCCCGCGCACGTGGCAGACCCGCATGCGGGCCTGCGATGGGTCCATGCAGAACGTGAGGGCGTCGCAGCGGACCGAGTCCGCGCCCGTGATGGCATGGGCGGCCATGGCGGCGGAGAGGTATGCGAGGGGCAGCTCCTCGCACGCGTCGGACAGGGACTCCTCGAGGTCCTCCTTGGTCACGTCGATGAGCTGTGACGGCAGCGGGGCCACGCGCCCCACGCACACGTCGCCGTCCTCCACGTAGACGAGGTCGGTGTCGCCCAGAACGCCCAGCACGAGCATGCCCGCCCGCGTGAGCGTCTCTGCGGTGAGTTCCATGCAAGCGCGCCCGTACTCGTCGGGCATGTCCTCGGCCGCGTCCCAGCCCATGGCTCCCGCGTCCACGGCGCCCAGCGTCTGGATGCCCTCGCGCGCGATGGTGGTCGTATCGTTCATGTTCGTCCCCTCTCGGACTCGTGAGGGGATGCCCTTCACCCCCTCGGTGGCGCCTAAGAGGGCAAGCGGGT
>JAUMWL010000074.1:0-1613 GCA_030529665.1 Coriobacteriales bacterium
CACGACACCGTGCACGAGATGGCTCGCGACGAGGCCCGTCACGGCAAGGCGTTCGCCGGTCTGCTTAAGCGCTACTTTGGCTAAACCTCTGCGTTATACCGCACAACCAAGGGGTACTCTCCAAGCAAAGGGGAGTATCCCTTTTGCTTGGGTACCCCTTTTGATGAAAAAGGGGTAGAATGGACCTTCAGCATTGCCCGTATCGTAGAAAGGGACAAGAGCAACCATGAACGAGGGGGGCGGTAATCATGATCGAATACTACAAGACGTATATGCCGAAAGCCGACCCTTCGGGTATCGCGTCCCAAAGGTGTGCTCCGCGAAAGATTGACGCGCCGGAACCAGGCTGTTGGGTCAGCGTGGTCTCTCCCGATGCGGACGATCGCCGGTGGCTGCAGAGCGAGCTGGGCATCGAGCCAGAGTTCGTGCGGTCTTCCTTGGACGACGAGGAGACGTCGCACATCGACTACGACGACGACACCGGTCAGGTGCTCGTTATCGTGGACTGCCCCTTTGTGGAGGATGACCGCGAGACGGTGGACTCCTCCATCATCCAGTACGACACGCACCCCTTGTCGCTTATCTTTTTGCCCGAGCAGGACATCTTGGTTACGGTGAGCCTCAAGGAATCCGAAATAATCAACACCTTTGCGCAAGGCAAGGTGCGCAACCTCAACACGACCCAGCGCACCCGCGTGCTCCTGCAGATGCTTCTGCACATCTCGCAGCGCTACCTCGTGTGCCTGCGCTCGATCAACCGGCAGTTCCGCGAGAACGAACGCGTGCTGCGCAAGACCATGCGAAACGACGAGCTCATAAAGATGCTGGGTTTTGAGAAGTCCTTGGTGTACTTCTCTACCTCGCTCAAGTCCACCGAGGCGACTCTCAACAAGATTGGCTACGGCCGCATACTGCGCTTGTACGAGGAGGACCGCGACCTGTTGGACGACGTGTCCATTGAGATGAGCCAGGCCATAGAGATGTGCTCTACGTACTCAAACATTCTTAACGGCACTATGGACACCTTTGGCAACATAATTAATAATAATATGAACATTACCATGCGCACGCTCGCCATCCTTACGTTGGTCCTCTCTATACCCAACATGGTGTATGGCTTCTATGGCATGAACACGCCCCTGCCCATGGATGGCACGTGGGTGTTTGCCTTTGGGCTGTCGGTGATGGCAACCGTAGGTGCCACGGTGATTTTGCTGCACAGTAGGTTTGTGCGCTAGGTTGGTGCGCGGGCCTTCGTTGAGGTATGGGGGAGTGGCTATGAAGCCAATAGTTGGACTCTCGCCGTTATACGACGAGGAAAAGGGCCTTTGGATGCGTCCGGGATACTTGGATGTCCTGTATGCCTGTGGCGCAATACCCCTCATACTGCCATTCGACTCTGACAAGGTGGACGTGGAGCAGATGCTTTCCATCTGCGACGGATTGCTGCTCACGGGCGGTGCGGACGTTAGCCCGAGCCTCTATGGCGAGGAGCCAATTCCGCAGTGCGGACCAACTCAGCCTATTCGCGACCAGCTGGAATACCGACTAATGGACCATGCCCTTGAGGCCGACATGCCCGTGCTGGGTATCTGCCGTGGATCGCAGATCCT
>JAUMWL010000074.1:1713-5669 GCA_030529665.1 Coriobacteriales bacterium
CAGAGGCGCATCGTGCAGCGGTTTGTCGACGAGTGCAAGAGGTAGGTGCGTCGTGGACAACCAACGCCTTGCCCAGCAGCTCGCCTTTGCTCTCCAAATAGACGACGAGAAGAACGTGCTTCGTCAGACGCTCCTCTCAAACCATGGCAGGAGAGAGAACGACGCCGAGCACGCATGGCACATGACGGTTATGGCCTACCTGCTTCGCGAATACTCAAACGAGCCCATAGACATCGCCCGCACCATGATAATGACGCTCACGCATGATTTGGTGGAGATCTTTGCCGGCGACACGTATGCCTACGATGCCGAGGGACAAAAGACGGCGGCGACGCGGGAGGCTGCGGCCGCAGACCAGTTGTTTGGCATGCTTCCCGCCGACCAGGCGGAGGAGTTCAGGGCCATATGGGAGGAGTTTGAGCAGAACCAGACGCCCGAGGCACGCTTTGCCCATGCCATGGACAACGTGCAGCCCATAATGCTCAACGACTCAAACGATGGCGAGAGCTGGCGCATCCACGACGTGGCACGGTCGGGTCCGGCGGGCCGAAACGCCCTTACGCGACAGGGCTCCACGACACTTGCTGACTACGTGGACGAGCTGCTGGACAAGCACGTCGCCGCAGGGAACCTGCGCCCATGAGTGGCACACCGTTTCCTGGAATGGGTGTGCCACTTTAGTGGAACACCCATTCCAGGAAACGGTGTGCCACTCTGCTTATCTGCTCAGTACAGCGGCAGGTCGCCGGTAATCGGGTCGATCTGCTCGGGCGCAAGTGGCTCGAACGCAAGGCAGGTGTAGGTGGCCTCGCCGTGGAACTCGGTGTAGCCGGCATCTCGCACCAAGGCAACCGCAAAGCCGGCCTCTCGCCCACGTATGGCGAGGTCCAAAAGGGCGTCCTCGCCGTCCACGTACACGCACACCTTTGCCACGCCGGCGTCGAACCAGCGAGAGAGGGGCGTGGAAGGCGTGCCCTCGTCCTCAAGATACACCCAGCTCTGTTGGGGGGTTACGCGTACTTGGTCCAGGCGACCCTCGCGCGCGAGCGCCATCAATGTGGCCTCTACGCATGCATGCCCAGCCTGGGCGGCGATCTTTCCCTTGCGCATGCGCAGGTCTCGTCGCATCACGATCATCTGCTTTGATTTGTACGGGCGCTCCGCCATCTCAAGCCTCCTCTTGTTGGCTACGAAATCGTCCTTCTTACCGCATCGTTCCAGCCATTGAGGAGCTTGCGTGCCTGGCTGCGATCCATGGAGCACACAAACACGTCGTCGGTCGCGCGCAGGGCCTTCAGCTCGGCGGTGTCCTTCCAGTAGCCGCAGGCCAACCCTGCGAGGAAGGCCGCGCCCAGGGCGGTTGTCTCAATGTTTTGGGGCCGGTGCAGCTTGCGATTGAGGATGTCTGCCTGGAATTGCATGAGCAGGTTGTTTGCGGATGCCCCGCCATCCACGTTGAGGGTCTCTATGTGCTGGCTCGCGTCCGCCTCCATGGCCTGAACCAGATCGGCCACCTGATAGGCAATTGACTCCAGTCCCGCACGGACCAAGTGGTTCCTGTTGGTCCCTCGGGTAATGCCGCAAATGGTACCGCGTGCGTCTGCCTCCCACCACGGCGCGCCAAGCCCGGTAAAGGCTGGGACCACGTACACGCCGCCGGTGTCTGGAACCGCCGCGGCCAGGGCTTCGCTTTCGGCGGCGGTATGGATAAGACCAAGCTCGTCTCGCATCCACTGCATTACGGCGCCACCCACAAACACCGACCCCTCAAGGGCGTATTCGGTGTGCCCCACGCCCGGAGCGCTTGCGGCAATGGTGGTCACCAGCTGGTTGGCCGAGTCCACGGCCACGTCGCCCGTGTGCATGAGCAAGAAGCACCCGGTGCCGTAGGTGTTCTTTGCCTGGCCAGACGAGAAGCAGCACTGGCCAAACAAGGAGGCCTGCTGGTCTCCCGCCACACCGCAAATGGGTATTCCTGCGGGCAGGCCCGGATAGCTCGTCTGCCCAAACGATCCAGACGAAGGCCGCACCTCGGGCATCATTGAGCTTGGGATGCCAAACAGCTCAAGGAGCTCGTTGTCCCAGCACCCCTCATGAATGTTGTACAACATGGTGCGGCTTGCATTGGTGGGGTCGGTGGCGTGTACGAGGCCGCCCGTGAGTGCCCAGATGAGGTAGGTGTCCACGGTGCCAAACAGCAACTCGCCAGCCTCGGCTCGCTTGCGCGCTCCCGGTACGTTGTCCAGCAGCCAAGTTATCTTGCTGGCCGAGAAGTACGCGTCGGGCAGAAGGCCCGTCTTGCTCCGGATGAGCTCTGTCGTGGCGGCGTCCGAGCAAAGCTCCTCTACGAGCTTGGCGGTCCTGCGGCATTGCCATACGATGGCGTTGGCTATGGGCTGGCCGGTGGAGGGGTCCCACACAATGGTGGTCTCGCGTTGGTTGTCGATTCCAATGCCCGCTATGTCATTTGCGCTAAGGTTATGCCGTGCCATGAGCTCCATAAACGAGCCAAGCTGCGAAAACAGAATCTCTTGGGGGTTGTGCTCCACCCATCCCGGTTGGGGGTATATCTGCGTAAACGGTCGTTGCACAAAGTCAACCATGCGAGCCTCGTGGTCTATGAGGACGGCCCTAGAAGAGGTGGTGCCTTGATCGAGGGCAATGACGTATTGGTTGCTCATGCGTGATCCTCCGTCCGCGTGTGCGCGTTTTGTTTTCTGATACATGCCATTGTAAACGATGTGAGGGGCAATACTCGTGCCAAGCAAAGGGGAGTATCCCCAACGCTCGGCACGGGTTATGTGGAGAAACATCGCAAATAACAGAACGAACGACACATGTTTTGGAACAAGATTCGAAACCGCACCGTAACGTTTGCGCAAGTAATTCCCTGTTTTGTAGACTGAAATCAAGCGAGGGTTACTACCGCGCCGCGAGAACGGAGTGGCCATGGCAACAAAGAACATGCGCACGACAACAGGCTCCGTCAACGAACATGCAAAGGAAGCTCTGCGCCTCTCTAAGGACTATGTACGTCACATGTGGTCGCACGACGTTGAGTGGTGTCTCGACAGGGTCGCCCCCGGTTTTGTTTGGATAGGCTCGCAAAAGGACTATTACGCATCGACGCGTGACGAATACGCGGGAATGCTCAAGACGACCGGTGCCATGCTTCGGCGATCGACCGTTGCAGAAGAGGCGTACACCGTTGCGTATGCCGACGACCAAGTGTACTGCGTCGTGGGGCGGTTTTTGGTGCTTACTCCGCCAGACAGCGACAAGATCTACGCTCGTTGGCATCGCTGCACGCTGGTATGGCAGCGCACCGGCAGACGATACGCCCTGGCCCACCTGCACCTCTCGTCTCCCGTTGACTATGTTGAGGACGGCGAGAGCTATCCCATCAGCGCCGGCACCGAAACGTATCGCTACATGCGATCCCTCATGAAGCTTGGGTCCTCGCGCAAGAGCGTATCGCTCTACGACGTTGATGGCACGGTGCATTGGGTCCATCCCTCGCAGATTATCTACCTTGAGGCCAACCGAAAGCGGACCATCGTGCATTGCGTCACCAAGGATATCGTGGTCCCGGCGGTCATACGCGACGCGGTGGAGATGGTGGACAACAAGATCATGCGTGTGCACCGCAGCTACGCCGTGAATCGCGACCATGTGGTGGAGCTGAAGGCAGGACGCCTGCTGCTTGATGACGGTACGTCCATTGCCATTCCCGCAAAGCGCATCGCCGACGTGAGGGCCGAGCTTATTGGCTAGCGCGTGGCGGATTGGGACCTGGCCCTAGCGTGGCGGATTGGGGTCTGGCTCCAATCCGCCATTTTGTGGTGCACGTGCTGTGATTGCGAGCTGTGTGGGTGGCCCCGGCATTACGTGCTGTGATTGCGAGCAGTGTGGGTCGTTTTCGGCCGAGCGTGCTGTGATTGCGAGCAGTGTGGGTG
>JAUMWL010000074.1:5769-13872 GCA_030529665.1 Coriobacteriales bacterium
CCACACAGCTCGCAAAGACAGCACACCTTCCGGCGCGCGGGCCACACCGACTTGAGTTTCCGGTGCGAAAACGACGTTTCCGCTCCGAATATGTCGCAAATCACACCACGGTTGGTGGCGGTCAGTAGCGCGCGTCAATGCGGAGGTTAGCGGGGTGTTTTGGCGAGCGGAAACAACCCGGCGGAAGCCACCCGGCTACCCGTGCTTTCCCTTTGTCCAGCCCGTGAATGGCAACTCGTTACGTGGCGCGCGTTGGCGACCTGCCCCTGTCACATGCAAGGCATCAAGAAGTGAGGTAGCATGTATGGCGTGAGTCGTACACGCCCTAACGTTTGGATGGGATGCATGGAGTGTCCGCGATGCAACGCCGCATTGCCAGACAACACACGGTTTTGCCCTTCATGCGGATTGCCTGTGGAGGGTCTGGATGACGATGCCGCTCAGACTACGAACGATTCCTACGCTGCGCAACCCGCGATGTTGGGCGACGACGAGGACCTCTCCGACACGCAAGCCCTGCACGTAGAACCGTCTCGCCAGAGCGCCACAAAGCATGCGGGCGTCTCAAAGCGTGCCATTCTGTTTGCAGTCTGCGCGGTGCTTATCGCCATCCTGGGGATTTTTGTGGCTGCGGAGGCTGAGCACAATAGGGCAGAAGAGGAGCGTCGCGCTGCGGAGGAGCTTGCCCTCAACACCCCGCGTTCCGTTGAGGTAAGGCTGGGCATCCCCACGTCGGAGGCTACCCACACCATGCCGGTGGCAGTCCATGTGGTGGGAACCACAAAAAAGGACGCGCAGATTGACGAGGTCAAGGTCGTCTCGCTTGACGAGCCGTCGCTTTTGTTGGCGCCTGGTTTGTATAGTGTGAATCTGGCGGGCAACACCTTGTCGAATGACGGCTTCTATTACAAAGGGTCCATAGACACGTTTGAGATTGAGGTAGCCACAGACGGCGTGTATTGGCGCGAGTCACCAGACGATCAGTCGCCGCAGGATGAGGCGGAAGAGAAGGACGAGGCAGAACAGACCACGAGGACCCAGGCAAAGCCCGTGTTTGCGTTTGCCATGGTTGCCCCAGAAAGGGTTACCGACGAGGACATTCAGGCGGCTCAATCGTGTCTTGAGGCGGTGAGCGCCGACTACAGCTCCTATGCTGAGGCGGCGTATGCTCGCAAGACCGAGGCCCTCGACAGGATACGCGCCGAAGGAGAAGCGCGCGATGCCGAGCAGACAAACCAAGCCGAAGGCATTATTTGGTACGTTGACCAGCAGCTCACCGCAAGGGCGCTTGCCAAGGAGGAAGAGGCGAAGAAAAGAAACGACGACTCCAGCACCACACATACAGAGGAACAGACAAAGGAGGAAGGACAATGACCAAGCTTTTGTATCAGGGACACGGGAGTTTGCGGCTCACCACCAACGCGGGCACGGTAGTATATGTTGACCCCTTTATGGGGGAGGGATACGACGTTGCCGCAAATCTGGTTCTTGTGACTCACCAGCATTACGATCACACCGACATCAACAAGATGCCCCACGCCCCGGGCTGCGTGGTGTGGCAAAACATGGATGCGCATCCGAGTCCCGACAGCTATGTTACGCATGTCTTTGGTGATGTGGAGGTGGAGGGCACCGAGGCGTATAACGCGCACCATCCCAAGGACGAGTGCGTGGGGTATCTGGTACGAGTCGATGGCCTCACGCTGTATTTTGCTGGCGACACGTCACAGACGGAGCAGATGGAAAGGCTTGCCGCCGAGGGTGTGGATTACGCGTTCCTGCCTGGTGACGGCATCTACAACATGAGCGTTGAGGGTGCGGCGCGTTGTGCCAAGATCATTGGGGCCCGTCACAACGTTCCCATTCACCTTAAGCCGGTGCAACCCTACGGAGAAGAGCAGGCACGTCGGTTTGCCAAGCTCGCACCGCGCGCACTGCTGGTACGTGCTGGACAAACCATAGAGCTATAAGCTACGGTGTGGTTCTTTTGCGACCGAGTGCCGAGCATTGGGTAAACCCCCTCTGCTTGGCGCTCGGCACTTAGCGGGTAAAATCGTAGTACTCCAGCGAAAGCGATTCGTCCTTTGTGTCGTTAAAGCTCACCAGCTCGGCAACGGGTACGCCGAGTCCTGCGGCAATGCGTTCGAGCATATCAAATGTGGGGCTTGCCTCCGCAGACTCGATCTTTCGCAGGTAGGTGCGGCTAATGCCAATCATAAGGGCGAACTTTCTGCCCGATAGGCGCTGATTATTCCGGAGCCCTGCAATGCGTTGCCCAAGCTCTATGCGATGAGAGGTGAATTCAACGGTTTCCATAGCAGCAATGCTACGTTTGCGCTGCCCGCCAATTGATTATTATAGAGTGCCATTTGTAGTACATATTTGAATGAGCAGAAAGGGGTAACCCCTTTTGACTCAGCGTGCCGTGGCGGAAAGATAAGCTGTTGTTTGTTTGGCGGCCGATGCTCTGGTGGTCGTTACGCAATCTTCGTGCTATGCTATGCAACTTGTGATAGATAAAACCGCTGGGCCATACGCGTCCTGGCTTATTTAAATAACGTGATGTATGCCTAGGTTCTGGGGGAACACGTGACGAGCGAATTCAAAGATTCAAACACCAAGCAAGACGGCGGCACTGGTTTTTGGGGAAAGCCGCTCGTGGACAACAAGACGACCGAAGACGATTACTTGGCTGATGCGGAGGAGAGCCAGGTTGAGCAGGAGCCTCTGCGTCACACTCTTCCAAAGATCAGTCCGTCCGAGCATATGGAGCAATTGCCGCAAATAGACGAGGCACAGACGACCTCCGTTGAGGAATCCGGGACCGAGGAGTCCAAGGGCACCGAGTCCTCGGTGTTCGTGCCCGTTCCCGAAGTTGTGAGCGAGTTTCAGACGGACACGAGGGCCGGATCGGTACCCTCGTGGCTTGTGGGCTCTCATGAGGACGTGGATTCCGAGTTTGAGATTGATTTCTCCACGGAGGGCGAGATCGACGAGCTGGAATCAACGGAGTCTCTTCCTCGATTGGACGAGGAAAGCAATCCCGTGGCGGGGATTACCGAGGTGCATCAGGCCCTGTCGTGGGACGACGATCCCAGCGAGGCCGAATCCAACAAGCTGGCAAAGATCTTCAGCCGATTTGGCTCCAAGAAGGCCCCCGTGTATGAGGGAGAGTCGTCTGTCTATGACGAGGGCGACGAGCTGGGCAAAAGCAAATGGAGCAAGCGTCTGCGCATTGCGGTGATCGCGGCGTCGGTTGTGGTTGCGTGTGGCGTGGTGTATGCGCTTGGCGTCCAGCGGTTCTCTAACAGGATTCTTCCCCGTACGTATGTGTGTGACTTGGACATATCGGGCCTCACGGAAGAAGAGGCGCTAAAGGCTTTGGAAGAAGACACCGCCTCGTATACCTGCGTGCTCAAGGCTGGCAAATTTGAGGGCAAGGTGTCGGGCGGCGACATTGGCATCAAGCGCAACGAGAAGCGCATTGCCAAGGCAGCCATAAACAGTGGCTCGGCATACGAGTGGCCGCTGGCGCTCTTTGCCAACAAGCAGGTTGACGTGGACCAGGCGGTAACCTTTGACGAGGCGAGCCTTGCGAACAAGATCAACGAGGTCGTTGACGATTACAACCGCAAGGCCGTAACGTCCAACGACATCGAGATAGTGTTCAACGAGGAGAGCGGGCTCTATGAACTCAAGGGCACGGCGTCGGGCAAGGCGGTAATGCCTGACAAGGTGGACAAAAAGGCCAAGGAGTGCGTTAAGGCGTTTGGCTCAACGTGCGAGATGGACACGAAGGACGTCGTGAAAAAGGCGAGCGTGCAGGACATTCCCGACTACGCGCGCGTGGTGGAGCGTGCCAATCGCGTACGCAACACGGATATTCCCATTACGGTAAACGGCGAGACGGTAATCACTTCTGACGCGGGGCAAAACGCGGCATGGGTGACCATTGGCGACGGTCCGAGCGTCGTGGTCAACGAGGAGTCGATCCGCTGGTGGGCCGAGGCGGCCGTGCAGTACTCCGTGTATCACACCGACGAGTGGAACTACTATTATCTGGACCAGGACGCGTTTGCGCAGCAGCTGATCGAGCGCATGGCAAATGGCGTAGTGGACCCGTTTGAGGCGCCCTGCATCGAGGAGCGAAGCCGCGAAGGCCAGTCACGCGACTATGCCTACGAGCGCGGCGGATGGAATTCCGAGATGGGCCGCTACATAGACGTGGACCTTGAGGCGCAGTTCGCCCGTCTGTTTGACGAGAACGGCCAGGTGATCTGGGAGTCGGCCACCGTTACAGGCAACATGTACGAGGGGCATTCCACCGTAACGGGCACGTTCCAGATCTATTCCATGGAGCAGGGCGTGGTGCTGGTTGGCTTTGACTACAACAACGACGGCCAGCCCGACTACGAGAGCTACGTCAACTACTGGATGCCGTTCTACGGCGGGTTTGGCCTGCACGACGCCACCTGGCGCGGTGCCTTTGGCGGCGACCTCTACGCCTACGACGGCAGCCATGGCTGCGTCAACCTGCCGTACTACAAGGCACAGGAGCTGTATAGCCTAACGTTTGTGGGCGAGACCGTGTACGTCCACTGGTAATGAGAAGGACAGTTGCGGCCAAGCGATGGGGATACCCCCTTTGCCTCGTACAAGGCCAAGGGGAGTATCCCCATCGCGTTTGTCCGCGCTAGCGCGGACAAACGTCCCCGTCCCCACTGTCCGCCGCAAGCAGCCACTCGATGAGGTTGCGTTGGCGAATGCCGTCGTGCGAGCCTGTGCCTATGCGGTCGAGGGTGAGTATGGTCTTGGGATAGTTGTCGCGCTCCGCCTGGAGGGGCTTGAGCGCGCGTGCCAGCGTGGCTTGGTCTAGCACGCTTGGCTCCACCATAAAGTACTCGCGCCCTTGGGGCCCTTGGGCCACAAAGCAGATCGTGCGCGCGTAGTGCTTTCCCACGTGCACATCCTTGAACCTGCGTCGCAGCTCCAGATAGACGACATTCTCCAACATTCCCGCTAGGTTGCCTTGCTGTGGTCCCAACAAAAGGGTCCGTAGTCCAAGGTCATCCACGTAGTACTTCTCTTGCGTCTTTAGCAGCATATGCGACTTGAGGTCGTAGCGGTTTACGCGATGGAAGGCGTAGGCGCTCGTGAGTGCAGACAGATAGCGCGACACCGTGTCGTCTGAGCAGGAGCGGCCGGACGAGGAGAGGCTTTGAGCCATGCGGTTGGCCGACGAGGGGGAGCCCAGGTTGCCAACCAGGTGCCGCGCGATGGCGTCTAGGAGCGCGGGGTCCTCGTGCCCGAGTTCGGCGGTAACGTCACGCCGCACCACGGTGTGGTATACGCCGTCCAGGTAGTCGCGCAAGGCATAGGGGTCCTCTTCCAACGAAATGGTATGCGGCAGTCCACCGTTGCCCAAATATTGCGCAAACAGCTGGTCGTCGCTCATGCCTGCCGCGGAGTGCATGGTGCGATACTCGGCAAACGAGAGCGGAAAGACGGGTATCTCCACGTAGCGACCGGCCATTACGTCTGCAAGGGCATGTTCTACAAGTCGGGTATGCGAACCCGTGAGGCATACGTCAAACCGCCCGTCCTCAAGTAGCGAGTAGGCAACGCGACCAATGTTGCACGACTCCTGCGCCTCGTCTATGAGCACGTATACGGTGCCTTGGCTTGGCGCGTGCTGTTTGATGTGCGCAAGCAAGGCGCTTGCCTCGCAAAGAGCGGCATTCTCGATGAGCTCCAAATTGATCAGCAGAATGGAAGCTGGGGATACGCCCTCCCAAAGCAGTGCTTGCTCCAGGAGGCGCAGTATCCCAGATTTGCCCGCACGCCTCATGCCGGTAAGGACCTTTACGAGTCCTGTGCCACGAAAACGCTTGAGCCGGTCGATGTAGTACGGCCGCTCGATCATGGTTCGTCTTTCTTTGATTAAGGTACATTTGTGGCAAAGAATGTTGTATTTCTCGAATAGAATAGAGAAAAATACTGCTATATTCAAGTAGTCCTAAAGAATTCGAAAAAATTAATTCATACACCCGCAAAGAGCAATTGCTTGGGGAGGAAATAGCATGCCTTTTGTAGACGCAAAGATCACGGTTCCCGTAAGCACGGAAAAGAGAGACGCCATAAAGTCCGGTCTTGGCAAGGCCATATCGGTCTTTGGCAAGGGCGAGAGCTACCTTATGGTTGGCATAGACGACAACTATTCGCTTTGGCTGGGAGGCCGAAAGCTCGAGAAAGGCGCGTTTGTGTCGGTGAGCCTCATTGGCGACACGCCCGACGAGGGATGCAGCAGGTTTACCGCGCACATCTGCGACCTGTTGCGTCGAGAGCTGGACATACCGGGCGAGTCGGTCTATGTTACCTACCATCCCATGATGCGCACGCGATGGGGATGGAACGGCGACACGTTCTAGGGCGATCGTGTTTGAGCTTGGTCAGCCCGTCGTTGTGCAGAGCGGCGACGGGCAGCATATTGGAGAAGTGATTGGTGAGTGGGGGAGCGCAGGCTCCCTCTTCTATGACGTCTCGCTCCTGCAAACCGTACGGAAGGCAGTGCCACAGCACGAGCTCAGGCTGGCGACGGCGAGCGAGGTCAACGGATTGCTCTCTTCGTTTATGACGGCGCAGGTGGGTGCCTTTACGGAGCGAGACGTTTTGCTGCGGCATCAGTACACCATGTTTTTGGCCCGTGCCCTATCGGAGTTGGATGCTTCCCAACCGGCGGAGGGCCAGATGCCCGAGGCCCGGTTTGGCCTTGGCGACAAGGTGGCGTTGCGTGAGGACGATGCGCTTGTGCTTGGCATTGTGCGGGGACGAGCGGTGCGCAACGCTCAGGCGCACTACCTTGTGGAGACGCTGGGAGAGGAGCGCATGGTGCCGGAGGATGCCGTTTTGGCACTTGGCGAGTCTTATGCAGGGCACACGGGGCAGGGTATGCGGCTTGGCGGGCGCGTGCGCTTTGTTGCGCCGGGGCATGAGAATGACGACGACTTCTTGGGTGTTGTGTGCTCGGTACGGCGGGCAGGGCAGGGCGCCGAATATGCCATCCTGTTTGATGACGGCGACGTGTTGGAGGGCTTGTCGTCTGCCGACCTGCGCTTGGCGTGAGCGAGCAATGGGGATACCCACCTTTGCTTGCAACTAACTCAACCTTTAACCCAAAGAATTGCCACATTGTGAAGAAATGATGCTACACTAAGTGGTGCCGTAGCACATCCGCAGCATCACGCACCCCGAAAGGAGCCATCCATGGCAAATCACTTCAGTGAATACGACGCGTTTAACCTTCCCCCTGAGTTTAGGCCGCTCGGTGCTTGGGCCTACTTTGGACTGATGATTCTGTTCTCCATCCCCCTCCTTGGCTTCATTTTCCTCATTGTGTTTAGCCTCTCGGATGCCAACATCAATCGTCGCAACTTTGCCCGTGCGTATTTTTGCGGACTGCTGGTATGCGCCGTCTTGTTTGCCGTCCTGTTCTTTACGGGCGCTCTGAGTGGGGTTCTTGAGGCCGCCGCAAACGGCGAGTTGCCCCAGAACCTTACCTTCCTTCCTTGGGTAAGCGCATAGCCTGCAAAGAAGACCCAATACAAACAAAGGAGCGCGTCCTCGGGGTTTTCCGGGGACGCGCTCCTTTGTGGAATAGCTTGGAATTGGCCGTTGTGGCGATTGCTACACTTGCTCCAGAGCCTGGGCAACGTCGGCAAGAAGGTCCTCGGTGCTCTCCAGTCCGCAGGACAGGCGAACCATGCTAGGTGCGATGCCGGCGGCGACGAGCTCGTCGTCGGTCATCTGGCGGTGCGTGGTGCTTGCGGGGTGCAGGCAGCAGCTGCGGGCATCTGCCACGTGCGTCTCGATGGCGCACAGGCGAAGGGCCGCCATAAAGCGCTCGGCCTCGGCGCGGCCGCCCTTTAGGCAGAAGCTCACAACGCCGCATCCGCCGTTGGGCAGGTACTTCTGGGCCAGCTCGTAGTATTTGTCACCGGGAAGGTTGGGGTAGGTCACGCTCGACACCTTGGGGTGCGTGGACAAGAACTCCGCGACGGCCTGACCGGTTGCGCAATGCTGGGGCATGCGCACGTGCAGGCTCTC
>JAUMWL010000075.1 GCA_030529665.1 Coriobacteriales bacterium
TTCTCGTTTGCAAACATGAACGCCGACGAGATGGCCGGCTGCCTGCTCAACGCCTGCGAGGTCTTTTGGACCAATCAGGAGGCCTGGGAGCGCTTGCAAAAGCAGGCAATGGCCGAGGACTTTAGCTGGCGTCGCGCGGCAGGCGACTACATGAACCTGTACTACAGCCTGCATCCGGAGGTCGCACGCTAACAAACGCGCAGCTTAAGGGTTGACACACAACTCAACGAGGCGCCGTCCCTTAGGGGGCGGCGCTTTTTTACATGTAGGAAGCCTTGTGTGCGGTCGTTCTGCTATTATGTTCAACTGTATGTGTAAACAAGTTGAGAGGCAAGGCAGACGTGAGAGCAGTTCACAATACTTCCGACTCGACCTATCGCACGCCGTTTGGTGCATGTCCCTTGGGTGAGTCCGTAACGCTGACCATAGACGTATGGGACGAGCAGGACCCCCAAGGCGTGGTGAGGCTGTGGGTCGATGGCGAAGGAGAGACCCTTGTGCCCATGGAGCAGACCGTTCTGGACAAGGACGGGCAGCGGGTCGTGCGTCTTACGGGCGCCATCACTCCCCAAAAGACCCAGATCATCTGGTATTACTTTGCCATCACGGCCGACGATGGTGCCGTGTGGCGCTATGGCGCGCGCAACGAGTGCAGCGTTGGCGAGGGCGCCTTTGCAGATGGCGAGCCTCGCTCGTTCCAGATCACCGTATACGAGCCACGCGAGGTAAAGCCCATGTGGTATAGGCATGGCGTGGTGTACCAGATCTTCCCCGATAGGTTCTATCGCGGCGGCGAGGACTGGTTGGCGCTCGTGGAAAAGAGCCTCACCGAGGGTCGCAATGGCCCTGGTCGAATGCTTGTGCACGACTGGGGCACCCAGCCCACGTATCGCAAGGACCAATACGGACGCATCTCCACCTGGGACTTCTATGGCGGCAACCTCGATGGCGTGCGCGAAAAGCTGGGATACCTCAAGTCCATGGGCATCACGGCAATCTACCTCAACCCCATCTTTGAGGCAGCCAGCAACCATCGCTACGACACGGCCGACTACATGCGCATAGACCCCATGCTGGGCGACAAGCAAACCTTTGTGCGCCTGTGCGAGGACGCCAAGCGATTGGGGATCGCCATTATTCTGGACGGCGTGTTCAACCACACGGGCTGCGACTCGCGCTACTTCAACAAGTACGGAAACTATCCCGAGGAAGGGGCGTTCCAGAGCGCGGACAGCAAGTATGCCTCGTGGTTTAAGTTTGGCGGTGACGCCGACCAGGAGTACCAGTGCTGGTGGGGTGTGGACGACCTTCCCGACGTAAACGAAAACGACCCCTCGTACCGCGAGTTCATTTGCGGCGAGGACGGCGTGGTGCGCACGTGGCTGAGGCTTGGTGCTTCGGGCTGGCGCCTGGACGTGGCCGACGAGCTTCCCGACGACTTTATTGAGGACATAAAGGCAGCGGCCCTTGCCGAGAAGCCCGACGCGGTGATCATCGGAGAGGTGTGGGAAGACGCGTCGCACAAGGTGAGCTACGGCGAGCTGCGTCGCTACCTGCAGGGACGCGAGCTGGACGGTGTTATGAACTACCCGTTCCGCACATCTTTGCTCGACTTTCTAACAAACAAGACCACCGCGCACCAAATAGCAAGCTGCATGCAGGAGCTCTGCGAGAACTATCCCCGCGATGCCTTTTTGAGCTGCCTCAACCTGCTGGGCAGCCACGATCGCGAGCGTTTGCTCACCGTGCTTGGCAACGCTCCCAGCAAGGACGAGCTTACCGACGAGCAGCGTCGCGACTTTAGGCTCAACGAGGGGCAGCGCAGCCTTGCCGTTAGCCGTTTGTGGGTTGCAGCTCTTTTGCAAATGACCATGCCAGGCGTTCCGTGCATCTACTACGGTGACGAGGCCGGCTTGGAAGGCTACACCGATCCCTATAACCGCGCAACGTATCCTTGGGGCGCCGAGGACAAGAACTGCCGCACCATCTATCGCAACGCCATCGCCGTGCGCAAGTCGCTGCCCGAAGTGTTTGAGGAAGGCAACTTTAGGCCCTTTGCCCTCAACGACGATGTGTTTGGGTTTACGCGCACCTACAACGGGCAAACGGTGTGCGTGCTGGCAAACGCAAGCCTCAAGCACGAGCACACCGTTTCGGTGCCCATGCATGGCACCAACGTTGAGGACATCGTTCAGGGCAAGAAGCCGGCCATCGCAGGCGACGGCACATCTTGCTCGGTCCACCTGTGGCCGCTGGGCACCTCTGTGCTGTACTTCCACAACGACCAGCGCCTGCAGCGCCCCATGGAGCGCGGCATGGGCGTTATTTGCCACATAACCAGCGTTCCGAACAACGGCCAGCCGGGCACCATGGGAGAGCCTGCCAAACGCTTTGTGGACGTGTTGGCCGAGGCAGGCCAAACGTACTGGCAGGTGCTTCCCGTAAATCCCACCGACCAGTTTGGCTCGCCCTATGCGGGACTTTCGGCATTCGCTGGCAACCCCTTCCTCATCGACGGTCTCCAAACAAAGTTTGACAAGCTCATCGAAGGCTTGGACAAGGATCCGGGATATGCGGAGTTCTGCAAGAAGAACGCCGACTGGCTTGAGCCATACGTTATGTTCCGCGCCATAAAGGAAACCGTGGGTGACGACATACCATGGCAGCTCTGGCCCGAGAACGTGCGCAACTACGAGCCGGGCATCGACGCCGATGGCACCCTTGAGCCGCTGGCCGAGACGCACCGTCGCTCGCAGTACGTGTTCGAGAAGCAGTGGCACGAGCTGCGCCGGTACGCAAACGAGCGCGGCGTAAAGATTATTGGCGATATGCCCATGTACGTGAGCGCCGACTCCAGCGACGTGTGGGCTGAGCGCGACATATTTGCGCTGGACGAGAAGGGCAACCCGCTAGGCGTTGCCGGATGTCCGCCCGACAACTTTGCCAAAGACGGCCAGATTTGGGGCAACCCCACGTTCCGTTGGGACGTGCTTAAGGAGCGCAACTACGACTGGTGGATGCGCAGGCTGGAGCGCATGCTCGAGCTGTATGACTACGTGCGCCTAGACCACTTCCTGGGCTTTTCGTCGTACTACAACATTCCCGGCGGGCGCGGCGCAATGGAAGGCGCATGGAACTTTGGTCCGGGCCTCGATCTTTTCCGCGTTGCACACGAGCGCTTTGGTGACCTGCCGTTTATTGGAGAGGACCTTGGCACCATTACGCCTGCCGTCCGATTCCTCGTGGCGACCACGGGATTTCCCGGCATGGACGTGATCCAGTTTGCAAACGAGGACGTCCGTCAGGGATACACGCCTGTTCCGGGAAAGATCTGCTATACCAGCACGCACGACACGCAGACGCTGCTTGGCTGGATAAAGAGCAAGTGGCCCTACGACGATAGCCAACACGTGTATCGCGAGCTAGTGGCCAAGTGCCTTAAGTCTGATGCGGATGTGGTTATAATGCCGCTGCAAGACGTGCTTGAGCTCGACGACTCGGCACGCATGAACGTGCCCGGCACGGCCGAGGGCAACTGGAGCTGGAAGGCTCAGGAGAGTGCCGTTAACGTTGCGCAGCAATACCTCGTGTCGTTGGCGCGTGATTCTGGGCGTTGGCGCGCCTAAGTCTAACCAATTCCGCCAGCGAGGCATTTCTCGCTGGCGGTTTTATTCTGCACTACCAATAGGCATCGCGAACAACCGAAAGGCCGGTGGGCTTCGTATGGTTTCAAACAAATGGGTCTCGTGGGCTTTGAGCATTCTGCTTGCATGCAGCCTGGTTCCAGCGAACGCGCTTGCAGAGGCTCTGGAAGAGACTCAGGCCACGCAGGAGCCGCTGTCCTTGAGCGAGGATGCGGACGCGCAAGACGTGGACGCTACTACGAACGCGCGAATCGAGCTCAGCGTTGCGTCCACGGGCGAGGATGACGCATGGGTGTCGTTCGACACGCTGGAGGCTGCCGAGAAAAGCGAGACAAAACTTGAGGCCCCGCTTGGCATGCGCCTTGCTGGTGCAGAGGGGACGCTGGAGTACCGCGAGTGCGAGTGGGGAGGTTCGTGGCCAGAGACGTGGCATGTTGTTAAGGCGGACGGGGACGGCAACGAGCGCACGGTATTGTCATTTGACGCGGATGTGCAGCTGCGCCTTGCGGGCGAGGTGTTTGCAACCCACAGCGTGTGGTATCGCGCGTATGTGGAGGATGCCGGCTGGCTAGAATGGGCACACGACGGCGAGTCGCTGTTGTGTGGGCACGAGGGGCCTGTTGGCAGCATGCAGGTGGTGCTGCTTACCAAGGAGCAGAGCGCGCTTGAGGAACAGCGGCGCGCGGAGCGTTGCGCGAGCACGGAGAGTGGCGTGGACAACGATGGCGAGCACGACGGCCAGTCTAACACCGATGCCGAAACCAAGGACGCGGACGCCGAAGGATTGCAGGACGTGGCGCAAAGCGTGGACGAGCAGGGCGTTACGGGCGAGCAGAGCGACGAAGACGAGTGGGTTGAGGTACAGGAGGACCAGGGCCAAACCTTGTCAAGCGATGAGGAGCAGGTTGTTGCCCAAGACGACTCCCAAGACGATGCGGCCAGCAAGACCTCGGGCTTGTCTGCCAACGCGTCAGCGACTGCGGCTGCCAAAGACGAGGAGGGCATATCGGTTGTGTCAACCGAGACCGCAATCGTTGCGCCGACGGTATCGTATAAGGTGCATGCGGAGTCCCGTGGCTGGATGGGATGGAAGAAGAACGGTGTGGTTGCCGGCACTGCTGGCAAGGGCAAGCGCTTGGAGGCCATACGAATCTCGCTGGCAAAGGGCGCAGACGGAGGAGTATCCTATCGCGTGCGTGCCCAGTCCCATGGCTGGATGAGCTGGAAGCAGGACGGCGCAGTTGCGGGAACAACGGGCGAAGGCAAGCGCTTGGAGGCGCTGCGCATAAAGCTTACCGGAAACGTGAGCAAGACGTGCGACGTGTGGTACCGCGCCCATGTTCAGGACAGCGGCTGGTCCAAATGGGTAAAGAACGGCGCACTTGCGGGGTCTTCCAGCAAGGGCAAGCGCATGGAGGCCGTACAGGTTATTGTTGTGCCCAAGGGCGGTGGCGCGCCGCAACAGGCGGGTGAGGTTGCGGGCAAGGACACCACCGTCCTGGCATCGGTGAGCTACCGCACGTATTCCAGCATCTTTGCCTGGGGCGGATGGATGAGTGACGGCAACACGGCCGGTGCCGTGGGCGTCTCAAACATGGTAGAGGGCTTTTGCGCGCAGCTGAGCGGGCTGGACGGCACCGATCTGCACTACAAGGCCTACGTGCAGGGCAAAGGCTGGCAGGACGAGGTGACGGGCGGAACCCAGGCGGGTTTGCCGGCCCGTGGCAAGCGCCTCGAGGCCATACGGATGCGCCTCTCGGGAAAGGCCAAGAAGAACTTTGACATCTACTATCGCGTGTACCTGCAGGGATTTGGCTGGCTGGGCTGGGCAAAGAACAATGCCGCAGCCGGCGGCATTGGCCTTGCCAAGAACGTGGAGGCCATCGAGGTGCGATTGGTTGCAAAGGGGCAAGGAGCGCCCAAAAACGACGGTCGTTCGACGAGCCTGCTAAAGAAGCCCGTCATAGCGTACGTGGGCCATGTGGAGTCGTACGGCTGGATGAGCTGGAAGAAGAGCGGTGGTACGTGCGGGACCATTGGCGAGGGAAAGCGCTTGGAGGGCCTTAAGGCAAAGGTGAGCAGCTCTGGGATGAGCGGTCAGGTGCAGATCAACGCCCAGGTGGAGTCGTATGGCTGGCGCGGCTATGTTGCCCAGGGCAAGGTGGCGGGTGCCGTGGGAAAGGGCAAGCGGCTCGAGGCTTTGCGCGTGCGGCTTACGGGAGAGCTGAAGCAGAACTATGACGTGTGGTATCGCGTGCGCGTTCAGGGCATTGGTTGGATGGGCTGGGCCAAGAACGGCGGCAAAAGCGGGACCCAGTCGCTGTCGCTGCGCGTGGAGGCCGTGCAGATAAAGCTGCTGTCAAAGGGCAGCGCGGCACCCGGGTCAACAAAGCGCGCCTTTCTTGACGGCAAAAAGGTCACCAAGCTGGGCTACCAAAACCCTGCGGGGTATTATCAGGTGAGCACCAAAAACGTAAAGATCACCAAGGCGGCCAGGGCGCCGTGGAACTACGTGACGCCCTCGCGCATAGGGCTGTGGGCAACGCGCAAGGACTGCGTAAACGTGTTCATTCAGCGCGCACGCGAGTACGTGGGCAGCCCCTACGTGTGGAACTATTCGTGCGCGCCTGGCGTGGGCGTGGACTGCATAGGGCTGGTGTATCAGTGCGCCTATGCCTGTGGCATGGACTTGGGCGGCGGAACGGGCTACAACGACTTTAACCCTTGGGCACACTACATTACCGGCAACTCGGGATGGCATAGTCACGACGCAAACAACTTTTGGAACTATGGGAAGGCGTTGCACGTGCCCTTGTCGTCAAGGCGGGCGGGAGACGTGATATGGTGGCCGGGCCATGTGGCCATCTACATAGGCAACGACCAGATAATCGAGGCCTATACCCCGGCCACGGGCGTTATATACTCCGGACTGTACGATCACGGCTCGCCGTCGGGCTGTATCCGACTGTTCCAGTAGTCGGGCACGGCGCTGGCCGTTTTGGCAAAAGGGGTTTAGCCCCTTTTTGCCAACCCAGGCGGGCAATGGCAAAAAGGAAGACGTATGTTGATACATCGCGTGGCAAACCAGCTCCTCTGCGCGCCAGAGCTTAGGGAGCCCCTGCGTAACCTGCGTGAGGGCAAGGATGCGTCCGTGGGCGTGGCGCAGAGTGCCCGTCCGTTGTTGGTGGCGGCGCTGTGGGCAAGCGATCCGCGTCCCTGCCTGGTGGTGGTGCCGGGTGAGGAAGGCGCGGAGCGCGTGCTTGCGGCGCTTGCGGCGTGGCTAGGGCAGGATGTGGTTGCGCGCTACAAGGACCGCAGCGACTGGCCCTGGTCAAACAAGCCCGCAGACGATGCCGTGGTTGGGTCGCGCTGTGCTGCCATGGAACGCTTGTCTGTTGGGGAGCCGTGCGTGGTGGTAACGTCGGCACGCGCGTTGCTGCGCAGGGTGCCGCCCGTGGGCTCGGGCTACTACTGCAGCTCCACGTTTTGCGTGGGTGACGAGGTGGAGTTTGAGGACGTGCCACGCCTCTTGGTGGGCATGGGCTACGCCGATACGGGCGAGGTGGATGTGCCCGGCACGTTCCATGTGCACGGCGACGCCGTTGACGTTTTTCCCGCGCAGGCAAAGACGCCCGTGCGCATGGAGTTCTTTGGCGACGAGATCGATCGCATCCGGCGCATGGTGGCCGCCACCAAGCAGACCATTGGCGACGAGGAGTCGGTGCGCATAGTGCCCTGCAGGGAGCTGGCCCTTACAAACGAGACCGTGGCGCGTGCGCGTAGGTCCTTGCACAGGGCGGCGATGGAAGACACGTCCGTGGCAGCCGACCTTGAGCTCATAGAGCAGCGCGCCAACGCCCCCCAGCTCGATCGCTACCTTGCCGAGCTCTATGGGGGAAAGACCGCGTCTCCTGTGGAGCACATGTCAAAGCGCACGCTGGTGGTCCTCTTGGAGCCGCGCACGCTCCTGGACGACTGCTCGCGTGCGTTGGATGACATAAAGCATGCGGCGGGCGTGGCTCATGTGCCGTTTGAGCAGCTCTACACGCCGCTGAAGGCGTTTGACTTTGGCAAGGAGCAGCAGCGCGTCTCGCTCTCGTCAATCATGCGTGCCGGGGCAACGCGTCCCACGACCGCACGTGGACGACGTGCGGGGGCCTCCGCGCCGCAGGCTGGCGACCTGTACGTGCAGCAGCCTGGCATATCGGGTCGTGACAGCAGGATGCTTGGCCGCCTGCGACAGCTGCTGCGTGACGGCTCGTCGGTGTTGTTTGCCGTGCCCGACCGCGGGGCGCGCAAGCACTTGGAGATGCGCTTTGTGGACGAGTCCATACCGTTTGAGGAGTCGCTTGGCACCGACCCGCAAAACGCGGCAGGGGCCTTGGATGCAGGCGCGCTCGACAGCCCCGCCTTCACCCGCGGTGTAGTTACCTTTGTGGACGCCTCCATCCCCAGCGGCGTGGTGGTGCCCAGCGCCCGGCTTGCGGTGCTTTCGATCGCAGACCTTAGCTCACACACGGCAAAGAAGCGCAGGCAGCGGCGCATAGACCCCACCACGACCACGTTTCCGTTTAAGCCTGGCGACTACGTGGTGCATGCCCGTCACGGCATTGCCCTGTTTACCGGCATCGTTCGTCAGGAGATGGGCGGCAAGGAGCGCGACTACTTCTTGCTCCAGTATGCAAACGAAGACAAGCTCTATGTGCCGCTGGAGCGTGTGGACCGCATTACGCGCTACGTGGGGCCAGACGGAAGCGCGCCAAGGCTCACGCGCCTAAACACGGCCGACTGGAGCCGAGCCACGGGCAAGGCACGCAAGTCGGCAAAGAAGCTCGCGTTTGACCTCGTGGATCTCTACACGCGTCGAAGCGCGGCCAAGGGCCATGCCTTCAGCCCCGACACGCCCGCCCAGCTAGACATGGAGTCGAGCTTCTCGTACGACATGACGCCCGACCAGGCGAGCGCCGTGGAAGACATAAAGGCCGACATGGAGACTCCCAAGCCCATGGACCGGCTGCTGTGCGGCGACGTGGGCTTTGGCAAGACCGAGGTGGCGCTGCGTGCGGCCTTTAAGTGCTGCATGGATGGGCGACAAGTCATGATACTGTGCCCCACCACCATTTTGGCCCAGCAGCACTACGACACATTCTTTGACCGTTTTGCCCCGTTTGACCTGCGGGTCGAAGTGCTGAGCCGCTTTGTGACGCCCGCAAGGCAAAGGCGAGCGCTGGCCGATTTTGCAAAGGGAGACGTGCATGTGCTCGTTGGCACCCACAGGCTCTTGTCGGCAGACGTCAATCCTTACGCGCTGGGCCTGGTAATAGTGGACGAGGAGCAGCGTTTTGGCGTGCAGCACAAGGAGCAGCTAAAGAATCTGCGCGAGCAGGTGGACGTGCTCACGCTCTCTGCGACGCCCATTCCGCGCACCATGCAGATGGCGCTCTCTGGCGTGCGTGACATGAGCCTCATCCTTACGCCTCCGCCGGGACGTCGCCCGGTAAAGGTGCATGTGGGCGAGTACGACCCGGACGTGGTGAGCGATGCGATTCGTTTCGAGCTTGCGCGCGGCGGGCAGGTGTACTACGTGTCCAACCGCGTGCACACCATTGACGAGGCCGTGGATCGCGTGCTGCAGGCGGTGCCCGAGGCGCGCGTGGCCGTGGCACATGGGCAGATGAGCCCCAACCAGGTTGAGGAGGTCATGCTGTCGTTCCAGATGCAGGAGGTGGACGTGCTCGTGGCCACCACCATCATAGAGAGCGGCATAGACAACCCTCATACCAACACGTTGGTGATCGAGGACTCGCAACGCCTGGGCTTGGCGCAGCTGTACCAGCTCAAGGGTCGTGTGGGACGTGGGCGCGAGCAGGCGTACGCCTACTTTATGTTTCCCGCCGAGCTGCCGCTCACGCCCGAGGCGACCGAGCGGCTCACGGCGCTCTCGGAGCTGCAGGATCTGGGCAGCGGCATGCGCATTGCCATGCGTGACCTAGAGATTCGCGGTGCCGGGTCGCTGGTGGGGGCCGAGCAGCACGGAAATCTGTCCAGCGTGGGATTCGACCTGTTTACGCAGATGCTGGGCCAGGCGGTGGCCGAGGCGCGCGGAGAAGTGCCCGAGGGAGACGAGCCCAGCGAGGTGGTCATCAACCTCTCGGCCGACTTCTACCTAGCCGAGGAATACCTGCCCGACGTGGACAAGCGCGTGATGGCGTACCGTCGCTTGGCGGCGGCAAACGAGCTTGCCGACGTGGACAGGCTGCAAAAGGAGATCGAGGACGAGTTTGGCGGCATGCCGCTGGCGGCGCGCAACATCTTTGACCGCACGCGCGTGCGGATTCGCTGCGAGCGCTTGGGCATAGGAAGCGTGGCGCTTACGGGCGGGCGTCTGGTGTTCTTGGGCGTAGAGCTGCCGGCGGACGTGGCGCGCGACATACGGGCACAACGTGCACTGTACTTTCCCAAGACGCATCAGCTCAAGGTGCCGTTTAAGGCCGACGCCGAGGAGATGCTGCCCACCACCCTGCGCATCCTAGAGCGTATCGGCGGCGCCGACGAGTAAAAAACGCCCCCGAAGGGCAAAAAAAGAAAACCTATCTGAGGCTCACAGTAGACGCATACAGAGTCCCCATCCCTGTTAGGCGAATCGCGAAGCGAGTGAGCGAAGCGAACGCTGAGCCTAAAAGGGATGGGGACTCTGCTCGCACGTGGCGTTCTGCCTTGAATCGCGAACGCTGAGCTTGCGCAGGCGGTGGGAGGCAGGTCGTGCGGAGTTCTGCCTCTATCCCATGCGGGCTTTGAGCGCGTCTATGCGGGCGACGCGTGTCTCAATCGAGGCGGTGTGGTACTCGTTGGGGGAATTCGGGTCGTAGTAGATGCCGCGGCCCACCATCACGATGGCGGGGTCGAGCTTCATCACCATGTCGATGTTCTCCTCGTTTATGCCGGTGCCAATGGCCAATCGTGCGTGGAGGAGGTTGCGCTTCACGGCGCTGGCGAGCTCGAGCGGTCGCACTTGGAAGATGGACCCGTGCCTGCGCTTGTTGAGGTCGTACTCGTGCTCCATGAGGAAGCCCGACGACACGCTCATGTAGTTTACGCCCAGCGCGTCCACCTCGGCGGTTCGCTTGCCAATGCGCTTTATGCCGTCCATGTCGCACATAATGGCGCCGTCGTACTCGCGCGCGTGGCGCACCATCTGCTGGATTACGGGGTTAGGCGCGGAGCCCAGCACCGTTACGATGCTCGCTCCTGCCTCAAAGCAGCGGCGCGTTACGCCGCTTCCGCCATGGAACACCTTGGCGTCCACGCAGAGCTTCACATTGGGGTGCGCGTCGTGAATCTCCTTCACCACGTCCAAGCCAAAGGTAATAAGCTCGGGGTAGCCGATTTCTATGATGTCCACGTAGTCGGCCATCTGGTCCGCACCGCGAATGAGCTCGTGGCGCTTGCCGTGGTCAAATACCAACTGGAGTTGTGCTGCCATGATCTTGTCATCCTTTCGTGGCCAGGGGCCTAGCTAAAGAGCTTCTTGTCGTTTCCGCTTGGTACCTTAAAGAACACGACGCCCAAAAGGCCCACGGCAATTATGCCCAGCAGGAACAGGTACATGGGTGGGTATCCGGCCGCGTCCACAATGCGTCCGCCAATGTTGTTCGAGACGATCATGCCAAAGCTCTGGCACGTCTTTACCAGGGCGAGGCCCGTGATCTGCTGTCGTGGGTCCACGATGGTGTTGACGACCTTCATGTTTGTCATGATGTTAAGGATCGCAGGTGGATGCTTGGTAAGAAAAGTGATGGCGATCACAATGGGGAAGGGCAGTCCCAGCGCAAAGGGAAGCACCTGCAGCAGTGCGCCGCCAAAGGCGATCAGCAGCAGGATCTTGTTGGGCACCTTGTCCATAAACTTGGAAGAGAAGAGCAAAAGAGGAATCTCGCACAGGGCGGCTACCGCGAGCACCGTGGACGCCGTCGATGCCTCCATGCCTAGGTAGTCGGTTAGGGCAGCTGGCGTAAACGAGTACGCGGCACCCGTCACGGCCGTAAACAACACCTGCAGCAGCAGGTAGAAGAGGAACAGCTTGTTTGTAAGGAGGTCCTTCATGGACGCGCCCTCGGCACCGTCCTCGCCCTCGGCCGTGTCTTCGATGTTTGCAGACTCGGTTTCGGCAATACGCGGGTTGGTGCCCCAAAAGCCAAGGATGGCAAGCAGGGCGGCAATGATTACGCAGATGTAGGGTGCCTCGGGCCCGATGCCCGAGTACACAATGCCGGTGAGCTGCGTGCCCGTGGCAAAGCCAATGGTACCCCACGTGCGCACGGAGCCGTAGCTATAGGGACTGGAGGTCGCCATACGTTCCACGGTGGGGTTCAGGCCGTTGAGGAGCAGGTTCATGAGTGAGTAGGCGCCTACGGTGATCCAGAAGCCCGGTGAGATTACAAAGAGGCCAGCGGCGGCGCAGGTGAGGCCAAACATCACCATGTTTACGGCCCGCATGCCAAACTTCTCGGTTAGTCCGCCAATGATGGGCTGGGTAAGCATGGCTGCGAGCGACGCGATAGATACGAGCATCGATACCTGGCTGGCCGCGTATCCCTTGCCAATGAGGTACACCGATATCATGGACGAGAAGAGCGCGAACGAAATGTTGTAGAAGAAGAATAGGATCACGTAGCTCAAATAGCTGTTGGTATATTTTGCAAGCAATCGTTCCATAGACGTCCTTCCCTCGTCTCTGTCGGTCCAACTTAATCATACAAGATGCGTCGCACGGTTCAGCTTTCGTTTTTTCCGCGGTGAGCATTGCTTGCGGTAGAAGGCCGTCTTGTGTTGAGCGTGCTATAGTTGGCTGGGCACATGCGAGAAAGGATTGTTGTGGACATCTCTTACCTTCTTTGGCTCCAGGGTATTCGCGAGGCCTTGCCACCTGTGGTGGAGGACTTCTTTGTGCTGGTATCGGAAATAGCCGACAGCAAGGTGCTGGTCGTTATACCGTGCCTGCTCCTGTGGTGCCTAGACAAGCGCGCGGGGCGTCTGGTGCTGTTTTCGTTCTCCCTTGGGACGATGCTCAACCAGTTTATAAAGAATACCGCATGCGTCTATAGGCCCTGGATACGCAGCTCCGAACTGCGCCCGGTACAGGGTGCGCTGGCTGGCGCCACGGGCTATTCCTTTCCCAGCGGCCACACGCAGAGCTCAGCCACGCTGTTTGGAACTCTGGGCTGGCACTATCGCAAACGGTGGCCTGTGCTCGGCGTTCTGTGTTGGGCGTTTGTGCTGCTGGTTGCCTTTTCGCGCAACTTCTTGGGCGTGCATGCGCCGCAAGACGTGGTGGTGGCGCTCTTGGAGAGCGTGCTGGTTATTTGGATCTCTGAGCGATTGCTTGCGTGGGTGGACAAAGACGATGCCCGCAACGTAATCGTGCTTGTTGGTGCGCTTGTGGTGGGCCTGCTCTTTTTGCTGTACGTGGCGTTAAAGCCGTATCCCGTGCACTACGACGTGGCAGGCGCGCTGTTGGTTGATCCCCTGGAAATGCAGGTGGATTGCTTTAAGTCGACGGGCGTGTTCTTGGGGGCCCTTGTGGGATGGTTCCTCGAGGAGCGCTTTGTCGCGTTTGAGGTCGACCCCAAGGCCCTGGGATGGAGGCGCATGCTGGTGCGCTTTGCCATTGGCATGGCCGTGATGGCAGTGTTTCACCTTATCCCAAACGTCCTTCCCGTAATGGGCGTGGACGAGCGACTGTACGAGCTCGCAAAGAACTCCCTCACCTTTGTTGGGGGCATCTTTGTGGGTCCGCTCCTGTTTACCAAGGTCGAGCGCCAAATGGGGGCTTCTAAGGAGGGGTGACGCTTTGCCAGATTGCGGGGAGGTTGCATAAGGGCATATTTGCCGCCCTAGCCGTTACCATTCGCGGGCCGATCCGCTGCACGGGAGGGACCGCCGGGTCCATGATGGCCCCCCGTTTGGCTGTTATGCAGGCCGGAATGTGATTTGCGGCATCTCCAGGCCGGATTTGTCGATTTCTGCACCACGAACCGCAGCTCGGTGTAGGTTGTGTGCCGGGAAGCGTGCTGTTTTTCGACCAGTGTGGGTGGAGCGCCGGGAGGCGTGCTGTGATGGCGAGCTGCTGACTGCTCTTGGCAACGAGGTCGCGCTCAAT
>JAUMWL010000219.1 GCA_030529665.1 Coriobacteriales bacterium
TGACGAACGTTCCACGAACGCAATGAATTCCTAATTCTCTGTTCAAGCCGTCCAACCTCATGATCACCCTTTGGCAAAGATTGCAAATCCGCAAGAGCCTTCCTCAATGCCCGTCGGCTTGGCTTCGGCTCGGACAGCGCAGACTCGGCACGCTTGATAGCCTGTGCCTTGCGGGCTTCTGCAGCCGCCTTCTCACGCTCGCGCCTCTCGTGCTCAGCCTTCTCCCTTGCCAACCGCTCCTCTTCGGCCTTACGTTCCTCCGCAGCTTTGCGCTTCTCTTCGGCCTTGCGTTTCTTTTCCTGTTCGTGCCTGATTCGCTCAGTTTCCATATCAGTCAAACGATCGTTGATGTCGCCAATAAGGGCTTCGATCTCTTCGTCCTTGTCCATCAGAGAGTTGAGCTCTTCTATGGCTACCCGCAGGCTACCCTCGCGCGGCTCCTCAGCATTGAGCGCTGAATTAGCCTGATTGATAGCGCGTGCCCTGTTATCGTCCTCGAAGGCAATACGTTCTTCAAGCTTCTCAATGAGAGACTCCACTTCCTCGTCGGCTCTGGTAATGGAGCGCAAGTTGTTCAGAGCTTCAACATAGCTCTGCCTACTGTATTCAGCAGAGTCAAGAACCGCGCGTGCTTTGCCAGCCCATAGCCTCTTTTCCTCCCTGCGCCTCTCACCGTCCGGCGTTAGACAAGGGTCGAGGATTTTCACTTCAAACAGCTTTTTGTAGAACTGCCCATACGAATCATGCTTGTACCAATGAATCGCCTGCAAATGGCCCATGCGCATCTGGAGGTCACGAGTTAATTCGACGTTCTCCAGATAGATAGGAAGCATGCGCTTCTCAAGGTCGAGCGCATAGTTCGTCTCGTTGTTGCACCAACTTGATTCGAGCGATTTGCGCGAAACGAACACAACGAAGGACTCACAGCCATACACATGGTCGGCGATATAGCTCGGGTAATGCGTCGCCAGTTGGATACCATCGTCATACCACACGCGATAGCCCTCGTCCACAAGCGTGGCGATTATGGGTAGTACCACGTCACGATCCGCGTGCGCATAGCTCACGAATATGAAGGGTTGGTCGCCCTCGTAGACCTTTGGCATCTTATCTGGCATTTTTCACCACCCAACCACAATCCGCGATACATTTGACGAGGGACCATCCCGCACCCACTCCATTGTTTTCAGCTTATCACACCCCAGGCGCAATTCTTGTCTCGCCCTATGCGTAGGATGGGGTTCTGTCTTAGAATGGAACCTCACGACGGACCGGCGGGAGACGAGCATGGCGATTGAATACGTACCCTACTTCCCAACCACGATTGAGGGACAAGCACTGCTTGGCAACTTCGTACGCACGCAGCGCCTCCTGCGCTACCGCGACAACGACCGCATCGTGCGCAGCGTTCAGCGCGGCATGCCGCTCTACGAGACGACCCTGCAAGAGACCGTGGGCGACGCCAGCAGCGAAAACATGGTCATTCGCGGAGAATGCCTTTCCGCCTGTGCCTTCCTTAAAAAGAGAATCGACGCGGGCGAGATGCCGTCCATCAACCTTGTGTACATAGATCCGCCGTTCGCGTCCGGGGCTGACTACGCCAAGCAGGTGTACATCCGTCGCAACCCAAAGCTCGCCGAAGAAGCCCGACGGGCCGAGGCACAGCTCGACGACGAGGAACTACGCAGCTTTGAGGAGGTCATGTACGGCGACATCTGGGACAAGGAGCGCTATCTCAACTGGATGCACGAGAACCTGCTTGCCATCAAGGCCGTCATGAGCCCTAACGCATCTATATATGTACACCTGGACTACCACATCGGCGCGTACGTAAAGGTGCTACTGGACGAAGTGTTTGGGGAGTCGGCGTTCCAGAGCGAGATCATCTGGAAACGATCGTCAGCACATAGCGACAGCGCCGGTTTTGCAAACATCCACGACTCCATCTTTTATTATGCGCTCGGCGAATCATTCTACTTTGATACTCCCTACGTACCCTATACCGACGAGTACATCAAGTCGCATTACAAACACAAGGACGCGGACGGACGCCTTTACAAGGACGGAGACCTATCAGCCAAAGGCTTAAGCGGTGGCGGTTACACGTACACGTGGAAGGGTAAAGAAGGGTATTGGCGCTGCCCCATAACAACCATGGAGAGGTACGAGGCCGAGGGGCGTATCTACTACACCAGAAATGGAACGCCCCGAATCAAGCAATACCTTGACGAGATGCCCGGAATGCCTGCCCAAGACCTTTGGACCGACATTTTCCCGGTAAACTCACAAGCCGCAGAACGTGTTGACTATGCCACCCAAAAGCCCGAGGCCCTTCTCCAACGCATTATCGAGGCGTCGTCCGACGAAGGCATGCTCGTCGCGGACTTCTTTGGCGGCTCGGGCACCACCGCCGCCGTGTGCGCAAAGACCGGGCGTCACTTTATCCATGCCGATGTTGGCGTCAACTCTATCCAGACAACGCGCGAGCGCCTGCTCGAGATTGGCGACACTTCCTTTAGCATCTACGAGGTGCGCGACGGTGTTTCTCTGTATCGCAACCCCGCGCAGACCATGGACAAGCTCAAGGTCCTTATCCCCGGCCTCACCAACGAAGACTCGCTCGACTCGTTCTGGGAGGGGGCGTTTAGCACCGCCGAAGGCATGGTGCCCGTGTACATCCCCAACCTCACGGACTCCACCACCAAATTCCTGGACAAGGTGCTCGCCATGCGCATCATAAACGAGGCCATGCCCGATCTGCCCGAGGGCACAAAGAAGGTCGTGGTCTTCTATGTAGACATCGTCGACGAGGCGCAGATGCGTGAGTTCATAGACGAGCACAACGACACCGGCATGGACATAGAGCTGCGCGACCTAAAGCCGTTGCTCGCGGACGTGGTTGCCGAGGACGAGTTCACATACGAGCTGAGCGAGGACGGCAGCAGCCTGCTCGAACCGTGGCGCACGAGCATAACCAGCTTTACGAGCGACCGCTTGGAGGGCAAGATCTACGACTACAACGCAAAGGGCGCCCTTCAGGGCAAGCAGAGCTTTAAGCCCATTTGCGTATCCGAAGAAGGGCTTGAGCTCATAGAGTGCGTCTCGCTTGACTGCACGGCCGCTGAGGGTCCTTGGCATGCGGACGCGGAGGTCTACATCGACCGCAACGGATTCCAGGTGGTGGACGGACGCGCGACCGACCAGTTCTGGGACGGCAGCGTAAGCTCCGAGCGGCCGCCGCTTCGCATCCGCGTACGCAACATCGCG
Source organism: Coriobacteriales bacterium (assembly GCA_030529665.1). Taxonomy (GTDB): domain Bacteria; phylum Actinomycetota; class Coriobacteriia; order Coriobacteriales; family Atopobiaceae; genus RUG440. Next base: position 3,268 of record JAUMWL010000219.1, read on the forward strand.
GGCGACGAGACCGTAAGCGTGGTGCAGCCACGATGACGTATGCGATGATTGGGCGCAGCCGCGACGTGTGGCTCAACAGACCAGACTGCCCTGCGCGCCAGCTCATAGACTACATGACGGCGCAGGGCCACATGCGCGACGCGCAGGTTGACGCCATAAAGACCTACCTCTTCCTCAAGCTTGCGCATGACGGACGACCACTCCACGAGCTCTACAGCCAGGGAGCGTTCAACAGCCTTACCCAGGCACAGCTGGACGACATGCCCATAACCAACAGGCTGCGCCAGGCGATGCTCGCAAACCCCGGCCTGCAGGCGCTTTACGAGTACCTGAGCGACCAGGAGATCGACGCAAAGGCGCTCATCGCAAGCATTGCCAAGAACCCCGACGCCGTAGACGTGGGCCAGGTGTTTCGCGACATCTTCTATGGCGTGAGCTACACCGACTACATCTTTAGCCTGCCCATGGGCGCCGGCAAGACCTACCTCATGGCCGCGTTTATCTACCT
>JAUMWL010000076.1 GCA_030529665.1 Coriobacteriales bacterium
GGTGTTCGATCGCTACGCACCGTTTGTGCAGGACTTCATATACGCGCACGACTGGGAGTCGCTGCGCGGCATCCAGGTGGCGGCGGGGGAGGCCATCTTCAACACGGACGAGCACGTGCTGCTCACCTCCTCCACGGCGTCGGGAAAGACTGAGGCCGCGTTCTTTCCCATCCTCACGCTGTTCTACGAGGACCCTCCGACCTCGGTGGGTGCCATCTACATAGGGCCTCTCAAGGCGCTCATAAACGACCAGTTCTACCGCCTTACCGACCTCTGTGCGGAGGCCGACATTCCCGTGTGGCACTGGCACGGGGACGTCTCGGCATCGCACAAGGCCCGCATGATGAAGAAGCCCCGCGGCATTTTGCAGATAACTCCCGAGTCCTTGGAAGCCATGCTCATGCATCGCCACTCCGCCATACCAAAGCTCTTTGGAGACCTGCGGTTCGTGGTAATAGACGAGGTCCACTCGCTGTTGCGCGGCGACCGTGGCGGGCAGACGCTCTGCCTCATAGAGCGTCTTTCTCGCCTGGCGGGATGCGAGCCCAGGCGCATTGGCCTCTCGGCGACCATCGGTGACCCCGAGGCGTGTGGTGCCCTCTTGGCGCAGGGCACGAGGCGCCGCACGGTGGTACCGCGCGTGCAGGTGCCGGGGCAGGTGTGGCGCATCTCCATGGAGCACTTCTATACATATGGGCTGCAAGCCACCCAAGAGGCTGGTGTCGTGCGCGACGGCTCGGGCATGGTGCACGTAGATGCCATAGTGGAGAAGGTCGAGCCGCAGGCTCTGCCAGAGCACGCCCTTGCGGGAGGTGACGTATCTCCGTCGCCCGTCGTGCAGTTGCCGGAGCAGGCTGGCGAGCAGGACGAGGCGGGATCACCAGACGATTCCGCACCCACCAACGCCGACCCTGGAATCGGCTACATCTACGAGCACACGCGGGGCCGCAAGTGCCTGGTCTTCTCCAACTCGCGCGAGGACTGCGAGGCGGTTACCTCCACGCTTCGTAGCTATTGCGAGGCAAACGGCGAGCCGGACCGCTTCCTCATCCACCACGGCAACCTGTCGGCGAGCTTTCGCGAGACGGCCGAGGACCTCATGCGCGACGACGATCTGGCCCTCACCACCTGCACCACGGCAACGCTCGAGCTTGGCATAGACATCGGTCGGCTTGAGCGTGCCTTCCAGATTGACGCACCGTTTACCGTGAGCGCCTTCTTGCAGCGCATGGGTCGCACCGGTCGTCGTGGCGCCCCTCCCGAGATGTGGTTCGTCATGCGAGAGGACCCTCCGGAGCCGCGCGCCATGGTGAGCGAGACAATCCCTTGGAAGCTCCTGCAGGGCATCGCGCTGGTGCAGCTCTACCGCGAGGAGCGCTGGGTGGAGCCACCTCGCCTGGATCGCTTGCCCTATAGCCTGCTCTATCACCAAACCATGGCCACCTTGGCCTCGGGCGGCGAGATGACCCCCGCCGCGCTGGCTGGTCGTGTGCTCAGTCTCGCATACTTCCATCGCGTGGATAGGGATGACTACCGCGTGCTGCTGCGCCACCTCATCGAAACGGGCCACATCGAACGCACCGAGACGGGCGGGCTCATAGTCGGCCTTGCGGGGGAGCGCGTCACAAACAACTTTCGCTTCTACGGCGTGTTTGTGGAGAGCGAGGAGTACACGGTGCGCTCGGAGTCTCAGGAGCTCGGCACCGTGGTCCAGCCGCCTCCGGTGGGCGAGAAGCTCGCCATAGCGGGCAACGTGTGGATCGTGGAGGAGATAGACCACAAGCGGCGGCTGGTGTACTGCACGCAGGTGCGTGGCAAGGTTCCTGCGTACTTTGGCGAGTGCCCGGGTGACATCCACACGCGCGTGCTCGAGCGCATGCGGGAGGTCCTGCGCGAGCACAAGGACTATCCGTACCTGCAGGACAACGCACGTGCCCGACTGGCCCACGCCCGTACGGTCGCACTCAACGCAGGCATCACGCGCGCTCCCTTGGTCAACTTGGGTGGTGACATGTGGGCGCTGTTTCCATGGCTGGGAACGTATGCGTTTCTTGCCTTGGAGCGCGTCGTAAAGCTTCGTCTTCCGGCGGGTCTGGGTATCAAGGGCGTGGACGTCTCGCGACCCTACTACATCCAGTTTCGCATGAAGGCGGAAGCGGCAGAGTTCGTTCGCACGCTGCAGGATGTCGTAGCGCAAGAGTTCGACCCCATAGAGCTCGTGTATCCCGCCGAGATACCGGTGTTCGACAAGTACGACGAGTTTTTGCCCGCCGAGCTCGTGCGCAAGGGCTTCGCCTACGGCGTGCTGGACGTTGAGGGCATGCGCACCCGCGTGCTGGATTGGTCCGTATCATAGAAACGAGTTTGCCACTCTGCATTCGCCGAAATAAGCACGTCGGCGTGAGCTTGCAATCGCGCCAACGCGCATAATGTGGTACAGCCACAAAAGGAGGTAGCAACATGGCACTGTTTGGAAAGCTGTTTGAGAAGAAGTATTGTTCCGTATGCGGAACCGAGCTGGGTGTGTTTGGCAAGACAAAGCTCGCCGACGGCCTTCTGTGCAAGGAGTGTGCGGGCAAGCTGTCCCCGTACTTTACCGGTGCGCGCCAGGCAACGGTGGACCAGATCAAGGAGCAGCTTGCGTACCGCGAACAAAACAAGCAGGCGGTGGCCGCATTTGCGCCAACACGCACCCTCGGGAACGACACCAAGGTGTACATAGACGAGGACGACTGCAAGGTTGTGGTAACGCGTGCCTCCAACTGGCGTTCCGTCAACCCCGACGTGTTCAACTACGACCAGATCACCGGTTGCAACTACGACGTGGACGAGAGCCGCGACGAGGTAACATACAAGGACAAGGAGGGCAACACCAAGTCCTACAACCCGCCGCGCTACGAGTACGAATACGACTTCTACATCACCATCTTCATCAACCATCCATACGTGAGCAAGATTCGCTTCAAGCTCAACCAAAACACGATCGAGCGCAAGGGATCTGTGGAGTATATGAGTGCCGAGAACCTGGCAAAGGAGATCTGCGACGCGCTCACGCAGGTGCGGCAGGGCGTGCGCGACGCAAAGGCGCCCAAGACCGCCATGCAATGCCCGCACTGCATGGCCACCACCGTGCCCGACGAAAACGGGTGTTGTGAGTACTGTGGCGGCGCTCTTATCTAAGACGTAGTATTATTATTGGTTAGTCTGCAAGTCAATTCCCGCCTAGGCGGGAGAAACGGAGAAAAGCATGGGTCTTTTGAGGGCTGGTATTGGTGCGGCGTCTAGTGCGCTTTCCGATCAATGGCGTGACTACTTCTACTGCGACTCCCTGTCGGCTGACGTCCTTGTTACCAAGGGCAAGCGCCGCGCAAAGAAGGGCTCCAACAAGGGCAGCGAGAACATCATCACCGATGGCTCCATCATTGCCGTAAACGAGGGCCAGTGCATGATCATTGTCCAGCAGGGCGAGATCGTTGAGGTCTGCGCCGAGGCGGGCGAGTTCGTGTTTGACAACAAGACCGAGCCCACGGTTCTCTATGGCGGTCTGGGCGAGGGCATTAAGGCCACCTTTAGTCGCATTGGCTACCGCTTTACCTTTGGCGGCAACGAGGCCAACGACCAGCGCGTGTACTTCTTCAACACCAAGGAGATCATGGGCAACAAGTTTGGCACGCCCACGCCGGTGCCCTTCCGCGTTGTAGACATGAACATTGGCCTGGATACCGACATCTCGGTGCGCTGCAACGGCGAGTACTCGTACAAGATCGTCGACCCGCTGCTGTTCTACAAGAACGTAACGGGTAACGTGGATGGCGATTTCAAGCGCAACAAGATCGATTCCCAGCTTAAGAGCGAGTTCCTTACGGCCCTGCAGCCCGCGTTTGCAAAGATCAGCGAGCAGGGCGTGCGCTACAGCGCGGTTCCCGGTCACACCATGGAGCTTGCGCAGGCCATGCGCGACGTGCTCACCAGCAGCTGGCGCGAGCAGCGCGGCATAGAGATCGTTAAGGTTGGCATCAACTCCATAGCCGCCAATCCCGAGGACGAGGAGCGCATAAAGACGCTGCAGATGACCGCCGTCATGCGCGACCCCAACATGCGTGCCGCAAACCAGAGCATGGCCACCGGCGACGCAATGCGCACCGCCGCCGCAAACGAGAACGGCGCCATGATGGGCTTCATGGGCATGAACATGGCCGCAGGCGCTGGTGCCAACATGGCACAGCCCGGCATGTACGACGGCGTGGGACAGCCCTACCAGTACCAGAACGCCTACAACGTGGCGCAGGGCGGCGGGTTCCCCGGTGGCCAGCAGGCACAGGCCGGCGGCTGGACCTGCGAGTGCGGCACCAAGAACACCGGCAAGTTCTGCATGAACTGCGGCAAGCCCAAGCCCGCTCCCGCCGCTGGCTGGACCTGCCCCAAGTGCGGTGCCCAGAACTCCGGCAAGTTCTGCATGGAGTGCGGCACGCCCAAGCCGGCCGATGGCGCCTGGACCTGCGAGTGCGGCACCCAGAACACCGGCAAGTTCTGCATGAACTGCGGAAAGCCGCGCGCATAGTCGTGTCCTAGTTAGGACGCCTCTGCGATGGGGATACTCCCCTTTGCTTGGCAAAGGGGAGTATCCCCATCGCTCACTGGGCCGTCCGAGGAGGGGAGTTCGCATGGCATACGCCTCGGTGGTGCCAGACATATCTACGCGCGCCTTGGATGGTTCCTTTGCCTATGGCGTGCCAACAGAACTCGAGCAAACGGTCGAGGTGGGAACAACGGTGCTGGTCACCCTGCATCATCGGCCGACTGTTGGATATGTGGTGGGCCTAAGCGAGGAACCTCCTGCGGACCTTGTGGGCAAGCGGCTGCTTCCCATCGAGCAGGTCTTGGCACCGTCGGCATTCGATGAGTGCGGGGCAGAGCTTGCATCATGGATCGCTCGTGAGTATGCCTGCAACTTGCCCGATGCGCTGCGGCTGTTCTTGGCACCCGGGCAAAAGGTCCGCGTAAGGCGCCAAAGCGAGGACGCGCCTTGGGAGCTGCAGGACCAGAGCGCTAGGCAGGTGGACGATCGGTGGGTCGTGCTCACCAACGCGGGTCGGGACTTCAAGCCGCGCGCCAATGCCACCCGTCAGAACATGCTCCTGCAAATCCTGCGGCAAGGTCCGGTGCGCGTCGCGGAGCTCAACGCCATGCTCACGGGAATGTCCAGCGCGATTCGTTCGCTCGAGGCACGTGGCGCGGTCGAGGTGCAGACCAGGCGACTGGTGCGCGGGGACGAGCAGACGACCCTGTCTTCCACGCACGCAGCCAAGCCTGCGAGGCACACGGAGGGACAAGAGCGCGCTCTGGCGGCGATCGAGGCCGCGTGCAAGGCGGGCAAAGGCGACGTGGTCTTGGTGGATGGCGTAACGGGCTCGGGCAAGACCGAGGTATACCTAAGCGCCATCGAGCGGGTCTTGGACCAGGGCAAAGGCGCGATCGTCCTCGTTCCCGAGATATCGCTCACCCCGCAGACGGTCGGTCGGTTTCGCGCGCGCTTTGGCGAGGCCGTCTCGGTACTGCACTCGCGACTCTCCACGGGCGAGCGATACGACCAGTGGGACCTCGTGCGCAAGGGCATCGCGCGCGTGGTGGTAGGTGCCAGGTCCGCGCTCTTTGCCCCTCTTGTCAACCCCGGTCTCATAGTAATCGACGAGGAGCACGAAGGCTCGTACAAGCAGGACGGCACCCCACGCTACCATGCGCGGGAGGTTGCCGCAGAGCTTGCTCGCCTGCGCGGGTGCCCCTTGGTGCTAGGGTCTGCCACGCCCTCGCTCGAGAGTCTGGGTCGTTGCCGCGACGGCGCGTGGCGCGGGGCGTCGTGGACGCGCGTGGAGATGCCCGAGCGCCCTGCCTCTGCCACCCTCCCAGCGGTTGAGGTGGTGGATATGGCCGCTCAGTTTAGGGATGGCGGCCGCTCGATCTTCTCGGCACCGCTTGCCAATGGTCTGCGCGAGGTTGCCAGACGTCGCCAAAAGGCCGTGCTTCTGCTCAATCGCCGCGGTTTTGCGAGCTTTCTTATGTGTCGCGAGTGCGGCTGCGTGCCCGAATGCCCGCACTGCTCAACGTCGCTTACCTACCACGAGCGCACGCAGACCTTGGCGTGCCACACCTGTGGCAGGAGCTGGCCCATACGCGCGTTTCCCGACCCGTCCACGCAGTGCCCCAATTGCGGCAGCCGCTACCTTGCCGCGCTTGGTGTGGGCACGCAGCGCGTGGAGGACGAGCTTCTTATGCTCCTTTCGGCCGAGGATACGGGTCCGGTGGAGGTAATTCGCATGGACGCCGACACCACAAGGACCAAAGGCGCGCATCAAAAGCTCCTAGAGAAGTTCGATGCGGCGGAATGTGCGGTGCTGGTGGGCACGCAGATGATCGCCAAGGGCCTCGATTTTCCCGAGGTAACGCTTGTGGGCGTAATAAACGCCGACACCACGCTCAAGCTGCCCGACTTCCGTGCGGCCGAGCGCACGTATGCGCTTTTGGAGCAGGTTGCCGGACGCGCGGGCAGGGGAGAGGTGCCCGGCAAGGTGGTGATTCAGTCGTACTGGGCCACTCACCCCGCCATCCAGGCGGCCGCACATCATGACCGTTCGCTCTTTCTTGACTCCGAGTTGGCGCAACGCAAGGAGGCAGGCTATCCACCCTATGCACGCTTTACCAACGTGTTAGTGTGGGGGTGCAACGCGGCTGACGTCAATCGCGTGAGTGAAAGCATTGCGCAAAAGTTGCGCGACGCGCTGTCTAGCCAGGGTGGCTGGGAGCTGTTGGGTCCGGCCGACTGCATAAAGGCGCGCGTAAAAGACCGCACGCGTCGCCACGTGGTGCTCAAGACGCCTGTGGACTCGCAGGTGGGAGAGCTCGTGGGCTCGTGCGTTCGTGCCGTGGACGTGCCCCAGGGCATCAACATCGCCATCGATGTCGATGCGCACGACATGATGTAGCTAGCGGCGAGCAGAAAGGGGTAACCCCTTTTGACTCAGTGCGCTGTGATTGCTGGTTCCTAACCACAGTTTATCCACTGCATGGGATGGTACTTAGAGTGGTCGTCCGCAAATCCCAAGGTCTTGTACAGTGGGTAGCCTGCGTCCGTAGCTTTGAGGTCAATCACGCAGAGGCCCATCTCCTGCGCATGACCAAGCAGCGCCTGCATCACCCTGCGCGCATATCCTCTGCGTCGCGCCGACGGACGCGTGTACACGTTGAGCACGGTACCCGTCTTGCCGTTGGGAAACGCCGGACTCAGGGGCTTCTCCACCAAGAGCAAGAACGCGCACGACGCAATCACGCCACCTTCCCGCACAACGTGCACAAAGAGGTCCTTGCCTAGGTGTGCGTGATAATAGCTGGGCAAGCCCTTCTGCACGCCAGCAACCACAGCGGCATCCAGCTCGCCGTTGTCCTCGCGCAGATACGCGAGTCGTAGCTCCACCAGCTCGTCAATGTCCTCAACGCACGCCATCTCCACGCCCATTGCAAGTACCTCCTCAACACGCCGCAACTTGTTCCTCATATAGACCTGTTCTTCATATAGTTTAGACCAACGGCCACATGCCGACCAAAAAACCGAGTCGCTCTTACGACAAGCCACCCCAATCTGGCTCCATCGCGCATAAATGCTGTGAACATATGTTTACGGCAACCATTGCCCCTATTCACGAGTACAATGGCTCCAAAATCATGGTATAGAGGAGGTAACCCATGGCATTCGTGGAAGACATCGTGGTTGCGCCCGACAAGAGGCTCAAAACCGAGTGCGCACCCATCACAGAGATTAACGACGAGGTTCGCAATCTGGCGAAGCACATGTTGGACGACATGTATGCAACGGAGGGATGCGGGCTTGCCGCGCCGCAGGTTGGCGAGCTGGTGCAGCTTGTGGTCATTGACGTCGACTACACCAAGAACAAGCGCAACCCCTACGTACTCATAAACCCGCGCATCGTGGTCGCCGACGGTGAGGAGCGCGAGACGGGCGAGGGTTGTCTCTCGTTTCCCGGTATCTCAGTAAAGGTCTCTCGTCCCAGCCACGTGGTGGTTGAGGCGCGCAACCTTGACGGCGACCTCATGCGCTACGAGGCGGCGGACAACCTCCTGGCCGTGTGCCTTCAGCACGAGATCGACCATCTGCATGGCGTTACCATGCTCGACCATCTAAGGCCGCTCCAGCGCGTGCGCATGATGCGCGAGTACGAGATGGCGCTTGCTGCCGGCGCGGTTCCCGGCGAGACGAGCACGGATTAGCGCGTCAGTGCGCAAGGAGAGGCTGGTCCAAATGCGAATCGTGTACATGGGAACGCCCGACTTTGCCGTTCCCTCGCTTCGTGCGCTCGACGCAAATCACAAGGTAACGCTGGTGGTCACGCGACCCGATGCCGTGCGTGGCAGAGGCAAGCGGCTGGAGCCGTCGCCGGTAAAGGCGGCGGCACTTGAGCTCGGCCTTCCCGTGCTGGAAGCCAGGCGCCTTGCTGCGGACGACATCGACCGCATTGCACAGGAGCGCCCGGACGTTATTTGCGTGGCGGCGTATGGTGCGATCCTGCCGGACGAGCTCTTGGCCATTCCTCCCTGCGGAGTTCTCAACGTTCATGCGTCGCTCTTGCCGCGTGGTCGCGGCGCCGCCCCCATCCAGCGTGCCGTGCTGGAAGGCGACGAGGCGGCGGGCGTGTCCATCATGCGCATCGTGCACGACTTGGACGCTGGTCCCTATTGCGCTCAGGCGCGCGTCGCGATTGCAGACAAGCCCTGTGCGCAGGTGATGGACGAGCTTGCGCGCGTAGGGGCGGACGAGCTCGTCTGTGCCTTGGAGCAGGTGGAACGTGGCGGCGTCGTTTGGACGGAGCAGGACGAGTCGCAGGTAACGTATGCCGCAAAGGTTACCAAGCAAGAGATGCTGCTCGATCCGGCTGATGCGGCACTTGCAAACAAGCGGCGGGTTCAGGCCTCCCTCGATGCCGCACCGGCCCGAGCAATCGTTGGAGGGCGAGGCGTGCGCGTGTTGGAGGCGTCGGTTGTGGATGCCGGAGCAAAGCAGGTCGCGCAGGGCAGCGTTCTGGTGCAAAAGGGCCACGTGTACTTGGGATGCGCCGACGGCACAATTGAGGTCTTGCGCGTAAAGCCCGACGGCAAAAAGGAGATGGCTGCGTCCGCCTGGGCTAGTGGCCTGCGCGGCGACGACCTCACCTGGAAAAGGGCATGACAAGGTCGCGTGTGTCTGCGTCGCGCGTCGCGGCGGTGCGAATCCTTGGGGACGTGCGTAGGCGAGAAGCCCGTGCGCGTGACCTGTTGCGCGGCTCGAAGCATATGGAACAGCTAGACGAGCGCGACCGTGCACAGGCGACGCGCCTGGTAATGGGCGTGACCGCGTCGCGTGGATTGCTTGACCAGGTCATCGACTCCCACGTCCGTTCGCGCTCTGGCATCGAGCCGCAGGTAAGAGACGCGCTAAGGGTCGCGGCCTTTGAGCTGCTGTTCTTGTCGACGCCTTCGTCGGTGGCGGCAAGCCAGGGCGTCGAGCTCGTGCGAGGTGTGCGACCGCGTGCCGCAGGAATGGCAAACGCCGTGCTCAGGCGTGTTGCGGCAGAGGATGTGCCCATTAGGGAGGCCGCGCGTGAGCGTCTGGCCACAGGCGAGTCGCGCGTCGAAGACCTCGCGTGGGTGAGTGGGTATCCCATGTGGTTGCTCGAGCGCATCAAAGAAGACCGTGGCGACGAGGCATGCGTGGCGTTTGCCCAATCGGCGCTGGAGCCGGCGCCGGTCTACGTGGCTCCCAATCTTGGGCTCGTGAACACCATGGTGGCGCAAGAGCTCATGGGAGCGACGGGCCTTGAGCCCCATGCGCTTGACGACGATGTGTTCGTTCTTGGTCGGCCGGCGGGACTCGCGCGGTCCGGCCTGGTGCAGGGCGTGCGCGTGGTTCCAGCCGACCTTTCTGCCCAGCACGTCGCCAACCTCGTCGCTGACCTCGTCGCGCCTGCAAAAGCCGGACGACTGCTCGAGGTCGGCCAAGGCAGAGGTACCAAGACGATCCTTATGCAGAACGCGGCCAGGCGAGGTGGGTACGAGCTGTTCGTAACAGCCATGGACGTGGAGGGGTTCAAGACCAAGCTCGCGCGCAAGCGCATGGCAGACGCCGGCCTGGCAGACCGCGTAACGTGCGTGACCTTTGATGCCTGTGGCTTGGACGAAGCAGCTGCGGCAGACGCCTTGGGTGCGCGCGAGCCCTTTGACGTGGTGTTTGTGGACGCGCCTTGCTCTGGCGTGGGGACGCTTCGCCGCCATCCCGAAATCGCATGGTCGCTTTTGCCAAACGACGTCGATGCACTGCGTGAGCTACAGCTCCGCATGTTGTGCGCCGCGTCTGTGTGGGTGCGTCCCGGTGGTGCGCTCTGCTATGCAACGTGCTCGGTGCTAAAGGCCGAGGACGAGGGCGTGGTCAGCGCGTTTTTGCGCGACAAGCGCGGACGTGCCTTTGAGCCAACGGATGCGCCGTTCTTATCGCTCCCGCAACCCGATGGTCCCGATGGCCACTTCTGCGTGGTCCTTCGTCGCGTATGACAACCCGCGTGACAACAGGGAGCGTGTTGTCACGCCAAGCCTAGTCCTTGCTCGTGTTTGATCCTGACGAACTTGTGGACGAACCCGACGACTCCTTGGACGACCCTGACGAACCCGACCCGCCGGACCCGCTAGCCCCGCTGCCCTCGCCAGACCCGCTGGACGAGCCCTTTCCGCTCGTGGCACTCGTGGCGCTGGAGGGACCCTTGCCGCGCATGTCGGTGTTGTAGAATCCCGATCCCTTAAACACGATGCTGGAGGCGCCAAACACCTGTTGGGCAACGGTGCCGCACTCGGGGCAAGTCACCTGGGGCCTCTCGGACATGGGATGCTCCACCTCAAACTGGTTGCCGCAAGAGGGACAGCGGTAGTCGTAACGTGCCATGTGTTTCCTTCCACGCAAGAATCTTCGCGCAATTTACGAGCGTATACCTTACCATATGAGGTGCCCGGCGTTTGCGGGCAACGCAACCTCACGCAAAGTCGCCAAGGAGGACCCATGCCCATACAAGCCGCCATCTTTGACTGCGACGGTACGCTCTTGGACTCCATGCCCATGTGGACGGACTCGTGCGTCGGACTTCTGCGACGCTATGGGGTGACGGATGCCAAGAGGGTCTTCTATGAGCACGAATCGTTGGACATGTTTGCCAAGTGCCAGTGGTATCACCAAAACCTTGGCATCGGCCAAAGCTCCGAGGCGCTGTACCAGGAGCTATGGGCCACGGTGGAGGCGGCGTACGGCAGCGTGGTGCGGCCCTACGCCGGGTGCGAGCGTTTCTTGCGCGAGCTAAGGCGCGCGGATGTACCGTGCGTGATCGTCAGCTCCACGCCGCCTGAGCTGGTGCGAGCCGCGTTGCGCATGCATGCGCTGGACACGTATTTCAATGACGTCATATTTGCGGGCGACGTCGGTCGCGGCAAGGAGTACCCGGACTGCTACCTGCATGCCGCCAAGCTGCTAGGAACCGCTCGCGAGCACACGTGGGTGTTTGAGGATGCGCCTTTTGGGGTGCGCTCTGCTGTTCGGGCGGGATTTCCCACGGTAGCCATTCTCAACGACCACGACGGCAGGGATCCAGAGTTTTTGGAGCGATGGGCAACGCTGGTCGCCCGATCCTACGACGAGCTTTCGATGGATAAGCTCAAGGGCTTGCATGCACACGTGCTCACCGCGCTGGTGGTCGCGGGCTCACCGGAGCCAAGCTCGCCCGCACTCGTTGCGCGCCTGGCAAGGGAGTGTGACTACGTGGTCGCAGCCGACAAGGGCGCGGAGGTCCTGCGTGCGGCAGGCGTTGTGCCCGACGCGTTTTGCGGCGACGAGGACTCCGTGGACAAAGAGACTCGCGCGTGGGCGCACCGGACTGCAAATCGCACCGACCGTCACCCAACAGAGAAGGACGACACCGACCTTGGCCTTGCAATCGCGTTGGCTCGTACTCGTGCGGAGGAGACGGGCTGCGCGCTCAGGCTCAACGTAACCTGCGCCGCCGGTGGGCGGCCAGACCATGCGCTGGGCGTGTGGGGCGTGCTCGCAAGAAACGCAGACGCGGCGCCGCTCATGGTGGAGGACGGGTTCGAGGCGCGCGTTCTAAGTACGGTCGGCGTGGATTCTTGGCGGCTCGAATGCGCGGCGGGAAAGACGGTTTCCGTCTTGGCGCTTAGCGACCCTGCATATGTAACGGAGCGCGGCATGCGGTGGGAGCTGGAAAACGAGAGGCTCCGCCTCCTGGACGACAGGGGTGTCTCTAACTATGTGACGGCTGACGATGCCCTCGTGCGCTGCAACGACGGCGTGATCGTCGTCTTTGCCATGGATGAATAAATGGCCGAAAGGGGCCAGGCCCCAAACGGCCATTTTGGCCGCTTGTCGCCTAGCAGGTGACCTCTTTGCTTGAGTCATGAGGCATACTCACAACATCAATACCCGGGCACGGTATGTCGCACCTATCACGCGAGCGGATGGGCCCGGCAACGAGGTCTTGTCAGCGGTACACAAGGAGGAATGAGTTATGTACGGAGCAATTCTTGGAGACATGATCGGGGCTCCCTACGAGTTTGACAGGGGCAAGAAGACCAAGGACTTCCCTCTGTTTGTGGATGAGAGCCAGTTTACCGACGACACGGTGATGACCATTGCCGTGGCCGACGCTCTGCTGGGGGTCTCGCCACAGATGCCGGACAACCAGATTCGCAAAAGCATTGCCGACTCCCTGCAACGTTGGGGGCAGGCGTATCCGGATGCGGGTTACGGTGCCCGTTTTATAGAATGGTTGTGGGATGCCAGCCAAGAGCCCTACGGCAGCTTTGGCAACGGGTCTGCCATGCGCGTGTCGGCGGCGGGTTGGCTCTACACGACCATCGGCGAAACCAGAAGAACCGCCCGGCTTACCGCGGAGGTCACGCACAACCATCCCGAGGGAATCAAAGGGGCAGAGGCCACGGCCAGCGCCATCTTTCTCGCTCGCACTGGCAGAAGCAAGGACCAGATAAGGGACTACGTCGTGAGCGAGTTTGGCTACGACCTCTCCCGGTCCTGCGACCAGATCAGACCCTCGTATTATCACGTGGAGAGTTGCCAGCAGACGGTGCCGGAGGCTATCACGGCGTTTCTTGAGGGCGACGGCTTTGAGGACGTAATCCGGACGGCGGTGTCCTTGGGCGGGGACTGCGACACCCTCACCTGCATTTCGGGGAGCATCGCCGAGGCATTCTATGGCGTGCCGGACCAGATGGTGGCCGAGTGCAGAAGCCGGCTGCCCAAAGACATTCTATTGGTACTGGACCGCTTTATGGCACGAAGGGACTGTTGAGCAATGAGCAGCATGAGGACCATTCGTGTGACCGGTAGGGGACAGATAAAGGTCAAGCCGGACGCAACGAGGATCACTTTGACGTTGGAGGAGACCTACCCGGAGTACGGCGAGGCGTTGCGGCACTCCTCCATCGATACGCAGAGCATAAGAGACACCCTAAGTGCGTTTGGCTTCGAGCGGTCAGACCTCAAGACGTTGAGCTTTAACGTGGATCCGGAGTACGAGCACACCGTTTCCCGGAAACGCTGTGCCAAATGCGTCAAAATGCGCACGTCCT
>JAUMWL010000220.1 GCA_030529665.1 Coriobacteriales bacterium
ACCTAGGCCGTATGGCGCATATCCGAGCGAATAAAGCGACGCTCTAGTAGACACCGGAGGACACCACGGAAGACAAAGCACCAGCCTCGGCTTTTTTGGACATGACTCGCGAACGTTGGAGCGTACGCAAGTTCAAGCCTGAGCAAATACTCCCCGAGCACATGGAGCGCATCCTTGAGGCGGGGCGAAACGCACCAAGCGCATGCAACTACCAGCCACAGCGCGTGCTGGTGTTACAGTCGGACGAGGCAATCGCCACCGTACGTGCCATCACACACTGGGCCTTTAACGCACCCACGGTACTTCTTGTGTGCGCCGATTTGGCGGAATCGTGGAAGAACGTGGACGGAGCGGACTCCGCCGAGGTTGATGCAACAATTGCCCTTGACCACATGATGATGGAGGCGTACTGGCGGTGGCTCGTCTCCCTCTGCCGTGGCCGAATCGGCGCGTTTCGCGTCCTCGAGGCCAGATTCGGCCCCCGGCGCGCAAAAACCGCTGCACGTTAAGTCGAATCCGAGCCGCCAAGGTCGCAAAACGACGCCAATTAGAGTCAAACATAACAATGGCACCCCGCCACACGCCGCAGGGTGCCATCGAATCGAAAGGAAATGCCAGGGGTTCTTGCTATGCCACGTCGAATACCTGCAAAGCGTTGTCCACCACAATCACCGTATTGAAGTAATATACGCGCCGACCAGCGACCTCGAGCCCTTTGCTTACACGCTCAGCAATGCCCCGTTGCGCTTGCCGCACGTGGTCACAACAAAAAAGCAGCCCGCGCCAAACGTTGTATCCATAATGAACTTAACCCTCTTAGGCCAGAATTGACATCATTTTCCTTGTCGTTCGGCTGCAAGTGCGCTGGGATCGCGACCAGTATGGCTGTTGGTCCCACGCTGCTCGAAAAGCCAGCACGCCTCGTCACGTTACTCATGCCTCGATATCTGCGATGACCTTCGGCCTTCACAAGTGACAGAGATAGCCAAAGTGAGCCCTTCCTTGTCACTTGTGAAGGATTTTCGCGGACGCCCTACGGCCCAACTAGACCGCAGGGGGATGAGGCCGGGGACGTGGCGCCGCGCGGAGTTCCGCAGGGGGTGAGGCCACGATCTTTAGGCGCGCTTCTTCTCCCATGGACGGGCGGTCACACGCCAACGAAGGTATGCCAAGCAGCACGCCGATATTGCAACGAGCCCAATGCCAGCGGCGATTGGCGCGGCATACGAACCCGTGAGGTCGTATGCAAGGCCCGCAGCCGTTACGCCCAATGCCGAGGCAACGCTTGTAACCAGCGAAATGGTGGAGTAGGCATCGGAGTACTGGGCATCGCCATAGATATGGCGGGTGAGAAGCGAGATGCCGAGCGAACCCACGGAGAAGCAGGTGCCGTACAGGAAACCGGAGGCAAGAAGCGCCGCCTGGCCACCAAGGTTGAGCAGAATAAGGATCAGGCCGCACACAGAGGTGGTAAGCGATACAACGATGGCCTTAAAGGCGCCGAGCCGGTCTGCGATGGCACCCAAGGCAAACTTGCTCACAACGTTGCCCACCATGGAAGCCGAGAGCAGGAGGGCTCCGACCTGCGCGCTGTAGCCATAATCCTGAGCCAGCGAGGCCATGTGTCCCGATAGCGTGGTCACCAACACGATGGCCACCACAAAGAGCACCAGCACCACGAAGGTCGGCGAGAGGTACACCAGCTTGAGGTCCAAATCCTTATCGGTAGCTTTCTTTGCGTCGTCCTCGGAAGCCTCGTCCGCTCCATAGGGCACCATGCCCACCTCCTGTGGGGTAAGCGGGCAAAGCAACATAACGGGCACGATGGTAAGGATGGTAAATCCCACAAAGCCAAGATAGGCCGCTTGGTACCCAAAGCGCTCGATGCAAGCAGTCACAATGGGACTCGCGATGGCAGAGCCGATGCCCGACCCAGAGAGCGCAAGACCCGTGAGGGTACCACGTCCCTTTTGGAACCAGTTTCCAATATAGAGGGTGATGACCAACATGGAAGCTGCCGCAAAGCCGATGCCACGCACGACGGCGGCCACGTCCATCACCAATGTGTTGGGCGCCAGCGCGATGGCTGCTCCCGAACCCAGAATCAGCGCGATAGCCACCATCAGCACGTTGCGCATCTTGTGGTTGTGGGCGAGCGACCATGCCACAACGGGCGTAAAGATGCCGATCGCAAGGTTCGAGATGGAGAAATGGAGCGTAATGGCACCCCGTCCCGCTTCGAGCGCCTCAGACATCGGCGTGTAGAACACGCCGTATGCATTGGGCAGGCCCATCGTGCCGGTGGCCATAAGACACACGGCCACGGCCACAAGGACATATCGGTAGTTTTGATTCTTCTGTGCCATGTTTCGCGCCTTTCTCGCAGAGCCTCAATACCCAAAGAACGGGTGTGCGTCATAGTCCGCCCCCACTCATATCAAAGTATGTATGAGAAAGACCCACATCTCAACGTACAGATGGTTTGGGGAGTCTACAACTTGACAATCGCGGCAAATTGTCTGCCAATGCCTGGCGCCAATCGCTTGCAAAGTATAATGCGTAGGAAACGAATGCCTCGATGGCTCCGAGGTGGCATCCAAGGAGGATGACGATGGCGGAATGCATTAGAACGGGAAACATCAAGCTGCTGCTCTGCTTTGCCTTCTATCTTGTTTGGTGGGTCGTGGGCTTCAACCCATGGCGACCGATTCGCGGCATAAAGAGCGGGTGGCTGCTCATTCCTGCCGTCCTGCTTGGCGTCTTGGCTCTCTACGACATAGTGCAGGGCCTCGACTTCTTTGGTGGTCTTGTGCATGGCATGGCCCTGGTGTTCGGCGGAATCGCAAGCTATGTGGCATTGCTGCTCATCACCGGCGTCCTGTTACATCGGCCCGTAACATCGGAACTCTTCATCATCGTCCTATGGGTGACCGTCGCGTTTTTGGAGATAAACACGCTCGTTGCCCTTGGCTCTGCTTCTCCAGAGCTGGGCTGGACGCTCGCCGCGCTCTGCCTTGCTGGCACCGCCATAAGCCTTGTATGCTATCAGCTGTTTTACGGACTCACTGGCATGGCGGCCTTTGTGGACGGGGCGGTGCCATTGATGCTTGCCTGGCTCATGACAGGACTCATCGTATTGTGCATAGGCTAGCTGTCTGCAGGGAGCACATAGCATGCTGAACATACATGGTTTTGGAACGTGTGAAGCACGAACTGCCGCCCCGGATCCATCTTGCCCCGTCATCCAACGCGCGGGGCCCGCAAACTGCCATCCCATAGCTCGGCCCCAGGCGGACCTCGCCGCCTTGCAACTAAAGAGGCCCCCTCATCGCGCGAACTCAACAAATGTTTGATTTTTCGGTATCCGAATTTACGGGGTCTTATCGGCGGGCCTTCTACCTGCACAAACGATGGGCACCTTACTGCCCGCATGAGAAAACCTGCCCCAGATTTCAAACATTTGCGCAGTTCGCGCGATGAGCAGGGGTCAAAAAACGCAAGGTTTGGTGGAGGATCCCTCACAAGGCGCTGGCAAGTCTCGCACCAGGAATTCGCGGGCGCACTTCTCACCATAGAGATGCACGCCAAACCGCAAGGAGCTTGCCTGGCTTATGGGCCCACTGAGATAGCTGACGCTTATCGTCTACACGAGTCTCGTGAACGCCGATGACCCCACCAACCCCTCCGTGGAGAAGAAGGACCACATCTACACCGAGGAGTACAT
>JAUMWL010000221.1 GCA_030529665.1 Coriobacteriales bacterium
AAACCGTCCGACACAAAAATGGGCTCATTCCAATATGTGACAAATCCTGCGTTAATACCACTCCGAGAGATTACGATGCCCTCACCAGCATGATTGCATTTCGCATGGTAGTAAGCCGGCTCGGTTCCCCCAAGAATAACCGGTATTTTGCCAGGCTTTATACCTTTCTGCGTAATGTAGTCTCCCCGACCAATGTGGGCGATGTCACCCAACTTGCGCCATTCAAATGAGGAATCATGTGAGTACGCAAGGAGTTTGTCTCTGTAATAGACGTACTGGCGCTTCCTTGCCTCCAGCTCCGCCTCCAGCTCCGCGAAGGAGTCTAGCACGCGCACGATCTCTTGCTGGATTTCCAATGGAATCATGGGGAACTGGAACTTCATGAACGATGGCATATGTACCGAAGGGAAACTACCCTGTGTTAGGTGCTCGAGGCAGTACTTGTCCAAAAGGAAGCAGTAGTGATAGAGAAACCTTGGCATGAAGGCATCGGCAAACTGTCTCTTCAACGTCAGGCAGGTAAAACGCTGATTGGTCAGAGCATCTACCTCAAGCAAGGCATGCTCACCCACTGTTGCGCTTGTAGCCACGACGATCGATCCTGCGGGAAACAGGCCAGCACGCTTAACGGCGGATATATTGATATACTGCAAAGCTTCTCTAAGAACGCGGCCATTCGCGCGTATGTCTTCCATCCTGAACCATGGCACCGTGCCATCTTGCCAATACTCTGGGTTTCGCTTTGACGGCGTATACCCGCCTCTCGTATCAAAAAGGTCACCCAACGCTTTGTACTCTACTCCATCCGGACACATCCGCTCAATCAGCTCGTCAATCCTACTCACCGACACCACCCTCTTCGAATTCCTCGAAGTACCACCTCACGTGCATATCCACCACATCCGGATACGTGCTTCGATAGCAATCGCAAACCCTCTTGAACAACCGATGACAAGGCTCGTACCCCGCGAAGTCGAGTAGCCTGTCCAAGAACAAGTCCACCTCGTTTTCCGAAGCCGTTCGCGAACAGATATCGTCTGTTAAGGGGGCATACGCTTGGTATGCTTGGTCGTATATGCCCATGAGCGTATTGGCCATCCCACTAGCAAATGCTTTGGCCTTGTCTTCCTCTTCCTCAACCCCCTCCGCTTGTTGCAGGGCGAAGAAGGTCTTCTGTGCTTCAATCTCGGAGCGCAGCTGCTCATCGGTAGGCAAGCACAGACGGTACTTGGTAGCAAAGAGTTGCTCGCTGCCATGAAGCACCGAGTAACGGGCGATGTCCTCGTCCGTGTCGGCACATAGCACAATGCCGAGTGTGGGATTGTCGCCCTCGGTGCGCCGGAGCTCGTCATACATGCGCACGTACATGTCCATCTGCCCCACGTCCTGGTGCGTCACCTTGCCCGTCTTGAGGTCGATGAGCACGAAGCACTTGAGGATGTAGTTGTAGAAGACGAGGTCGATGAAGTACTCGCATTTCTCGGTGTGGATGCGCTGCTGGCGCGCCACGAAGGCGTAGCCCTTGCCCAGCTCCATCAGGAATTTTTGCAGATGAGTG
Organism: Coriobacteriales bacterium; assembly: GCA_030529665.1. Taxonomy (GTDB): domain Bacteria; phylum Actinomycetota; class Coriobacteriia; order Coriobacteriales; family Atopobiaceae; genus RUG440. The sequence continues at coordinate 1,559 of JAUMWL010000221.1, forward strand.
ATGATGGCAGACTCGAGGTCGCTCTCCTGGTAGGTGTTGTCCTCGGAGAGGCCCATGAACTCGGCGATGACTGGATTGTGGATGAACTCGAGCTTGTCTTGCTGGTAGGGTTCGGTAATTCGTTCCATTTCACGACGCACCAAGTCTGGGTGCTGGGTGAGCAGCATGCGCTCGTAGTACTGGCTTGAGATATTGCGCTGCAGGGTCTTAACGGCCCAGGACTGGTCGGCAGCCTCGTGTGCGTACCACTCGCGTGCCTTGGGGTCATGGACCTGCAATAGCGTACGATAGTGGGTCCACGAAAGTGCGGAGGAAGATTGTGTACTCGCTGAGTACACAATCTGGGGGAACGTCCGATAGAACGACAGGTACTGATAGAGGGCACGCCTAGAGAAGCCGCGTCCGTATTCGGCGGTCAGCGTTTCGGCGAGTTGTGCGATTGTAGCTTTGCCGTAATCTGCTCGCCCTTCGCCGCCAAGCTCTTCCTCGGCAATGCGCTTGCCGAGCGCCCAATTGCGCCTAACCAGCGTCTGATCGGCCACGGTATGCGCGAATCGCCGACTCTCTTCAACAATCCAACGGGCGTCGGCTATAACGTCATTGGTCTTGCGATACACAACCTCGACGCTTTCCAATGTGATGGAATCTCTTTTACTCATCGCGCACCTCCTTCCAAGTCGGCGATAATCTGGTCGATGGCGTCGCGCAGCTCCTGCTCGCGGGCCACGATGCGGGCGATCTGGGCATTGAGGGCGGCGATGTCTATCTCCTCGCGCTCGTCGGGCTTCTCGACGTAGCTGCTCACGGAGAGGTTCGCGTCGTTGGCGAGCACGTCGTCGTTGGGCACGAGGACGGAGAAGTTCTCCTCCTCGATGCGCTCGACAACGGCGGTCGCGATACGATCGATGTTGGTGGGCATCAGCTTGTTCTTGGCGTCGGCACGCTGGAACTCGTTGCTCGCATCCACAAAGAGGATGTCGCCCGTGGCCTTTGACTTCTTGAGCACGAGCACGCAGGTGGCGATGGTCGTGCCAAAGAAGAGATCCGCCGGCAGCTGGATGACGGCATCGACGAAGTTGTTGCGCACGAGGTAATCGCGTATCTTACCCTCCGCACCACCGCGGTAGAGCACGCCCGGGAACTCAACTATGGCCGCAGTGCCCTCGGTGGAGAGCCAGCTGAGCATGTGCATCGTGAAGGCGAGGTCCGCCTTGCTGGGCGGCGCGAGCACGCCCGCCGGCGAGAAGCGCGGGTCGTTGATGTTGAGCGGGTTGTTCTTTCCCTCCCACTTGATGGAGTAGGGCGGGTTGGAGACGATCGCGTCGAAGGGCTCGTCGTCCCAGTGCGCCGGGTGCTTGAGCGTGTCCTCGCGGGCGAGGCTGAACCTGTCGAAGTTAATGTCGTGCAGGAACATGTTTATGCGGGCGAGGTTGTAGGTGGTGAGGTTGATCTCCTGGCCGAAGAAGCCGCCGCGGACGTTGCCCGCGCCGAGGATCTTGGCGAACTTGAGCAGCAGGCCGCCCGAGCCGCAGCAGGGGTCATACACCTTGTTCACGCTGGTACGATTGCCGATGGCTATGCGGGCGAGCAGCTCCCCGACCTCCTGCGGGGTGAAGAACTCGCCGCCCGACTTTCCGGCGTTGCTCGCGTACATCGTCATGAGGAACTCGTAGGCGTCGCCGAATGCGTCGATGCTGTTGTCTTGGAAGGCGCCGCCGAAGCTGAGTCCGGCAATCTTGTTGATGAGCGTGACGAGCTTCTTGTTGCGCTCGATGACGGTGTTGCCGAGCTTGGGGCTGTTGGGGTCGAAGTCCGCAAACAGACCCTTGAGCGCGTCCTCGGAGTCGGTGCCAACAGCGCTTCCCTCGATGTTGGCGAAGACGCGGACCAAGATCTCATTGAGGTCGTCGCCTCCCTCGGAGGCGGCCATGCCGTCCTTGTCCACGGTCTCCAGCACGCGGGAGAATAGCTCGCTGGGCAGGATGAAGAAGCCCTTCTCCTTGACCGTCTCCTCGCGGCCCCACTCGGCCTGGTCGTCGGGAAGCTTGGCGTAGTCAAACGACGGGTCTTCCTCCTGCTCGGCGAGGTATGAGCACAGGTTCTCGCTGATGAAGCGGTAGAAGAGCGTGCCCAGGATGTACTGCTTGAAGTCCCAGCCGTC
>JAUMWL010000222.1 GCA_030529665.1 Coriobacteriales bacterium
CGCGCACGGTCTCGAGCGCCCTGACGATCTTGGTGAGGTTCTCCTCGTCGAGGGGGGTTGGGTCCCTGTGCGCCCGCTTGGGCGGCTTGATCGGGTCGCAGGGGTTGGTTTTCAGGTAGCCCATGCGCACGCCCCACCTGTAGGCGTACTTGAACTGGTTCAGCGCCTTGTTGAGGGTATTGTCGCTCGTCCCCTTGCCTCGCTTGTCGTCGATCCAGCCTTGGACATCGTCCGCGGTGATTTTGCCCACGGGCTTGTTCAGGCGTTCATGGTCGAGATGCTTCCTTAGCATCTCGTAGCCCTTGGCGGTAACTGGCGTGATTGTGCGCGTGGCCATTACATAGACATTCCGGAACGGTTGATTGGCCGGGTTGGTTGTGCCAAAGTGGGGGAGCGATAACTTTTGAAGTCTCTGCGGGGTCTTTGGACCCGGCCCGCATCGTCCGAGTGTGCTCCGATGTGATTCAATACGAGAGGGGAAAGACAATGAGAAATCGAATGTGCGAGGACGGCACCCTTGAGGTCTTCTTGGAGGGTCGTGTAGACTCTGGAAACGCGGATGCGTTCTCCGACGAGCTTGCTGCCTTGCTCGAGAAGACGGGGGCCGTACGCTTGACGCTTAACTGTGCCGGTCTGGCGTACGTATCCAGCGCGGGTCTCCGCGTTTTTATGCGCCTTGCCAAACAGCTCGAAGCGCTGCGCGTGGATGAGGTCTCTTCTGAGGTCTACGAGATATTTGACGTAACGGGACTCGCCCAGATTCTCGATGTGCGAAAGGCCTTGCGCGAGGTGGATGTCTCTGGGCTGGAGCTGTTGGGCGAGGGTGCAAACGGAAGCGTGTACCGTCTTACCCCAGACGAGATGATCAAGGTGTTCAGGCCCGGACTGACGCTGGACGACATCGAGTCCGAGCGCGAGGCGTCGCGCCATGCGTTTTTGCTGGGCGTTCCCTGCGCCATCCCGTTTGACACCGTGCGTTGCGGCGAGAGGTACGGCACCATCTACGAGCTGTTGAATGCCGTGACGCTTTCGGAGCGCATTGCAGCCGATCCGAGCACCCTTGAGGACTGTGCGGTGCAGTCGGCAAAGATGTTCAAGAGCCTGCACGCGATCGAGGTGCCGAAGGACACGCTGCCGGATGCCAAGCGTTCGTACTATGGAAGGCTGAGCCGCATAAGCGATTCCTTTGTCCCTGACGAAAACAAGCAGCTTCGACATCTGCTTGACGTCATTCCCCCAGCAGACCGATTCGTCCACAACGATTACCATCCCAAGAATGTGATGTACTCGAATGGCGAACTGATGATCATCGACCTCGGTGACGCTGGCTCGGGCAATCCGTTGCTCGACTGTATTCACTCCTACTTGGTGTTTAACCTCATGGGGGCTGCGATAAGGGAACGTGCCGACGACGAGATGAGCTTCGTCGGCATTACCTATGGAGAGCTGCGTCGATACTGGGCGATCTTTACCGAGACGTACCTTGGCAGTGCCGAGCGGGCCACGCGCATGAGCGCCCTGCTCGAACCGTGGGGCTGGCTCATGTACCTCTCCGCGTCCATGAGCCATCCGCGCCTGCCCAAGGAGTACCATCCCCGATACGCCAACTTGATACGCGAGAAGGTCTTGGCGCACTATGAGGAGATGATCGCCAGCGTAGACGAGATGGACGGCCTACTGGCTCTGTAGTCATGCCGTGAGAAGGGGTTGCCTCCCGCCCACGTCATTAACTCCGGAGAGCGTGATGCCGGTCGGGTCTTCTTGATGGGGGCTGGGTTTACGTAGCGTCCCATGGCGATCCCTCCCGTCCGGTTGCCAACTCTGAGCGGTCAGGCAAGAGTATATCGCAGCGGACCCGCGCGAACTCGCCCCTGTCAAAAGGGGCGAGACCCCTTTTGCCACTCAAAAAGCGCTGGCGAAGTGCGGGCCGAGCGACCGAGCGGCACGTCTTCCAGAGCTGGTTCCATACGGGGTGGATGTTTGGCGGGAGAGGACTGCCCCCGTAGCGAATCCGCTACGGGGGCAGTCCCCAGCCTACACGACCGTCTGAGTTGATGGTGGAGGCGCAAATCCCTCGGAAGAGTACCCGGAAGGCTTCTCTCAGTTAGTCTCCCTCGGTCTACCTGTTGCGATCGCCCGGCGTATTGCTACGCCAAGAACTTGTTCTGCAGCTGCGTGAGCTGCTCCTCGGTGACGCCCAACTCCTTGGTAATGTAGCCTTTCACCGAGCCATATTCCTTCTTGAGCCAGTCCAGCGCATTGGTCATGGTTTGGGGATACACCTGGTCCCTCGCTATCATGATGCCATCGAGCTCTTCCTCCTTCATGCCGGAGTCGAGCAGCTCCTGGCGCTCGTCGGCTATGAGCTTGGCGTTGAACTCGTTCGTGAGCATGTAGTCATCCATGATGGTCTGCTCGTCCACGCCCAACGCCGAGAGAATCAGCATGGCGGCGCAGCCCGTGCGGTCCTTGCCCTGGGTGCAGTGGAACAGCAACGACTGTCCCTCTGGCAGGGCGAGCAGATCCTGGAACATCTGCGCGTAGCCCTTTTTCCCCGCGTCGTGCGACAAGAAGTTGATGTACATCTGGTCGCCCACGATGCCGAGCTTCTTGATGACCTCGAGCTTCTCAACCGTGTTGTCGGAGTCCATCTTCTGCTGGTCCTCGGGACTCAGTGCCTCCGTCTCCTTTGCGAGGGCATCCTCGTCAATGATGCGTATGTTGACTTCCTTCACGCCGTCTATTGTGAGCTCGGGGTCGTACTCGATCTCCGCCGCCGTGCGAAGGTCGATGACCTCGGCTAGGTGATACGTGTCCTTGAGGCGCCTGACGTCCTCCTCCGTGGCCTCGCCAAGCGATGCCGTGCGCAGGAGCACGCCGTCCTTCACGACCTTGCCACCCGCACCCACATATCCGCCGAGCTGACGCGCGTTGCCCACGCCTTCCAGCCCTATGCTCTGCTTGTTGGTGGCCGCCGCAGTCGTCGACGTGGCCGAATCCTCGCTTTGTGATTGCGTCTCGGCCTGCGAGCTGGAAGCAGACTGCTGCTGTGTGGTCGCGTTGCCGCATGCGCCGAGCCCCAAAAGGGCGGCAAGCGAGAGGGCGATAGCCGTGTTCATTGCATTCGTGTGCACGTTTCCTCCGTTTCTGGCAGCCGACTATGGGCTTGCCCGCTGGATGCATGTTTGGAAATAAGTCTAATTGCTTGACGGAACGTTTTGCAAGACAACAATCGGGGTCGACGGCCCTGACCGACAGATTCTGGCCGACACCGGCGTCGCCGATATCGATGAGCTGGAATTCTCCATTGCGCAGCATGATGTTCTTCGCATTGTAATCGCCGTGCAAAAACGTGTTGCGGTCTGGGATGGCATCGATAAAGGCGCGAAGTTTGTCGACCTCTTCGGTCGTGAGATGCTTGGCAAGCGAGTCGACCCAGTCCAGATACTGCTGCTTGCGGTTGGTCAGGCCAATGTTGGCACCAGGCTCGATGGCATGGAGCTCCTTGAGCAGCTTGGCGCTTTCACCCGCGATCTCTGGGATTCTGGAAGGGTCGGCGTCGATGATCTGCTTGGCGGCGTCGCGCACGGCCTTCATGCACTGGCGCATCTCCTCGTCGGTCTTTCCCGCTGCCCAAGACGCCACGTAGCCGAAGCTGTAGCCGCTCGTGTCGAGCCCCAGCGCCGCGCTCACGGCGTAGGCCACG
>JAUMWL010000077.1:0-3582 GCA_030529665.1 Coriobacteriales bacterium
TCAAGCGCCTCGTAGCGGGGTCGCTCGCCCGAAAGATCAGACGAGAAGAGCGTGACGGTGCTGACCTCTCCCCCATCCACGCACGGCATGGGCAGCGCCCCATGCGCAACGTCCGCGCGACGCATAAGCGTAACGTGTGGAATAAAGCCCTTTTGGTCGATGGAATAACCAGCGTTGGTTAGCTCTTCTCGCACGTCGCGCGCAAGGCAATCCCACTCCGCACGACCCTCCGCGAATCCTTGCCAGAGCACTGCCGAAGAAGCACGCCCAAACGTGCCCAGACCGCCAAACGTGGTGTGGAACGGGGCATGGTCCTCGCACGCCCGCGCAACAAGGCCCGCCACCTCTTGGACCTGAGCCGCAGGTACCTCACCCAAGAAGGCCAAGGTCACATGAAAGAGGTCTGGCCCCACAAAGCGTCCACGCACCGCTTCTCGCAAGCACGCGGACGTCTCGGCGAGGGCATCGAGCATGACGTCGGGAAGCTCTGCCGCCACAAACAACCGCATGGAGCCGCCTTACGCCAAGCGCTGAGCCACGGCCTCGGGCAGATCCGCCAGGGGCACCTGGACCTGCTCGTGGGTCCCCATATCGCGCAGCGTTGCCATACCAGCAGCCACCTCGTCCGAACCCAGCACCACACACAGCCGCGCACCGAGTTTATCGGCTTGCTTAAACTGGCTCTTGAGCGAACGTCCCTGGTAGTCGGCCTCGGTGCGGATGCCTGCGTTGCGTAGCGACAAGACCGCACCAAACACGGCAGGTCGAACGTCGGGCGTGCATGCCACATACACGCAGCTTGGCTCCGCGCCGCCCAGGTCTACGCCCTGCGCCTGCAGCGCCAAGGCTATGCGCTCGAAACCAACCGCAAAGCCAAGACCCGGCGTAGGCTTGCCGCCCTCCAGCTCCATGAGGCCGTCGTAGCGGCCACCGCCGCCAATGGCCCCAACGCCCGCGCCGACGACCTCCACCTCAAAGACCGTGCGCGTGTAGTAGTCCAGGCCGCGCACGAGCGTGGGATCTTCCACGTAGGCCACGCCCGCCTCGTCCAAATAGCGCTTTACCTGCGCATAGTGAGAAGCGCACTCGTCGCATAGGTTGTCTGGCGCAAGCGGTGCGTCAGCCATGACCTCGCGGCAGTGTGCGTTTTTGCAGTCGAAGGCGCGCAGCGGGTTAAGCTCTGCCCGCTCTAGGCAGTCGGCGCACATCTGGTCCGCGTGATCAAGGATAAACTGCTTTACCTTGCTGCGATACGCAGGACGACAGGCCGCGTCACCCATGGAGTTAATCACCAGGCGCAACGACTCCGGGGCAAACCCCAGCTTGTGGAAGAACGTCATGAGCATGATGATGCACTCGGCATCGGCCGCCGGGTCAGGCGCACCAAGCCACTCCACGCCCACCTGGTGGAACTGACGCAGGCGGCCCTTCTGCGGGCGCTCGCCGCGAAACATCGCCTCGGCGTACCACAGCTTAACCGGCGCACCGCCCTGCGGCACGAAGTTGTTCTGAACCGCCGCGCGCACGACGCCCGCCGTGCCCTCGGGACGCAGAGCCAGCCGCTGCTTTGCCTTAAGGCCCTGCTCGCTCCCCTTGGCAAGGAGGTTCTCCACCAGCGCGCCGCTGAACACCCTAAACATTTCCTTGCGCACGACATCGGTGGACTCGCCGATTCCGTGCACGAACGTGGACACCTGCTCGATGGCGGGCGTCTCAATCATGTCGAACCCGTAGGCGCCAAATACCTCGCGCGCCACGTCGGACATATGTTGCCAAGCACGCATGTAGCTGCCGTACAAATCCTCGGTTCCCTGAACCCGTTGTGCCATGGGATGCCTTTCTCACTCGTTTGCAATTTGCCTAGTATAGCGCACAGGCCGAACGGCGTGGATTGATTCACGATGTGATTTGCGACATTTCTAGGCCGAATATGTCGCTTTTCGCATCGTGGATTAACGGACGACGGACAGACGATCAAGCACAGACCGTTGCGCGACGTCCAGCGGAATCCGCTCCTGCTCCAAGCGGCGTGGACCCACGAAGTCCGGCGAGCACAGCTGCAGATACAGGCTGTTCTCGTCCTCGGTGAGGCCAGCCAACGCACGCGCCTCTGGCTTTGGCGCGATCTGTCGACCGCCTTTGTCTGTGTACGTTCCAAACCGTTGGTACTGCTCATACGTTGCGTGGTCCATAAGCAGACTCTGCACGTTCAAGCCGCCCTCGCGGTACTTGGACAAGATCTCGAAGCCCTGCCGGTCGATGTCTCCCCAGTACAGCACACACGACGCCTGCGCCACCCACGGAATCGTACCGATTATGCCCGCGCCTGCCATGCCATCGCCCTGCACGGCAACACCGGCGGCAACGGGCTTAAACCACAGGGCGCTGTCGCGGTTCTCGCAGATAACGACCACCTTGGGCACATATGCCGGCTCGGCGCAATCCCCTTCCACCCAGCAATCGTGCGCCCGCCCACCACGTGCCAGATAGCCAGGATCGAGGTAGCGAAACCGCACCACATGCGGACGCTCCCTAAACTCCAGGCCGTCGATTCCCGCAAGGACGCAAATCATGCTGCGATGACCCACCGCATCGAGCCACTTGGCATGGAATCCCTCAAGCGGCACCTCACGCGCAGTCATCTCGCTCGCCGTATGACAAGAGAACCACTGGGCGGCACGGCACGTAAGGTCGAAGTCCACATCGGACATATCGCAGGCGTTCATACCCACCAGCACCCTGCGCAAACCGGCATCGTCCACCAAAGGAAAACCGTCTCGCAGGTATTCCAGCCGCTGCTCGTACCCAAGGAAGTGCTTGGAGCGCCCCACCGCAGCGGCCAGCATACGCACGTCCGACGCCCCCACATGGGATAAGAGCCTGTATGTATGCCGCCCCACGCGACGCATCTCGTACGTACACGCGAGGCCCCTGGATTCCGCCCACGCACGCACGCGCTGCAGCTGGGCGTCAATCGCCGCAAAGTCACCCTCCAGCTCGCGCATGGAAGGGCGGCCCACCCGCACGTTGTATGGCCAGCTCGTACTTCCCGGCACCAGAAGCTCGTCCACCCACACGCGCTGGTAGCGGCGCTCAAACGCCTGCTCGATGCTCGCAACGGACTTCAAACTCCGCCCGCCGTCCTTATTGCTCGGCATCGTCCTCCTCTGCCACGTCCTCGGGTGCCACGTAGTCAAACGTGCTCACGTACGAGCGTCGGTCCGCGTCCGCCACAATGTTGAGCACGCGCTCGGCCTTAGACACCACCGACTGGTACTTCTCTTCGGGCACGGCGATGATGAGCTGGAAGCCAAACCCCTGCCACGCCGAGATGGCACGCGACGTAAAGCGCGAGTCCGCCTTGATGAAGCCCTCGTCGAGCAAGACTGGAGCAAACCCCGGCTTCGACGTGCCGTCGCGACCCAATCGGTACAAAAGCGCCGCACCAAGGATGAACGCCACGATCTCGGCTACCTCGCCGCCCGACTTGCTCGCAAGCGTGCGTATGGTGCTCAGCACCTTGGTGGGGTCGTGCGCATCCACCACGCGCGCCGATAGGGACACGTGACGGCGGCGATCCAG
>JAUMWL010000077.1:3682-12957 GCA_030529665.1 Coriobacteriales bacterium
GGTCGTGCGCATCCACCACGCGCGCCGATAGGGACACGTGACGGCGGCGATCCAGTACCTCGTTGCGACGGCGCGTTACCTCGGCACGGGTGTCCTCGGGATCGATCGTCTCTATGAGCCTCCGCGCCTTCTTGTGATACGCCTCCTCGTCAATGTCTTGGCCATCCTGCTCGATGTCCAGAAGGTCGCGCATGAGCGCCGAGAAGTCCCTCGCGGACTTGGGGTCGGAGCTGCGGCACACGATTTGGAGCCGCCCGCCCTCACGGCCGAACGGAAGCGTTTGCAAAATGGCGTTTATGGGCTCGAGCTTGTCGTCTATCTCGGACCGCGCGTCTCGATAGGCGACGTCTAGGGGAATGAGGTCTTCCTTTATCCAAGTGACCATGTGCTCGCGCCAAGAGTCCATTTGCAGGTGGAAACCCTCGTGCTCCAGTTTTTGGAGCTGGGCCATAAAGTCGGACAGGCAGTCGAGCGTAGGCGCGAGGAAGGAATCCGGCCAGCGCTCCAAGTAGCGCTCCAGCTGGCGCTGAATGCGCTTTGCGAGGTCGTCCACACGCTTTGCCAGGTCTTGCTGCTGCTCCTGCAGCGTTGACCGTACCTGCTCGACACTTTGCGAGAAGCCCCTGAGGTTGTCCCGCACCCCGTGCCCCACGAACCGTTGGTCTCCCTCGGCCTTGAGCAGCGCAAAGCCAGCGGACGCGCGGTCAACCTGCACAAACGCCCGGGCCGCAGCACGGCACTCGTCCAGCTGCGCCTTTGCCGCATCATACTCGCCCTCCACCTCCTGAAGCCGGGACTCCAAGCCGCCCACCTGCTTCAAAAGCAGCGTAACGGCAGCCTTTGCCTCGCCAAGGCGTTGCTCAAGCTGGCCAAGCTCCTCGTTTTCGTCCAGAAAGCGCTGGCGGGCATACCGCTGCTCGTCCAGCTTGGCCTGCGCACCCGCCACGTCTACCTGCGCAAACTCGAACCGCTCGATGCGCTGGGCGGCAGAGTGCTTTTGCACAAGCGCATCCAGCTCCTTGCGATAGCGCTTCTCGGCCTCGTTTGCCCTGTTCCAAGGCGCCTGGAGGTCAACGAGCTTTTGCTGCAGCTCGACGATCTTTGACGTGTTGTCGATGCCGATGATGCCCTCGGAGGCCTCGTCGCGTCCGTGCGCACCGCGATTGCCATCGCGCGTTTGTCCGTTGATGGTAACGCGCCTACCAGGACCGGCGAGCTGTTTGGTGGTACCCACGCACAAAGCATCGTGATGCTCGTCGCGCACGGTGTTCATGAGCCATCCGGCAAACGGAGAATCGCCATTGAAGGCGATCTTTTGCGACAGCATGCCTTGCCCGCTTTGGGTCGTACACGCCATGCCCACGGGCACACGCCTAAAGTTCATGCGTTTGCGCAGCTTGAGCCTATCGATCGAGCTGCTGAACTGCTCAAAGTCATCCTCGGAAACCAGCAGCGTGCGGGCAAACCCGCCATAGACCGACTCCACAGCGCGACGCCATCGCTCGTCGGTAACCTCCATGAGCTCCGCCGCAAACGGCAACTCGTCTGCCGCCATACCAGCAGCGGCAGCCAGCGCCTCGCGCGCCTCGCCCAGGAACCGGGGAATGCGGCTCTTGTTTCGCTCGTAGTACGCAAGGTCCTCCTTGTACTCCTTTGCCTTGGCGTCGATGTTTGACCGTTGCACAATGGCGTCGGTATGCTTCTTTTCCACCTCTGCGTATGTATCGTCGTAGCCATCCATGAACTGTCGCACGCGATGCTGCAGGTTGCCAAACTCAAAGGAGGACGTAGGCATCTTGCCAAAATACGGCTCCACCTCCTGCGCGCAGCGCTTGTAGTCCTCATTGCACGAGCGCAGACGAGCCTCTGCCTGCATCACCGCCGCGTCGAACGCCGCCAGGCGCTCGGTGTATCCTGTGGCCTTAAGCTGGCGCTCTAGGCTGTCTTGCTCTGCCATGCCCTGCTCTAGCTGGGCATTTGCCGCATCAAGCTGCCCGGCAAGCTCCGTGCGCCTACCCTCAAGCTCCGCGCCGTAGGTGGCAAGCATACCCATGCGAGAATCGCTCTCCCACGCCCCAAAGACTTCCTCGCGCAGCGCCTCCACGTGGGCATCCAGCTCGCTGTGGGCAGCCTCGTAGCGCGTGCTCGTATCGCGAACGTCGCTTAGCGCCTCAACCCGCTCTCGCTTGTCCTTCATCTTGTCGTAGGCGTCCCTATGCTCGCGATAGCTCCTTACGGCCTCCTCGGCACGCGCAAACGTTGGGGGAACGTCAAGCACCTGCTCGCGAAAGAGCTCAGAGATGGAGCGGAAGCCCGTTCCGCTGCGAATCTTGCCCAAAAGGTCAAAGACGTCCTTGCCCTGGCCCGACTCGTCCACCTTGAGCACCCGGTACACGTAGGTGAGGAACTCGTCCACGCGCGAGAAGGACTTAAAGTCGCCCCCAATAAGGCGGCGCAGGCGCTCGGTGGTGAAGTTCTGGGCCGCGATTGGCTCCAAGACCCTGGGGTCGAACGGTTGGTACATGGTTATGCGCAGCTGCTTGATGTCGGCGTTGGCGTTGTAGCCGGCACCGATCCAAAACAGCTTTGCCACCGTAAAGCACGTGCTGGCATCGGACGCAAAGGTGAGCACTACGGCGCTCCACCGGTTGCACGAGCCGTCGCGCAGCAGGCGGGCGACCTGGTTGCCGTCCTCGTCCTCGGTGTCGGCAAGCTTACCGCGCACGTAGCCTATGAGCGAGCGCTTCTCGGAAGAGAGGCTACCGCCGCGGCCGCCGTCGTTGCTCGCAGTGTTGTAGCTGCCGTTGCGCGTCATGACCTCGAAGAACGCGTCTTCCAAGGTGCTCTTTCCCGTACCGGAATCGCCGGCCACCACCGTGGTGGGTGCGTAGTCAAACCCCGTCTTGTAGTCAAAAAAGTGGTAGCCGTCAAAGGGGCCGAAGTTTACGAGCTGCATGCAGTCGAGCTGCCACTGAGACTCCTCCAGCAGGCCGAACTGCATGTTTAGCGGGGCTTGTGCGCTACTCATTGCCTACCTCCTCGTCGCTTGAGCCATAGCGGGCCAGCACGGAGCGAATCTCGTCGAGCGTGTACACCACGCCCACCACGGGCAGTATTTGGTAGCGCCCGTCGGTAAGGTCGCGCAGGTAGCCGTTGCGAACCATGGCACCAATGGCACCCTTCATGGCAGTCTCCGAGGCCGCGACGTCGGGCGCGTCCTCAAACAGGCGCATCATGGTCTCGCGCATCTCTTCTTCCTCGATCCACACCAGGTTTTGACCTGCGGCTGTGGTGGCAAAGTACTTGGTAACGAGTTGGCACATGAGCAGCGACTGCACGTTGTTGAAGTAGTTGATGGACTTGATCTTGTATGGAACGGTGTCGTCCTCAAACTCCACCTGCTGGGCCAGCGCAATGCCCGCCCGCTTGTTGAGCTTGAGCAACAAGAGCGCGTCGGCCAGACGGCTGCGCACCAAGTCGGGGTCGCTCATAAGGCCCTCCCATGCGGTCTTGTCGTCCTCAGCAGAGATGTAGCGGCGCTTTATGAGCGCGGCGATGGCATGGCGCACCCCAAGCGGGCAGGTGCCCGTGTCTTCGGGAAAGAGCTCCTGGTGCTGAACGCTCGCCTCGTTGTCCTGCTGAGCCACAGTCACACCGTCCCTGGCCCCGTCTTCCCTATACATCAAACGCCTCCTTGTTTGCCCGCACGCTGGAGCGGACCACCACCATGTCGGGCGCCAACCACGTGCGCTCGCAACCGTCTATGTCAACGCAGGCGTATGGCGCACGAGGCACCTCCTCCAGCCGAGCGCCCGCCATAAGCGCGTAGCGCATAAGGCCCGCGAGCTCCACCTCTCGCCGCAACGACGCGTCTAGCTTGGCAAACGCCACCGAGAGACGCATTTCTCCGCGAGCTGGCAGCACGGCCTCAATCGCGTCCAGAACTTCTCGCGTACGCGCCCCGCCAAAGAACCGCAGACGCTCCACGTCCATACGCGGCAACGCATCCACGTTGGTCGTAAACAATGCCGGTGGCGGCTGCTTTGCCGGACGCGTAGACAGCTTGTACATAAGCGTCTCTACCGTGGCCACGTCGAGTGCGTCGGTCATAGGGCCACGCGCCGTCGCGGTGTGCGAGAGACCCCAGTCCATCACGGCACGGTAGAGCTCCTTCAAAAGCGACGTGTACTCGCGATACACCTCGTGGTCGTATTGCGTAATGGCGTTTGCCACCGTCTCCGAACAGGAACGACGCAGCTTGAGCACGCCCTGCATGCCACCCACCATATGCTTCCACGAACGCTCGAGCGCCATGCGCTCCTGAGGCTCAAGCTCCGATAAGGCCTCCGACCTGCAGATCATGCGCACACGCGAGCTAATTTGGGCGTTGAGCCTGCGGTTGGAGAGCATACGTATGGCACCGTTGTACACCTGGCCCGAATCCGTTCCGCTAAAGAGGTCATCGCTTCTGCGCAGGTACTCGGCAACCAGCTCGCCGCCCGGCCTGTCGTCCGCGTGGAAGGAGTCGATGAGGTTGTTGCGCTCCTCATACATCATCTCCTCAATGCGGCTCATGTCGGCCGGAACGGAGGACATAAGGTCCAGAGCGTTATGGTACATGGCCACCGGATCGAGGTCGCGCGGCAGCTTGCCGCCCTTCTTGTCGAACTCGTCGAGCGCGCGCTGGGCCTCTTCAACCTTTGCCACGAGGTCTGCCCGCTGCGCCGCCGGATCGGGGTTTACCACGGTGGAGAGTCGCGTGAGCGCGTCCACGATCATCTCTACCCTGGGGCTCGAGAGCGTGATGGTCTCGTTGCCAACGGCATCGGCGCAAGCGAGCACGGCAAGCGCCTCCGGCCTGAGCGAGTGCTCCGACTCACCCGTGGGCAAGATGCGACGCTCGAGCAGCTTATACTCGCGAACCCAGGTCTCGTTTACCAGCTCGCGCGCCGTTAGCTTGGTGCCATCCGTGTGCCGCCAGATCTTGCACTCCGCAAAGTCAAGCTCGTCGAGCATGGCGTCCATACGCGCATACAGAATCTCCGACTGCAGGTGCGTGGACCCGTCAGAGAAGACTTCGCGCAGGAGCGCAACCGTCGTTTGCGCAAACGGACTGCGAAGCAGCCGCATGGCACCGTCCTCAAACGTTGCGTCTAGCTGGGCGTACTGCGATACGACGTTGCTCACGTTCACCTCCTTGCAGGTATTTGCATACGAGCATGCTAGCACGTCCGCGAGACAACAATTGGGGCGATCGGCATATCCGCATTTCTTGGCATGAAGTCTTCCCCGGAAACGGGTGCGCATGCCGCGCATCAAGGTGGCGAATGGGCGTGGGGGCCGCCGGGCCGCTGGGCCGCTAATATCAAAGTTTTAACGTGTACACTTTTTGGCAAAAGAGTGACCCCACCGTGTACACAAACGGGCCGATTGTGTACACGGTGGGGTCTTTTCCGTGACGGTTTGTGTACACGTTAAGACTTTGATGTCGTGCCTGTGGGGTGAGCAGAAAGGGGTAACCCCTTTTGACTCAAGGTGGCCAAAAGGTGTAACCCCTTTCCGCTCAGGCGGCTACTTGGCCCAAGCATCGTGGAGGACGCCGGAGAAGGACTTGCCGCTGTACTCGCGCACGGGGCGCACCTCGACCCAGAGCTTCTTGCCGGGCTTGAGGCCCTTTACGATGGCGCTGGTCTTGTCCGCGGGCACGCTCGCCTTGGCGATTATCTTGCCGCCCTTCTCGTACCGCACGACCACGACGTATCCGCTCGCCTTGGGGTCGGCCTTCCAGGTGGCGGTGACGACGCTGGACTTGCTGACGATGGCCTTGATGCCCCTGACCGAGCGGAGGTAGCGCCGGGAGACGTTGGACCAGGCGCCCTTGACGTCGCCGGCCACGGCGCGCACGCGGAACTGGTAGAGGCTGCCAGGCTTCAAGCCGGCCACGAGCTTGGACGTGCCCTTCGACTTGCCTCTTCAAATGTCGAAGGCAACATGCGACCTGCAAATTGTGAAGCATTTAACCAGCAGTTTGCGAACTTTTTGACCAGCAAATTTTGGTTGTTTTAGACAGCAGAATGCGAAACGATCTCTACACCGCGCAGGATTATTGGAGCCTGCCCGAGGGGGTTCGCCCAGAGCTCGTAAACGGCGAGCTCTGGGCCTAGCGTCGCCTGGCCGCGCGTCAACGAATTGTCTTTAGCTTGGCCAGAGAACTCACCAACTTCATAGACTCGCGCGGCACCTGCGAGGTCTACCCGGCGCCGTTCGCGGTCAACCTCTTTGCCGACGTCTCGGTGATATGCGACGGCGACAAGCTGTGGAACCGCGGGTGCGAGGGCACGCACGACTTCGTGGCTGAGGTCTTTTGGCCGTTTGGGGCCTGGCCCCAATCGGCCATTCCTGGTCGTCCTCGCGCATTTCGCCAAAACCGGCACCGCGCCAAGCCGCTGCGCGGCAGCCGACCCATCGTCAAGGACACCCGCGGACGTAGCGCGCCACGAGCTCGAGCTCGTCGTCGGTCAGGCTTTCGGCCATGAGGATCGCGGCGAGCCGTGCCCTCTGCTCCGCGAGCAACGCAGCGTCGGGCGAGTAGGGGAGCTTCGTCAGCACCACCTCGGGAGCCAGCGCCTCACACCCATAGCGCGCACACGACGTGACCTCTACGCCTCCCCGGATCCCCAAGGACTCCCTTGACCAGAGACGCGCGGGGACGCCGGAAAACTCCGCCTCGACGTACTGGCCAATGCCGGACGGCTCCTCAAGGCCGAGCGCCTCGAACCCGTCTCGCCGGACGACCAGCGCGTCCACGCACCCAAGGAACACGCTGTTGTCGATGCCCCACCCCATGAGCGCGCTCTCGTGCACGAGGACGAATCGCACACCGAGGGAGCGCATGGCTTCCACGGCGGCCAAGAGAGCGTGGCAAACCGCAGCCATTATCGACTGCCCCCCAAAGCCTTCCTGAGCCTTAGCAGGAACCCATCCGATGCGTCGCCATCTCCCGGGTCGGCCGAGGAGTCACCTTCCAAGCTGCTGAGTATGCTTACGTCAACGAAGTCTTGCGGTCGCGGGTTGGTGCGGATATCGTTGCCATAAATCGCAATGGTCTCGCGTTTCATGGCAAGAAGCTCGTCCACGGTGGCAACCCAAAGCCCTTGTCCGAGCACCTCAAGCCTCTCTCGCTTTATGCTCGAGAGCATGCGCCCGTTCAAGGTGCGACAGATGTCGAAGTCGGGGGTGTCTATTCCATCGAGGTCTTCGTCTGCGCCAACAAAAGAGACGTTCACAAACTTGTTCTCGGCATCGCCTAGGCGTTCAAAGCCGTCTATGCCAAAGACTGCTTCGTAAATCGCCTTACTGTAACGTGGGTCAGCCGCGTAAACCCGAAGGTAGTCGCTTGCGAATGCGGCGTTCGAGTAGTCAGGCGGAACCATGGCGTCCGCGTCGTGGGTCGCCCGGAAACCCTGCGAGCCTCTAACGAGGCAATGGGCAACCACCATCAGCCCTCCAACAAGACAATAGTCTATGCCGCGTCGCTCAAACTCGGCAAACAGCGGAGCAAAGCGCGCGAAGAGCTCCTAGGCCGCCTTTCGGTTGATTCGCCCCAAATCGGTCATGCTATTGTCCTCCTTCCCTGGCAGATGACGGCATTGCGTCGGGCCAGGCGGCTGCGGAACGTCACGGGGTCATAGCCGACGGGAAGCGACTCGTTTCGCGCGCTCATAAGAGGCGCGAGGTAGGTGGCGACGAAGTCGGCCTCGGCGATCGCCGGGCGTGCCGCGAGCCGAAGGTCGAACGGCAGCCCCCCGCATCGCACGACCGCCTTGAGGAATATGTTCGTGGCCGACGAGAGGTTGAGTCCAAGCTCCTCCAGGATGGGCTTCGACCTCATCTTTGCATCCTCGTCTATTCTGATGGTCGTCGTAGGAGTAGGCATATGCTCTCCAAAACGTAGCTACGTCGTATCTACAACTGATTATACACATCCGAAATACAACAATGCTAGTGATTGCGCGCGTTCCTCGTGCAAGCTCAGTATAGACAGGACATTTGGCCTTTGCCTCGCGCCACGCCGTTTGCGGAGACGAGCACGAGGTGGAGCGCACTCGCAACGCCCGTCGCCTCACATCATCCACGTAAACGGCGACGGGTCCGCGCCCTCACGGAGACGGTCGGCTTGACCGCAAGGCAGGCGCTCGAGAAGCTCAAGATGCCCGTGGAAAAGCGACCCCCTCCGGCGTCCCATTGGCGAATGCGCCATTTCGGCATACGAAACTAGCCAAGAATTTGGCGTTTTGGGTAGTTTTCTGGTATCGAAAAATACGGGGTTCCAGAAGCACCCATGTCTACCTGCGAATTTGCGGGTCTTGTTTTCCGCCGATGGAGATTTCTCACTCAATAACTACCTAAATCGCGGTTTTTTTGGCTAGTTTGGGGTCGCCAAATGGCGCTCCGGCAAGTGCACCGTCTGCCACACGCGGCTGAGGAACACCTTGGCGGATAGGAGCTTGACCCCAATCCGCCAGGCCCTTCTCCTCATGCGAGGAGAAGGGGGTACTCCCTTTTTCCTCAAGCGGCGGCTACTTGGCCGTCGGCGACATCGAAGGTGGCGGTTCGCGATGCGAAAGACGACAAATCCAGCCCAGAAATGTCGCAAACCGCCTCTTGCACCGCGGCATTAGGCCGGGGGCACGCGTCCCGACCTTGGCGCATCACAGACGCAATCGCTCCAGAGCCTCTCGGGGGCGATGTCTATCTCTCCCGGCCACGCCACGGTGCCATCGTCGACGAACGCGCGGTTGAACAGCACGACCGACCTGAGCGGGGCGAACAGGGGCAGGCCCAGATAGTCACCCATGTCGAACACCCCGCTCTTGCCATCCTCGAAGGAGATGAGCAGGCGGTAGTCCTGCATGGGACGAACCGAAACCACGTCGTAGTGCATGGCAACCTCCTAGCGCAGCGGCTCGATCTTGTGAGGCGTCTCACCCTCCTGGGCCATCTCCCACCCCACCTGTAGGTCTTCGGCATGCAGCAGCGCCCATGCGCGGATGAGCGCGTCCTGCGACAAAAAAGGCCCGCAAAGCGGGCCACAAACAAAAACCGTATCAGTTGTAAACGAAAGCAGGCGCCCGCCCCTGCCCTTCTCCGGAGCGAATCACGAGCGAAGCGAGTGAGCGAACGCAGTGAGCGCTGGCTCTGTAAAAACCGCCTCAGTCGAAAACGAAAGCAGGCGCCCGCCCCTGCCCTTCTCCGGAGCGAATCACGAGCGAAGC
>JAUMWL010000077.1:13057-13616 GCA_030529665.1 Coriobacteriales bacterium
GAGTGAGCGAACGCAGTGAGCGCTGAGCTCAGGAGAAGGGCAGGGGCGGGGCAACCCGCCTACGCAATCTTTACGACCCACCCAAACTTGTCCTCGATCTCGCCAGCCTGGATGCCGGTAAGGGTCGCGCGGAGCTTGGCCATAACGGGACCAACGTGCTCCATGCCAGCGCCAAACACGTGCTCGCCGCCCTGGAGGTCCACGACCTTGCCCACGGGGCTAATGACGGCGGCGGTACCGCACATGCCGCACTCCACAAACTGGTCAATCTCGTCAAAGCGCACCTGACGCTGCTCCACCTTCATGCCAAGCAGCTCCTCGGCCACCTGCACCAGCGAGCGACGAGTGATGGAGGGCAGGATGGAGTCGGTTGCGGACTGCGGAACCACCAGCGTGCCGTCCTCCTTAACCAGCAGGAAGTTGGCGCCACCGGACTCCTCTACAAAGGTGTGGGTCTGGGGATCCAGGAACATGTTGTCGGCAAAGCCCTCGGCATGCGCAAGGACGCTGGGATACAGGCTCATGGCGTAGTTGAGGCCGGCCTTGATGTTGCCGGTGC
>JAUMWL010000223.1 GCA_030529665.1 Coriobacteriales bacterium
CTGACCACGAGCATCGGGGAGATTCGCATCATCTCCCGCGACGAGAAGAAGCAGGACTGGATGCGCCACGCGCTCCAGGCGCGCCATCCCGAGCATGCGGGCAAGGTGCAGTTCTACATCGGCGACGTGCGCAACATCGACTCGGTGCGAGACGTCATGTACGGGGCGGACTACGTGTTCCACGCGGCCGCGCTCAAGGAGGTCCCCTCTTGCGAGTTCTTCCCCATGGAAGCCGTGAGGACCAACATCATCGGCACCGACAACGTGATCACCGCCGCCGTGGAGAGCGGGGTCAAGCGCGTGGTGTTCCTCTCCACCGACAAGGCGGCGTACCCCATAAACACCATGGGCATGACCAAGGCGGTGGGCGAGAAGGTCGTGCAAGCCCGGGCCCAGAAGGCGTTCGAGCGAGGCGGCACCGTGCTGGCCTGCACCCGCTACGGCAACGTGATGTGCAGCCGCGGCTCGGTCATCCCGCTGTTCATCGACCAGATCAAGCGCGGCGACCCCATCACCATCACCGACCCAAGCATGACGCGCTTCCTCATGAATCTGGACGAGGCGGTGGAGCTGGTTGCCTTCGCCTTCGAGCACGCCGAGCCGGGCGACCTCTTCGTGCAGAAGGCGGACGCTAGCACCATCGGGGACCTGGCGGACGGCGTGATGCGCGTGTTCGGCCAGACCGAGAAGAAGGTCATAGGCTCGCGCCACGGCGAGAAGCTGTACGAGACCCTCGTCACCCGCGAGGAGATGCTGCGCGCGCGGGACATGGGGCTCTACTTCCGCGTCGCCCCCGACGCGCGCGGCCTCAACTACGACAAGTTCTACGTGGAGGGCGACGTGAGCGCCCGGGGCGACGAGGCTTACACCAGTCACAACACCCGCCGGCTCGACGTTGACGGCGTGGTGGGGAAGATCCTCGCCACCGACTATGTGCGCGAGGAGCTCGAGGGCCGCCCCCACGTTGTGGAGGCGTAGGGGGCAGGGGACCGCTTCGCTATGTCCTGCCCCAAAGAAAGGTCAAATCGAATCGTATGGCGAGGGTGCAACGGGGGACATACCTCGAAGAGGTGTGTCCCCCGTTGCACCGATTTGACGATTTGTTTAGGAGCAGGCGCTATGTATCCCATCCCCTCGTTGTGGTGAGTGGTCAAGTGCATGCTTCCGGGCCATGCGCACGGCATTGCCAACAAAAACCGATTTCAACAATCAGGCCCCAGGCGATTCCACGCAGAATCGCGTGGGGCCGGACTCGTTTTGGGCCTCCCTCGCGTCGCTCCCCGCGGGCACTACATCCTTGCATCCCAAGAGGCCCCCTCATCGCGCGAACTCGGCAAATGTTTGCTTTTTCGGTATCCGTATTTGCGGGGCCTTATTCGCACCCCTTCCCACCTGCGCAAACGATGGGCACCATACCGCCCATATGAGAAAACCTGCCTCGGATTCCAAACATTTGCTCAGTTCGCGCGATGAGCGGGGGTCAAAAAATGCAAGGCCGAGTCCAGTCTGGCCGCGTGCCGCAAACTATGAACATCTCGTTTTTCAAAGTGAAGTTTAGGAAGTTATCGCGTAATCCTTCGGTTTTTGCCGACGGTACACGTCGTGCAATCCGGTAGGCCGAACTAGCAGCCGCCCTT
The DNA here is from genome assembly GCA_030529665.1 of Coriobacteriales bacterium. GTDB lineage: Bacteria > Actinomycetota > Coriobacteriia > Coriobacteriales > Atopobiaceae > RUG440. The sequence goes on from JAUMWL010000223.1 coordinate 1,638, forward strand.
CTATGACTTAGGGGGCAGATAGACACCGCCGGCAGGTCCAAGATGGAGGGCAAACGAGACGTGAGGCGATACGGCCATACCGTTGTCGGGTTTCGGGCTAGCTTTGGCCATGCGACTTTTGGATTGTGGCGCACACAGGAGGATGCGCCTCCTGGTGGGGGAGCCTCCCGTCCTCCAACGTCGGGCGCGAGTTTGACCACCTGCGTGCTAGATGATAGTCTGTACGGTATATAACCGTACAGACTGAGGAGACAGAACATGGCAACGTTGGCGATGGGCCAAAAGGACGCGCGCCTGGACCTGCGCATGAACTCCGAGCAGAAGGAGACCATCGGCCGCGCGGCCGCAGCGAGCGGGATGAGCGTGTCGCAGTGGGCGCTGGACCGCCTGATGATGTCCGCGAGGTCCGACCTGCTGGACGCGAGCACGATAAGGATGTCGGCCAAGGCGTTCGACGAGTTTGCCCGCGCGCTGGAGGAGCCCCGCACGCAGGAGTTCGAGGACTTCCTGGGCGAGGGGACCATATGGGAGGGCTAGCGTTCACCAAGCCGCGTCCGCTGGAGGGCGCGGACGTACTGGACGGCTTCTCCTGCGGGCTTCCCTTGGTCGACGAGTGGGTGCGACGCCACGCCCGCACTGCCCGCAGGGCCGGGACGGCCGTCGTGTACGTGAGCTTCTGCGACGAGAGGCTCGCCGGGTTCTACACGCTAAGCTCGCAGTCCATGCTGCGGTCGGACGCGCGGGGCTGGATCGCGCGCAACGCCCCCCAGCAGATACCGGTCATCCTTCTGGGCATGCTCGGCGTGGACGAGCGCTTCCAGGGGCATGGGCTCGGCCGGAACCTGCTCCTGGACGCCTCGAAGAGGGCGCTCGCCGTGTCCGAGGCCGTAGGGGCGAGGGCGCTCGTGGTCGACCCGGCGGGCGAGGCGGCGGCGCGTCTGTACCGGTCGTGCGGCTTTCGCGAGATTCCCGGGAGCGACCGAATGTACGCCCGGCTGCGGTAAGGATACCAGATCAGGCGCGGCGGCCCCCTCACCGTCACCGACCCGGCCATGACGCGCTTCCTCATGGACCTGGACGAGGCGGTGGGGCTGGTGGCCCTCGCCCTCGAGCACGCCGAGCCGGGCGACCTGCCGTAGCCTGGCGGTGCCGGAATGTGCATATCCCCCGAGCCCAATCCCCTCGTATGGTGGCCATGCCGTGCGGGGGATTCTGCTACGCATCCCCTCGTCTGCTCCCCTTGCTGTCCGTCGCGTGTCCACACATGTCCTTCGTCAGGCTTGCAAGAACAATGGGATCCAACGCCCCTTTTCCCAAGAAAACACTTGTACCCAAACAAATGTTCTGTTATGATTTACGATGACAAACGGCGGAGGGAGCAGCAAGATGGCCGATGCGGCTACGTGGCACGACGAGGGGCGGATGGAGAGGGACTTGGAGCGCCTTGAGCGCTTTCGGGTGATGGACGACACGTTCATGAGGCAGGTGTTCAGGGGTCAGCTGGAGCTCGCGCAGCATGTGCTGCGCATAGTCACAGGGCTCTCGGACCTCGAGCTCGTGGCAGAGGAGACGCAGCGCGACCTCAAGCGGGCGGCGGGGTCGAGGGCAATAGCGCTCGACGTGTGGGGAGTGGACTCGACCGGCGCGCAGTACGACATGGAGGTGCAGACGGGCAGCTCGCTGGACCCGCTCCGCTTCCGCTACCACGGCTCCGCCATGGACGTGGAGGCCCTGATGCCGGGCAATGAGTTCTCCGGGCTGCCGCGGCGATGGGTCGTGGTGGTGCTGGAGAGCGATCCGGACGGGCCAAGTACGCGGCACCGTCACTACCGTATGCGCGAGGAGCATGGCGAGGCGCTCGAGGACGGCGCCCACCTGCTCTACGTCAACGCCGCGTGGCGCGGCGACGACGAGCTCGGCTCGCTCATGGCCGACTTCTGCGAGCCGGACCCGGACAGGATACGTGACGGCATGCTGAGGGAAAGGGTACAATACCTCAAAAGGGACCCGGAGGGGGTGCGCGAGATGTGCAGGATAAG
>JAUMWL010000224.1 GCA_030529665.1 Coriobacteriales bacterium
TGAGGTGTACAGCTATTTCAGACATGAAGAACTCAGATCATTCAGTAAGTTGCATGATTCGTAGGATGTTGACTACAACGAGGCGACCCGCAGGTGTGGACAGGCTGTTGCGCGGCGGTTTGTGAGACCAGCTGTAGAGTGTATTAAAAGGTGCATGCCGTGCGAAGCGTTCGCGTTCACGGACGAACACACGATTGAATCGTGCGGTTAAATGAGTTTTCTAATTTGGTGAAGCTGAAGCCTGCGAATGTGCAGCGGGCTTGGCTTCTTATGCGCAGAATGCGTAAAACAAATGACATAGAGAAAAGAGAGGGCACCACCATGGGCTACTCCGAACTCACATTTCCCGAGGACTCGACCTTCCTCGTGACCGGCGGCGCGGGGTTCATCGGCTCGAACCTGTGCGAGGCGATCCTGGCCATGGGCCATCACGTGCGCTGCCTGGACGATCTGTCCACCGGTAAGCGGGCCAACGTGGACCTGTTCGCGGATGACCCGAACTACGAGTTTTTGCTTGGCGACGTGAAGGACCTGGACACGTGCGTGGCCGCGTGCGAGGGCGCGAACTACGTGCTCCACGAGGCGGCGTGGGGCAGCGTCCCGCGCTCCGTCGAGATGCCGCTGTTCTACTGCGCCAACAACATCACGGGCACGCTCAACATGCTGGAGGCAGCGCGTCGCGTCGGCGTGCGCAGGTTCGTGTACGCCAGCAGCAGTTCGGTCTACGGCGACGAGCCCAACCTGCCCAAGTGCGAGGGACGCGAGGGGAGGCTGCTCTCGCCCTACGCGCTCACGAAGCGTGCCGACGAGGAGTGGGCGAGGCAGTACCACCTGCACTATGGCCTTGAGACAGTGGGGTTGCGCTACTTCAACGTGTTCGGGCGGCGCCAGGACCCCAACGGGGCATATGCCGCAGTGATACCTCGCTGGATACGCCAGCTGGTGCGCGGGGAGCGGCCGACAATCAACGGCGACGGCCGCCAGAGCCGCGACTTCACCTACGTGGAGAACGTGGTGGAGGCCAACCTCAGGGCGTGCCTGGCACCGGGGTCGGCCGCGGGCGAGGCGTTCAACGTGGCGTACGGCGGACGCGAGTACCTCATCGACGTCTACCGGCTCATCTGCGATGCGCTCGGTGCCGACGTGGAGCCCGTGTTCGGCCCGCCGCGCGCCGGCGACATTCGCCACTCCAACGCCGACATAACGAAGGCGCGCAAGGTGCTGGGCTATGACCCCGACTGGGACTTCGCCCGCGGCATCGCGGCCGCAATCGAGTGGTACCGGGCCAACCTGTGAGTCTGCGGTGCACGTCTACGGCCAGAGGCTCGAGGACCTAGCGGCGCTTGTCGTGCTGGGGCTCCTTGCCTGGGGAGCGCTGTGGTGGGCGAGCGGGCGGCACCGGGCATGGCGCCGGGCGTTCGTCGCGGCCAATGCCCTTCTCTCGGGCGTGGCGTTCTGGGGAGTCCTGTCGCACACGGTGCTCGGGCGGGTGCCTACCGGCGAGCATGTCTTCGTGCTTATGATGGACCCCTCGCACGGCGAGTTCGTGCGCGAGATGTTCATGAACGCGCTTCTCTACCTACCGCTTGGGCTCGCACTCTCGGCGATGGTCGGTCCGTGGGCGGCACTCGTCGGCCTCATGCTCTCGGTGGGTGTGGAGACCTGGCAGTACCTCGCGGGAACAGGGACCGCGCAGGCCACCGACGTCGTCTGCAACGCGCTGGGGTGCGCGATCGGCGTCGTGCCATGGCTGTGCGTGAGGATGCGCACGGACTCGGAGGATGGGCGGTAGCACTCCCGGGGTGCCCGTCGTGTCGCATGGAAATCATATAGGCAAAACCTACCAAAGGAGCATATAGATGGTCTCTTTCGATGACCTGCTTGGGGGCAGGGACAAGCTCTCCCTCGTGGGGCTCGGCTACGTGGGGATGCCCATAGCCGTTGCGTTCGCGAGGAGGCTGCGAGTGGTCGGCTTCGACGTGAACGAGGCCAAGGTCGCGCAGTACCGTGCGGGCGTCGACCCCACCCGCGAGGTGGGCGACGAGGCGGTGGCCGCCACCACGGTGGAGTTCACCTCCGACGAGCGGAGGCTCAGGGAGGCGCGTTTCCACATCGTGGCCGTGCCCACGCCTGTGAGGGCCGACCACGTGCCGGACCTGCGGCCCGTGGAGTCCGCGAGCGCGGCGGTGGGGCGAAACCTGCGTCCCGGATCGGTGGTAGTGTACGAGTCCACCGTGTGGCCCGGCGTCACCGAGGACGTGTGCGTGCCGATCCTCGAGAAAGAGTCGGGGCTGAAGTGCGGCGAGGACTTCTTCGTGGGCTACTCGCCAGAGCGAATCAACCCCGGAGACAAGGTTCACAGGCTGGAGACCATCACCAAGGTCGTCAGCGGCATGGACGGGGCGACGCTCGAGCTCGTGGCTAGGGTGTACGGCCTCGTGGTGGAGGCGGGGGTGCACAGGGCGCCCTCCATCCGCGTGGCCGAGGCCGCCAAGGTCATCGAGAACAGCCAGCGCGACATCAACATCGCGTTCATGAACGAGCTCAGCCACATCTTCGACCGCATGGGCATCGACACGCTGGACGTGCTCGAGGCGGCAGGCACCAAGTGGAACTTCCTGCCGTTCCGCCCGGGCCTCGTGGGCGGGCACTGCATAGGCGTGGACCCCTACTACCTCACCTACAAGGCGGAGGCGGAGGGCTACCAAAGCCAGGTGATCCTGTCGGGCCGCCGCATCAACGACGACATGGGTCGCTGGGTCGCGCAGAAGTGCGTCAAGATGCTCATCGCGGCCGACAGGCCCGTGCGCGGGGCGAGGGTGGCGATACTCGGCCTCACGTTCAAGGAGGACTGCCCGGACACGCGCAACACGCGCGTGGTGGACATCATCGACGAGCTTGGCGAGTACGGCATAGAGCCCGTGGTGGCCGACCCCGTGGCCGACGCCGGGGAGGCGCGGGCGCTCTACGGCGTGGAGCTCGCCGACGCGGCCGACGTGCGCGGCATGGACGCCGTCATCGTGGCCGTGGCGCACGAGCGGTTCAGGGGGATGGCCGCCGACGAGCTCGCCGCCCTCTTCGGCGAAGGTCCCCGCGTCCTTCTGGACCTCAAGGGAGCCCTCGACCGCGATGCGTGCATGGCTGCGGGCTATTGTTATTGGCGTCTCTAGCGTCCGTATAGCCTCTGTTGGTGATTGATGGCATCTCGCCGCCCACAGCTTTGGGACACCCGTTCGCGAAATCATGCTACTGCCGTCGTTTCCAAAAAAAGAACACTTGTATTCATACATATGTTCTGTTATACTGTTCCCATGAGAACGAGGCGAGGACGGAGGGCTCATGGGACAGGCGGACGTGATGACGAAGAGGTACGTGGCGGACCCGGAGAGGTTCGCCGACGTGTTCAACTACGCGATTTACGGTGGGAGGCACGTCGTGGACGCGGGGGAGCTGTCCACATTGGACCCGGTCTCCTCGGTCAAGACTCCTAAGGGCAAGTCTGTGGAGCGCCGTCGGGATGGGCTCAGGCTCTGGGCGGCGATGCGCGCTTCCGCAGCGTCGGCGCACAGAGCGTGGAGCTCATAAACGCGCTCACGGACTCGCGGCTGGAGGTGCCGCGGGGAGAGGAGAGGGTGGACATGTGCAAGGCGATCGAGGACATGCGCGAGGAGGCC
>JAUMWL010000225.1 GCA_030529665.1 Coriobacteriales bacterium
AAGACCCGATGCCATTGAGGAGTACATTGACCTCGTCCCCACCCTCAAAGAGCTCTCCATCAATCCCGACGATTTGTGCTCACGCATCAGACGCGTGGAGGCTTCCTATGTTTGACGTGGATGACATTGCCGAACTGGCGGATGTGATAATCGTTGGTTTTGCTGCACTTGTCCGCGAAGGAAGTATAAAGGTGGCGAATCTCAACACCGGTATAGGGGCTGCGGTGTTTGCCCCAAACGGCACTCTCGTCGAGACGAACATGGATGATATCGAGCTTTCTGGAGCGTGGCCGTCTTTCTGATTGGGACATCAGCAAAATCCAAAAGTTCATTGGAAGTCACTACAAAGCGATGTACCTCATGTGGTCTGAGTTCGGGGGTGGCGCTTTCTATCACGGGGAGCGAGTTCGCACATGGTTGTGCGTGTCCCGCCATAAAAACGCAGGTAGATGGCACGAACCATCTACCTGCGCTTGTTTAGACAACCTTTAACGGCAAGCTTAATTCCCCAGAGCCCGATTTGCCCATCCGGTGAGCTCGGCCTTTGAGTGTCGCCCGTTCAGCAAACCACCTTCGAGCACCTTTGCGCCAGGCGCGAGTCCCTGCATGCGCTGAGAAGCGCGTCCCAATCCGCTGCCACCGCTAGTCGCAAAGGGCACCACCGTCTTGCCAGCGAAGTCATATGCCTCCAAGAAGGTGTCGATGATGCGAGGCTCCACATACCACCACACGGGAAACCCGATGAACACCGTGTCGTAGGCGGCCATATCCGCGACCGCGCCTACGATTGCAGGGCGGCATGCCTCGTTGTTCATTTCGACTGAGGAGCGACTCGAGCTGTTGTTCCAGTTGAGGTCCGCGCGCGTGTAGGGTTGCTCGGGCATAATCTCAAACAAATCGGCACCTGTCGCTGCCGCCAAATCCTTCGCTACCTTAGCCGTAGTTCCGCTTGCGCTAAAGTACGCCACCAATGCCTTTGACATGTTTCCTCCTTTGTCTCGACGTGCTTTCTACTACAAATCAAACGAGTCGGCCCAATTGGCCACCTCTGTTTCCGATGCACCTGCGGCAAAGCGCCTCGCGCCGATCCAATCGGCATCGGGTGCCAGCTCCTCAAGCTCGGCGGCGGCTCCTTCTACCCCGCTCGAACCCGACGTGCAGAACTCAGCCACCTTCTTTCCTGTCAAGTCGGCTTCGTCGAGCAGCGTGCACATAAGGCGCGGCGCCTTGCCCCACCAAATGGGGTGGCCGAGAAACACGACGTCATATGCGGATAAGTCGGGAGCTGCTGCGATTGCTGGACGAGTCGAAGGGTCGTTCTGCTCGGCCGTTGCTCGGGTTGTCTCGTCGCCGTAGTCAAGATCTTCGGCAGTATAGGGCTCAGAGGGCTCTATCTCAAAGTAGTCCGCATTCAAGTGATTCGCGAGTTTTTTGGCCACGTCGCGCGTGTTGCCGGTAGCCGAGAAGCACGCTACCAAGACCTTGCCTCCCTCGGTCTGCGCGGATGAGCCTTGAGCCGCCTCTGCTGCGGACGAACTTGCAGAATCCTCTGCCGCAGCAGACGAATTGCCTGCTGCTTCCGATGCCGCTCCCGCCGAATTCGCAGACTCGACCTCTGATGAAGCCGACCCCGCGTTGTCCGAGCATCCATGGAGCGCAAGCACACCGATCGCCGCAGTCGAAACGGCGAAAAACTGTCTTCTGGTAAAGTTCTCTCCTGTCATGGTTCCTCCTAGTACCTGTTTATCCTGCACTTTGCCTTAATACGCTTAATGTCATCGGGCAAGTCCTCGTAGGGCATGTTGCGCGGCGTGTCGCACGTACCCGACTCTTGAGCCACATCATAGAACCAGCACTTGTATTCAATGAAATCACGCGCCAGCCTCAGCTCCTCGAGCTGTTTGTCAATCGCAGCCCGTCGTTCATAGACGATGCGGCGTCGCTCTTCGATGGTAGAATCGCCTTCCAGGTAAAGTTGGATGTACTCGCGAATCTCCCGGATGGGCATGCCTGACACCTTTAAACGCTCCACGAAGCGCACCCACTCCAGGCTGTCCTCGTCAAAAAGACGCCTGCCGTCGCTCGTGCGCCGCTGGTTGGGGATCAGACCATTCTTCTCGTAGAAGCGGATGGTCGACGCCGGCATTCCCAGCTCTGCGGCTGCGCCCCCTATCGTGAACAGCTTCTCCATCCTTCACCTTTCTTATTCCATTCGCCTTGTTGCAAATGCGCCCGATCTATGCTATCTCAACGAGCTCTCTTCAAGCGACTGATCACAGGTGCCTGCCTCGCCTTAGTCCATGACCTTTTCCCAAAAGCGGATCGCGTTTATGCCCAACGTGTCCGCAAGACCCTCAAGCTCGGCGACTTCCGCATCGGTCAGCTCTACTGCGGCTGCCGCAGCGGCATCTGCCACATGGCGCTCCTTGGTAACACCAACGATGGGCAGCGTTCCCTTTGCAATCGCCCAAGCAACCGGCACCTGTGCGATTCCAACGCCGTGTGCCTCGGCTACCTCAGCGAGCTTGACGTTTAGGACCTCGAGCTTGTCTAGCACCGGGTTGTACGTCGCGGAACGTGCCGAACCCTCGGGCATTGGATGGGTCGTGTCGTACTTGCCAGAAAGAGCACCTTGCTCGAGCACCATGTACGAGAAGAACACCACGTCGTTTGCCTTGCACCAGTCGAGGATTCCGGAGTCGATGGAGCTGCGGTTGATGAGGCTCAAATGGTTCTGCACCGCGCCGAGCTTAAGGCCGTGCTCGCGAAGGATTGCGACGGCCTCCTTGATCTCTGCCAGGTTGTGGTTCGACACGCCAATCATGGGTGCATCGTCGCGACCCTCGAAGAACTCGGCGAGCGCACGTGTCCACTTGGGTGCCTCGGAGGTGTTGTGTACCCAATAGATGTCAAAGCGGTCGAGCCCCATGAGCTGGAGCTGCATGTCGTGCATCGCAGCCACGGGGTCGGCGGCAGAAGCGTCGATGCACTGGGGCGTAAGCTTGTCGGACACGATGTAGCTCTCGCGCGGCAGGCCCTCGAGGAAGCCGGCGAGCACCTTCTCGGAGGTGCCCATGCCGTAGGCGAAGGCCGTATCCCAAAGGTTAAGTCCTGCGTCCATTGCCGTATCGAAGATCGGTTTGAGCTCAGCTGCTTCGATGTTGCTGCCAAAGGTGCCGTCGTTGCCCCAAGCCCATGCGCCAAGTGCAATTTTGGGGAGTTTGATCTCTGCCATAATGTGGCTCCTTTCCGCCATAACCTTACCCTGTCGGTACCATTACAGATGATTCTGAAACTTAAACCATGGTTTAAGTCAAGCGATTCATTCTAAGTTGTGAAAGCTTCTTCATAATCATTCAGCTCTTTTTGGACAGGTTTTGACAGCGTCCAACCCGAATCTTGGAGTAGTGTGCTCGGCTCACACTGCGTTGTGGGGCTAGGACGCGCGAGACATGCAGGAGCCGTGAGTGCGGGCCGGGTCGATGGTGCGCGGCATGCCGTCGTACCTCGGCGCACGCCCCTCTTGGCGGTCTGTGCTGGCAGGGCAAAAAACAGTTGCCCCAACGCTGATGCTCGCCTCCCGTCAACAGGCATGATTTCATCATTGATATGCGTAGGGGCAATTGCATAAAATACGCAGTTGCCCCTACG
>JAUMWL010000226.1 GCA_030529665.1 Coriobacteriales bacterium
ACTGCCAACTACAGCAAGGCAACAACCAAGACCGTAACGGTAAAGGTCACGATCAACTAGCGCACAGCCTACGCGTTGCGCCGGAAGGGCCCAAGCAGAGGGGGTATCCCCATTGCTTGGGCCCTCCCACATATTTCCACCTGAAGAGTTTGTGGAGACGCCCGGGGCGGTGTATACTAGCAAAGCTGCTGTATGTGGGGAGTGCTGTCTTTACATCCAGCAGCTACTGACGGATGTGGTCCGCTGGGGAGAGGGCGAGGGTCGCCCTAGAGTTGCCGTCCCATGACCACCGAGTGTAAGGATTAGGAATGGTCAGCACGATTCTTGGCCGCAAGATCGGGATGACGCAGGTATGGGATGAAAACGACAACGTCGTTCCCGTAACCGTCATTCAGGCAGGCCCCTGCACGGTGTCGCAGGTAAAGACCAAAGAGACTGACGGCTACGACGCCGTTCAGATCGGCTTTGGCGACATCAAGGCGAAGAAGGTCAACAAGCCCATGGCGGGCCACTTTGCAAAGGCGGGCGTAGAGCCCATGCGTTATCTGCGCGAGGTTCGCGTGGAGGATGGTTCCGAGTACAAGCCCGGCGACCAGGTAACCGTGGCCGACTTCGCAGAGGTCAAGGCCGTGGACGTTACCGGCACCTCCAAGGGCAAGGGCTTCCAGGGCACCATCAAGCGTTGGAACTTCAGCCGCGGTCCCATGACCCACGGCTCCCGCAACCAGCGCAAGCCGGGCTCCATCGGTCAGTGCGCGTATCCCGCGCGTGTCCGCAAGGGCCTGCACATGGCCGGTCACATGGGCGACGAGCGCGTTACGGTAAAGAACCTCAAGCTCGTTCGCGTTGACACCGACCAGAACCTCCTGCTCGTTAAGGGCGCAGTGCCTGGTGGCAGCAACGCTCTCGTCCAGGTCCGCATGGCCTAAGGGAGGTAGTAATGTCCAAGATCGAAGTAAAGAACATCGAGGGCCAGGCCGTATCCGAGGCCGAGCTTTCCTCCGATGTGTATGGCATCGAGCCCAACGTGCCCGTTATGCACCAGGTCGTCGTGGCCTACGAGGCCGGTCTGCGTCAGGGCACCCACGCGGTAAAGAACCGCCACGAGGTCTCCGGCGGTGGCCGCAAGCCGTATCGCCAAAAGGGCACCGGTCGTGCTCGCCAGGGTTCCACCCGCGCTGGTCAGTGGACCGGCGGCGGCGTAATCTTTGGGCCCGTTCCGCGCAGCTACGCCAAGAAGGTCAACAACAAGATGGCCAAGCTCGCCATGCGCTCCGCGCTCTCTGGCAAGCTCGCCGACTCCGAGCTCGTTCTTCTTGACTCGCTCACCATCGACGAGCCTTCCACAAAGAAGGCCGCAGCCATCATCGCGGCGCTCGGCCTCACCGGCAAGCGCATCACCCTCGTCGTTGACGACGACGCCGTGGTCGAGTACCTCTCGTTCCGCAACATCCCCAAGGTCGAGGTCTACGCGGTCTCCGAGGCTCACACCCGCTGCCTCATCGACAACGCCGCTCTGGTTATGACCGTCGACGTGGCAAAGAAGCTTGAGGAGGCGCTCGCATAATGAACTCTCCCTACGAAGTCATCATCCGCCCGGTGGTAACCGAGCGCTCGTTCGACCTTATGGAGCAGGGCAAGTACACCTTTGAGGTCGCCCGCACCGCTCCCAAGGAAGAGATCCGCAACGCGGTCGAGAAGATCTTCAACGTGCACGTGATCAAGGTCAACACGGTAAACGTAAAGCCCAAGAAGCGTCGCGTGCGCTACGTTGCCGGCATGACCCGTCGTTGGAAGAAGGCCATCGTCACTCTTGCCCCCGGCGAGACCATCGAGATCTTTGCCAACAACGAGATCAACGTCGTCGAGTAAGGTAAATCGCGCACATCGCCAACGATGTGCGTAGTGTGCCGCAGCTATAGATACGCGCGGTACCGTGGTACATCCGGTGTCGTTTCGCCCGAGGCAAGCGCCTCAATCCCTGAGCGGGACGGCCAACGGAGAAAGAAAGGGAATTTGTAATGGCAGTTAAGCACCTCAAGCCTACGAGCGCAGGCCGTCGCTTCCAGACGATCTCGGACTTTGCCGAGATCACGACGGACAAGCCCGAGAAGTCGCTTCTCGAGCCCCTGCCCAAGAAGGCTGGCCGCAACAACAACGGCCGCATCACCACCCGTCACCAGGGCGGCGGACACAAGCGTAAGTACCGCCGCATCGACTTCAAGCGCGTGCACGACGGCGTACCGGCAAAGGTTGCCACCATCGAGTACGACCCCAACCGCTCCGCCCGCATCGCGCTGCTTCACTACGCCGATGGCTTCAAGGCCTACATCCTGGCTCCCCAGGGCCTCAGCGTGGGTGACACCGTAATCTCTGACTCCAAGGGCGTAGACATCAAGCCCGGCAACGCCATGCCCCTCTCCGAGATTCCCGTGGGCACGCTCGTGCACGCCGTGGAGTTCCAGCCCGGCAAGGGTGCGGCCATGGCCCGCTCCGCCGGCACCTCCGTACAGCTCATGGGCAAGGACAACGGCTACGCCGTGCTTCGCATGCCCTCCTCCGAGCTTCGTCGCGTCCTGCTCACCTGCCGCGCCACCATTGGCGTCGTGGGCAACGCGGACCACTCCAACATCGTTATCGGCAAGGCCGGTCGTCAACGCTGGCTCGGCGTGCGTCCCACCGTTCGTGGTACCGTAATGAACCCTGTGGATCACCCGCACGGCGGCGGCGAGGGCAAGAACCACACCTCTGGTCGTCCTTCGGTCACCCCGTGGGGCAAGCCCACCAAGGGTTACAAGACGCGTGACCCCAAGAAGGGCAGCAACCGTCTGATCATCCGTCGTCGCAAGACGAAGACGAAGTAGTCGAAACACGAGTAGTAGGAGAAAGCAAGTATGAGCAGAAGTCTCAAGAAGGGCCCGTTTGTGGAGACTCGCCTCCTCACGCGTGTTTACGCGCAGAACGAGGCAGGCACCAAGGACGTCATCAAGACCTGGTCCCGTGCCTCCACCATCTTCCCCGAGATGGTTGGTCACACCATTGCCGTTCACGATGGTCGCAAGCACGTGCCCGTGTACATAACCGAGTCCATGGTCGGCCACAAGCTGGGCGAGTTCGCCCCCACGCGTACGTTCCGCGGACATAAGGTTAAATAGGGGGTAGAAGGTAAATGGCACAGAACACCAATGCAAATGAGGTGCGCGCCACCGCCAAGTACGTGCGCGTCGCTCCTCGCAAGGCCCGCCTCGTGGTGGACCAGATTCGTAACAAGTCGGTCGAGAAGGCACTCGAGCTGCTGCAGTTCAACAACCGCGCCGCCGCCGTGCCCGTGGCCAAGGTGCTCAACTCGGCCGTTGCCAACGCCGAGAACAACGCTGGCATGCGTGGCGCCGACCTCGTGGTAGCCGCCGCATACGTGGACGAGGGTCCCACCCTCAAGCGTTTCCGTCCTCGTGCAAAGGGCTCCGCATCGCGCATCAACAAGCGCACCAGCCACATCACCGTTGTCGTCGCACCCAGGAAGGAGGCGTAAGGGGAATGGGACAGAAGGTACACCCCACTGGCTTCCGTCTGGGCACCACCGAGCAATGGCGTTCCCGCTGGTACGCCGATAAGAACTACGCCGAGACCCTCGGCAACGACC
>JAUMWL010000078.1 GCA_030529665.1 Coriobacteriales bacterium
GTGCTGTGATTGCGAGCAGTGTGGGTCGACCTGCCCCGAGCGTGCTGTGATTGCGAGCAGTGTGGGTGGACGGGCCACACAGCTCCAAAAGACAGCACACCTTCGGACGCGGGGGCCACACAGCCCCAAAAGGCAGCACGCTCGGGGCAGGTCGACCCGCACTAATCGCAATCACAGCACGCATCGCCCCGCATCCGCCTCCCGCACCACCGGCTGCGCCACGAATGGCAACTTCTTCATCCATGCTCCCCGCCCCCGAAACAAGGAAACAAGGAAACTTGGATTGCGAGTGACTTTTGGATGTGCTATCGGCTGGCTGTTGTATACTTAAGGCGCGAAGAGATTCGCTTGGTTGCGACGCCGTCGTTCCAAAAAGAGGTGGTCCCTACCGTCAAGTGGGAGTGGTTTAATGGGCCGCACGCTGATGCGGCCCATGTTTTTCTGGGAGGATGTTTGAAAAGACTCAACCTCTACCTCATGGACATGAAGTACGTACGTGACCTTGCAAAACTCTAGGCTGTTGCTTGCTTCCCGAATACCTTGGCCTCACCGTTAAGCTCGCGCCCACTCAAGGTTGGGACGGACATCAGAGAACCTCCAGCCATCCGTGCTCCCGGCTATAAGGGGTGGTGCGCATGCCCATCCATGATTTCATCAAGGCCCCAACCCGCTACTCGCCCTCCGTCGCTTAGCGCTTGCCGTGCTCTTCGTAGTACGCGGCCTTATCCTCGTACATGCGTGCGTCGGCCAGGCGTACGAGCACGTCAAAGTCCCTGTTGTAGCTGTCGCGGTACACCATGCCCAGCGAGATGCTGACGTCAATCGATCGCAAGTGCTCTCTTACCTCGGCTACGCCCTGCTCTATTTCGTCAAACGCATAGTCTTGCATGATTACAAGAAACTCGTCGCCGCCCGTGCGAAACACCCGCTCGCGGCCAAACCTGTTTGCCAATGCCTTTGCCGTGGAGATGATGAGCTTGTCTCCTTCTGCATGCCCTCTGGTGTCGTTTGCGCGCTTGAGGCCGTTGACGTCTGCCACCACGAGGCCAAGGGAGTGCCCGGTGCCAAACAACTCGCTCTGGGCCCGCTCCAGCGCGTTGCGATTCATAACGCCGGTGAGCTGATCGGCAAAGGAGAGTTGCGTAAGCAGCAGCGCCTCTTCCTTCTCAAAGTACACGCAGTTGTAGCGACTGTTAAAGCCGTTGTGGATGGCGATCATCATCTCGTGGCAGCTGTCGTAGCCACATGCCGAGCAGTCAATGCGGCGCGAGTCCTCGTCGAGCTTGTGGAGCGACCGGTAGATGCGCTCGGCCTCCTTTTTGGTCGGCAAATCCACCGTGCAGTGCTCGCTCTGGTCCACAAAGGTGGCCATATAGTGCGCAGGATCAAGGCGGCAAAACTGCCTGTTGAGCCGCTCGAGTCGCTCGCTCGGAGCCAGACGTGGATTCCATGGCGAGTCCTTCCGCGTGCCCTTGCTTCCGGCGCGGAGCCTATGGATGTGCACCAGCCCGGCGTCCTCGTCATCGCTCCGCTCGCGAGCAGTGCCCTCTATGCAGCCCTCCTGACAGTTGAGCGCGTCAACGAGCGCATAGGGCAAATCGGGCGTGTGGAACGCTTGCCCGCTACCCTCAAAGTGCTCGTACAAATAACGTTTGCCAGAGACGATCCTTACGGGCGTGTCGTCTCCCAACAGCCACCGCACGTTGTCGGCAAGCCCTCCCGGTGCCGGATAATACGACCCAAGGCCATACTCAAACTTGTCAAAGTCGCTCTGGTCATCTGTGAGCGAGTCCTGCAAACGTGCCATGAGCTTGGGAAACGTAATGTTGTACTGGACGAGTTCCGGATAGCGACTGACCTCGAGTGACTTTGCAATGCAGGGCCCCAAAAACGCAAAGCGCTCCGTAAGCCCCAGTTGCTCGCGGCAATAGGTTGCCAGACACATGAGGGGGCTCTTTACGGGCATGAGCCGATTGATCAGGGAGGGTGCCCAGTGCTCCACATACGAGACGACCGCAGGGCATGATGTGGAGATAAGCGATTCGTGAGAATGCTCCTCAAGGTGCTTGAGGTATGCCCACGTGCAGATGTCGGCGCCCAAAGAGACGGGGATGATGCGACGCACGCCCATGCGCTGGAGTGCGGCAAACACACGATGAGAGCTTTGGGGGTACTTTGCCTCAAACGACGGCGCGACCAGCACGCTTATCTCTTCTCCCGCACTCAGGCTTGCAAGGAACTTATCCGTGTCGTCCAGGTATTCCCGTGCGCCGTGCGTGCACACGTCCACGCATGCGCCACACACGATGCAACGTTCCGCGTTGATGAGGATCGTAGATTTGCTCGGTCCGCTCTTGGACACGGTCGCACCAAACGAGCTGCAGATGCGAACGCACTTGTTGCAGCCAATGCACTTGTCGTTTGTGTAGATAAGCCCCTCATGCATGACGCATTCCCTTCCCAGGCTTGCAGGGTGTTCGTCTTACAAGTGTATACCATAGAGAAAATAACGTGAGGTTAAGTTATGGGTTCATGAGGGCGTTTGCCGCGCGGCTGGCTGCCTCGCTAGCAACCCGTTAAGTGCAGTGTACCGATTTGCCGGTCGTGGGTTTGTGGCGCGTGTGCTGTGATTATGAGCTGTGTGGATTGCGCGGGGCGATGCGTGCTGTCTTTTCGACCAGTGTGGGTCGTCCACCCACACAGCTCGCAAATACAGCACGCCCCCGGGCGCAAGCTGGCTTGCATGCTGGGGGTGATGGCCGCAAACATGAACGACACTGGTATTATTACAAACAAGGAACACCGCGGCCGGCGAGCAGATGGGTGAGGTGGGCAGATGAAAGAGATGGATCGCGAGCGGCAGAGGGCCTTGCGTTGGAGTGAGGCGCTTATCCTTATACCCTGCGTCCTCGTATCCATGCTTGGCCTGTTTGCCGTGGAGACATGCATTCCCCGGATTGCGGTCGCCTCCCCCCAGTCCAGCGCGACTGCCGTGGTGGACCCAACCTCCAGCAGCGAGGGCTATCTTGCCGTGCTGTATGACAACAAGAACGGCCTGCCCACGTCGGAGGCAAACGACATCGTGCAGACCGCGGACGGCTTTATTTGGATAGGCAGCTACAGCGGCCTCATTCGCTACGATGGCAACGACTTTGTGCCCATGGGCGCGTCAGACGGCATCGCGAGCGTTAGGACCCTCTTGGTGGACAGCAAGGACAGGCTCTGGGTGGGCACCGGCGACGACGGGCTGTTTCTTATGGAGCAGGGCTCCTTTAGACGATGGGCCGAGGAGGACGGAATGCCCTCGGCGTCCATAAAGGGGATTGTGGAAGACGACAACGGCGACATCTACGTGGCCACCGCGCGAGGCCTAGCCATCTTGGACGAGGACTTTACGATTCGCACGATCAAGGACTTCCGCATAGCCGAGGCCTATATTGCCGAGCTGAGCTTGGGGTCCGACAAGCGCCTCTATGGGCTCACCATTGATGGCGACCTCTTCATTCTGAGGAACGAGGCGATTGACTTCTACTTGGGTCGCAAGAGCTTTCCGGGGGAGGGGGCGAGCAGCGTCTTTCCCGATCCCAACGCCCCGGGCGAGGTGTATCTGGAGACAGTTGACTCCAAGGTGCGTTATGGCCGGATAGAAGACGGCGTGGACACCATGAAGGACATCGACATCTCTCCGCTTACCCAGGTCATGCAGTTCAAGTACGTCGACGACAAGATATGGCTTTGCACTCGAGACGGCCTTGGGGTCTTGGGCGACGATGGCGTCAAGGTGCTAGACGAGCTGCCCATGACAAACTCCGTGGGAAACGTGATTGCGGACTTTTCGGGCAACCTCTGGTTTACCTCCACGCGCCAAGGCGTGATGAAGATCACCCCCTGCCGCTTTGTGGACGTCTTTGCTCGCAACGGCCTGTCCGAGGAGGTGGTCAACTCCACCTGTCTGTACGACGGTACGTTGCTGATCGCAACCGACACAGGCATGAAGGCCGTGGACGCACAGGGGGTCGTCTCGTCCATTCCCCTTTGGCGGGCAGTGACCGCATCGGGAAAGGACATGGGTGCAACCGATCTGCTCGAACTCTTGGACGGGGTGCGCATTCGTTCCATTGCCAAGGACAGCAAGGGCCGGTTGTGGATCGCCACGTGGCGCAAGTACGGTCTTTTGCGCCTGGAAAACGGGGAGCTGACGTCGTTCTCCATGGATGATGGCATGGTGAGCGACTATGTGCGCGCAATCTGCGAACGCGAGGACGGCTCCATTGTGGTCGCGGCCACAGGTGGCGTAAACGTTATTGAGGACGACCGCGTGGTCGCGCTCTACGACGAGGACGATGGCGTTACCAACACAGAGATCCTCTCGGTCGCCGAGGGGTTTGGCGGAGACATCTTGTGCGGCACGGACGGCGGAGGCATCTATGTAATCGGCGAGGATGGCGCGCGGCACATTGGCAAGAAGGAGGGCATGCGGTCCGAGGCCGTCATGCGCATAAAGCGCGACGCCGAGCTCGACGTCTTCTGGTTTGTTACGGGAAACTCAATTGGCTATTTGGACTCCGACTACCAGGTGCATCTTGTTGACGGATTCCCCTACTCCAACAACTTTGACCTGTACCAGAACAACAAGGGCGAGATGTGGGTGCTCAGCAGCGACGGCATCTATGTGGCGCTCACGGAAGACATGTTGGCGGGCAAAGAGGTGTCTACCCTGCATTACGGAATCGCCGACGGACTGCCCTGCATAGCCACGGCAAATTCGTACAGCGAGCTAACGGATGACGGCGACCTCTATATTGCCGGGTCCACCAAGGTGGCCAAGGTAAACATCAACGCCTCTTATCAGGAGGCTCGCAGCATAAAGGCGACCATTCCCTATGTGGATGTTGATGGCGTGCGCACGTATCCAAACAAGGACGGCGTGTTTGACATACCCGCCTACGCGCGCAAGCTCACCATCTACGGGTTCGTGCTCAACTACTCGCTGGTCAATCCCCCGGTGTCATATTGGCTGGAGGGCTTTGACCAGTCAAACGTGACGCTGGCCAGCAGCGAGCTGAATCCGGTTGATTACACCAACCTGCGTGGGGGAGAGTATAGCTTTGTGATGAAGCTCGAGGACACCATGCACAAGAAGGCAAAGACCGTCTCTGCAAAGATCATAAAGGAGAAGGCGCTCTACGAACAACCGTGGTTCTATATGCTCGTCACACTTGCGCTAGGCCTTGCGCTGTGGGCAAGCGTAAAGAGGTACGTCCGCCACAAGATGCAAGTGCTCGAAGAGCGGCATCGCGAAGAGGCCGAGAAGGAGAGGATGGAAGCCGAGAAGGAGCGGGTGGAGAACGAGCTCTCCATGGCACGGCGAATCCAAGAGAGCGCGTTGCCAAGGGACTTTTTGGCCTTCTCTGGCAGATTCGACGTGGACATCTATGCCACCATGGAGCCCGCCAAAGGGGTGGGAGGCGACTTCTATGACTTCTTTATGGTTGACAATACCCATCTGTGCCTGCTCATTGCCGACGTGAGCGGCAAGGGCATACCGGCGGCGCTGTTTATGATGGTGTCAAAGAACATCCTCAAGAACGCGGCCATGCTGGGCGTCTCGCCCGCCCAGATTTTGGAGGAGGCCAACCAGACGATCTTTATGACCAACGAGACAAACACGTTTGTTACTGTTTGGCTGGGAATCCTGGACCTGACCACGGGAAGGCTCGTGGCGGCAAACGCGGGACACGAATACCCGGTTATAAAGCAGGGCAACAAGGCCTTCGAGCTGCTAAAGGACAAGCATGGGCTTATTGTTGGCATTATGGAGGGCTTCCCCTATATGGAGTACGAGCTGCAGCTTGAGCCTGGCGACAAGATCTTTCTCTATACCGACGGCCTCGCCGAGGCCAATAACGAGCAGGGCGAGCTGTTTGGGTTCGACCGTATCGTGGAGGCGCTCAACCGCAATCCGAACGGCACGCCGCAACAGATTCTGGAGACCATGCACGACGCCGTGGACGAGTTCGTGCAGGAGGCGGAGCAGTTTGACGACCTCACCATGATGTGCGTGGAATATCAGTGACAACGGGGGCGGACACGGGGGACGGGGACGTTTGTCCCCGCTGTCCCAGACTAATACGGGAGGTTACATGGAGAAGTCGCTTGCACTCGTCTTGCCCGACAAGGCGGGCACGCTGCGCGAGGTCATGCGGGTGCTGGCCGCGCACGACGTCTCGGTGCTTCGATTGAGCTATAACCGGGTGGTGGACGCGCATGCCCTGTTCCTGGACGTAAACGGAACTGTTGCCGCGCTTGACGCCGCCGAGGAGGAGCTGCGGGCATGGAGGTTCTTTCCCGGGCAGCGCGAGGTGGGGGAGGTCCACCTTATTGAGCTTGGGCTGGAGGACGACCCCTGTGCCTTGGAGCCCGTGCTGGCAGTCGCGGAGCAGAACGAGGTAAACATAACCTACGTGGACGTGCGCACCGACGGCACCAGCGATGGCATAATGCGCATTGCGGTCTATGTGGACCGACCAAACCAGCTGGCCGACCTTATGGAGGGCATCCAAAGGATCTGCCCGGCCACGGTGGTGCCAAGGGGCGAGCAGCCCAACATGTTGGACAACAATCACTTCAACCTGTCGTTTGCGCATGGCCTCGCCCGACGCATGGGCCTAGGTCCTACGGGTGAGGAAGAGATTCTCATAAACTCCAACCGCATAATGCAGAACCTTATGAGGGAGGGGGCCGACCCACACAAGCCCTTTGACTACATCAACCAGATTGGCGAGACCATGGCCACATACAGCGGCAACGCCTTTGTGCGCGCGTGTCGCGTGACGGCCTTTACCACGGCGGGCGGGCTTGCGGGACACTGCATAGAGCCGCCCATTGGCGCCGACACATGGGTCCTTGAATGCGACAACTGCCTGCTGTGCATCGACTCCGGCTATCGTCGCTATGCGGGCGAGCTTGAGGAGGTGCTGAGGAGCCTGTATCCTTGCTGGGACTCGCTTTCAAAGAAGCTCGTCATAACGCATGCCGACTTCGACCACGTGGGGCTTCTCGAGCCGTTTGACGAGGTCTTTGCATCGGGGCGCGTCATAGACAACTTTGCCTTTGAGTCCATGGGCATCGTAAACTGGCGCGAGCAGAACCCCGCGTCGTTTCCGTACAACCGCATTGGCAGGGTGCTCTGCGGCTACGAGGTGCCGGACGCGGAGAGTATCCACTGCTTGGGTGAGATGAGCCCCATGGGTGAGCAGGACGAGCCGTTGCGACTCATCGACACGCTTGACGTGGCGCCGCTTAGCTTTGAGGTCTGGGAAGGCAAGGGCGGCCATGTGCGTGGCGAGATCGTCCTCATTGAGCGTCGGCACCGGCTGTGCGTGAGCGGAGACATATTTGTAAACGTGCGCAACCAGACCAAGCCGCAGATGCGGTTCAACACGTTGGCACCATATCTCACGACGTCTGTGGACGTGGACCCCGCCCTCGCGCGTACGGAGCGCACGGCCATGTTGGACCAGTTGGGGGAGGGCACCTGGCAGATTCTTGGCGGACATGGCGCCTTGTTTGAGTGGCGTGGCTAGTCGGACGGGGGACGCACCTACGACGCGTTGGTTGGCAGCTCGCCCGACTCGAGCGCTTGGAGAAAGCGCTGGTAGTCGGTCTCGTTCTGCTTGGCGTAGGCGCGAGCGAACTTTAGGATGGCGCGGTCAAACGCGTCGTCGTCACCAAGGTATCCCGCAATCGTAAAGCGGTCCCCCGTGCGGGCATGGGCATGAGCCAGAGCCCAGCCACAGGCCGTGGCCAGCTTCTCCAGGCGCGTGGCATCAAACGCCGCCAGATCAAACGAGCCCTTGCCGTTCCAAAGCTGACGCACGTAGTAATCCTTAAACGTGCCATCCTGGCCTGGGAGTCTACACCATCCCAAGAGCAGGTCTCCCGAAGTCTGCAAGGCCTGCTGGCCCTTTACCACGCGCTCGCCGTGCTGCTCAAAGGGGCTCTTGCCGCAAAAGCGCTCAAGGACCGACTCCTGGGCCTCCTTGATCTGCAGCACCAGCGGGTCGCCCTTGTCTGCGCCTTCCATCACCACAATGAGGGCCCTGGTCCCCACGCTGCCTACGCCTACCACCTTGTGGGCTATGTCGACGCCTCGGTACTGCTCGACCACGTGACGGATGGAGTCGGGCAGCGTCTTGCAGTAGTTTGCCAATACGAGCCTTACCAGCTGCTCCATGTCCACGCGACTTACGAGGTCGCCGGCACCGGCTGTCTGCGCAAGGTCCCTAAACGGCACGATGAGCGGCGGGTCGCTAATTATGCGCAGCTGCCCGTCCACCACCTCCGTGAGCTTTTGCACGGCCCGTGCGCTGTTCTTGTTCTTTGCCTTTGCGAGCACCTTCTTTGCCACCTTCTGCTGACGTTTGCTCAGCTTTCCCGAGAGGTGCTGTGCGAGCTCGTCTATGTCGGAGTGTGCATACCACATGTCCAGATGCCCCATGCTGGCAAACTTGGCCATGCCCTCGCGATATCCCCGTACGCTTGCCAACACGGCACGTTTGCGCTCCTTCTTTGAGAGCTCTATGTCGCGTCCGCAGATCTCCACGCTGGTTGCAAGGCGCTTTACGTCCCACTCCCATGGGCCTCGCGAGGTCTCGTCAAAGTCGTTGATGTCAAAGACGGTGCGCCTCTCGGGAGAGGAGAACAACCCAAAGTTGGAGATGTGCGCATCTCCGCACGCTTGGACCTCGATTCCCGATGTCGGCGTGTGGGATAGGTCCGATGCCATAATAAGCGCCGCGCCGCGGTAGAACGTAAAGGCCGATGCGCTCATGCGCTCATGCCTGAGGGGGACCAGTTTTTGCACGCGCGTCTGGTTCTGCTCGCGCAACAGCTCCACGGGGTCGGGGCGATTTTCTGGCACGGTCCACGTAGCATGCACGGACAGCGGGACGTCTCCGCGCAGTGACGCACCGTGGGCAACCCGTTCCTCCTTTGAGCGCACGTCGCTTTGGTTCAACGCCTCCTTTAGCATTAGGCTTATGGCGGTGCGTGATTCCATAATAGACTGATTTGCCATAATCTTCTCCTCATGATAATAGGGTGCTGTCACGTAGTATAGTAGATTGGAATTATGCAAAACGAGCATGTGTGGGTGAACTAGATGGACGACAAATCTACCCGTGACTTTGTTGAGCACCGCGCGCTCAGTCTGGACATGGCCCCAGGTGGCGCCATGGCCTTCTTTGCGGATGGCAATATGGAGATCATCCGCATGAATCGCCATGTGGCCGCCCTTCTTGGCTGCGAGTCCAAAGAAGAGCTCCTAGGTCATTACAAGGGCAGCTTTCGCGAGATCGTTTGCGAGGAGGACCTCTCCATTGTTGACGAGTTCATGCAACGCCTTTTGCGCATGCCCGGCCAGGTGTCCTATACCTACCTGCGCGTGATCACAAGGCAACGGCGCATCATCAACGTTGCCGTACACGGTACGTGCATCTTGCAGGAGGGCTCCCATCGTGCCGTCTGCAATGCGTTTGTTGTTGAGCTCATGCGCTTTAGGACGGTCGACTGGCTTACGGGCCTTCCCACCATGGACCGTTTTTACCAGCTCGCGAGCGTAAGGTCCCACGTCTATGAGTCGCAACACCTCAGGACGGTGGCGGTGGCCTTCGACCTTACGGGATTCAAGAATTACAACGATCGTTTTGGCCGGAAGCGGGGGGACGAGACCCTGCGCGTCTTTGCCGGGCTGTTGAGCGAGGCCTTTGGCAGGGAGGCGTGCTCGCACTTTGACGGGGACCACTTTTATGCCATTGGAGAGTCAACCACGGTAGAGGGCATCGTGCAAAAGCTGCTCGCAGAATACGACCGCGCGCGTCTGGGCATGAGGCCGCCCGTGCGCGCGGGCCTGTATGCATGCGCTCCAGGCGACGACATTGCCAAGGTGGGCTTCGATCGGGCAAAGATTGCCTGCGACATGGACCGCAAGGTGTGGCTGTCCCACTACACGTGGTTTACCGACGAGATGAGAACAGAAGAGCAGATTCGCATTCACGTCCTCGAAAGTCTTGACCAGGCGATCGCCGAAGGGTGGATCAGGCCCTACTATCAGGCAATTGCGCGCACGGCCACCAACGACATCTGCGGCGAAGAGGCGCTTGCGCGCTGGATGGACCCAACCTACGGGCTTCTGACGCCCGCGCAGTTTATCCCCGCCCTCGAAGAGGCGGCGATCTCGTACAAGCTGGACCTGCACATGGTGGACTGCGTGCTCAACGACCTCTGCACCAAGCAGAGCCTAGGCGTTCCCGTCGTGCCTGTCTCGGTTAACTTCTCGGTGTGTGACCTCGTGCAGATTGACATCGCCGCCGAGATGTCGCGAAGGACGGATGAGCGAGGCATCGACCACAAGCTCTTGGCCGTGGAGTTTACCGAGTCGGCCGCATCGTCTAGGCCGGAGCTCTTTGGCAGGCAAGTGCGGTCCTTGCGCGCGGCCGGCTTTGCCGTGTGGATGGATGACTTTGGCAGTGGCTACTCATCCCTCAATACGTTGCAGGAGTTCGACTTTGACCTCGTAAAGCTGGACATGGGATTTGTGCACGGGCTCGAGGGAAACCATGGCAAGCGCACGCAGGTGGTCGTCTCCAGCATCTTGCAGGGAGTGAGCAAGATGGGCCTCGACACGCTGGCCGAGGGGGTGGAGACCGACGGTCAGGCGTCGTTTTTGCAAAGCGTTGGTTGCAACATGCTGCAAGGCTATCTGTTTTCTAGGCCTCGCCCCATCGAGAAGATCTTGGAGGCAACGGGCAGGGCTCCTCGCGAGCGTCACGAAGAGGCTGCATACTGGGACGCCATTGGGCGCGTGAGCCTCGACGACCTTTGCGAGATTACGACGGATGGAGAGATTGGCAATCCCGCCATGGCGGAGCGCTCCATGGGCGTGGTTGAGATGCGCGACGGCAAGTGGCGCATCCTGAGGGCCAACGACGCCTATTGCTCCTTCTTGCGCAAGATGGGGCTGGTCGCTGACGACCAAAAGCGGCTGCTGGCCACTGCCCTTGACTCGAGTCGGCTCGATCCGGAATTTCCCAACGCTGCTTTTCGCTCCGTCAGCAGCAAGGCGTGGGAGCGGGTGGCGGGGAGCCTCGAGCGAGGCAGTGGCTATCAGTTCTACGTGAGGCATCTGGCCACATCGGCAAACGCCGATGCCTTTGCCATTGCGTCCGTCCCCACGCTGCTTGGGTCTGCCTTGGGGGCATTTGGCGACGTTCCCGTGGCCTACGCCATCTTTCGCGTGATTCTTGACGATGCACGCGAGCGAGTCGTTGACTCCGTGTTTGCCTATGCGAACAAGATCTATCTGGAAGGCCTTGGTGCCAAGGAGGAGGAGCTGGTGGGACATTCCTTCTTGGAGACCGTCCAGAACGCGAGCGAAAAGTGGCTCCCCTATTGCTACCAGGCCTCCGTCTTGGGCGAGACGGTCCACGACGTTACGTATAGCCCCGAGGTTGGCCATTGGCTGAGCTTCAACATAGCCCCCTGCTCGATCGAGGGCTACTGCGTGTACGCGTTCTCTGTGGTAGACACGGAGCAGCGCGAGCGAGAAGAGCTAACCGTGAGCCTCGACACCGCCGACCTTATCATTGACATTGCCGACACCTTTAGCGGCGAGACGAGCTACGACGCCGCCATGAACCTGCTGCTTGCGGCGCTAAGCCGCATTGCGCATGCCAGGCGCGTTTCTCTTATCGAGAGGGGAGAGGTCGTATCAGGCGTTGCCTTTGAGTGGTGCGCCGAAGGCGTGGAACCGCTGATTGGCGTTATGCAGGGCATGAGGAACGAGGAGTTCGTTGCATGGGAAGAGCTGACTGCAAGGCAGCCTCTTATAATCGTCGCGGATGTAAGCAACTCGGAGGGCGTTGACAAGGCCGTTCTTGAGCAGCTGCAGGCGCGAGGCGTCACGCACATGATGGTGGTGCCCGTGAGGAGCGATGGCGTGTCCCTGGGCTACCTTGTGGTGGACAACTACGAGCTTGACGACGACCTGGATGTGATTCGCCTCATGGGGTCGGTGGCGTCGTTTGTGGCGGCCCGCATGGTGAACCACCGCCTTGTGGGGGAGCTCAAGCAAGCCAGTTATCATGACGCTCTTACGGGGCTTCTTAACCGTCGCGGCATCGACTTGGCCATAAATGAGTGTATGGCGCAAAGCCCCAACGAACCCTACGTGCTGGCTCTTATGGACATAGACGACTTTAAGTCCGTCAATGACGTTCATGGCCACGACGTGGGGGACGAGGCGCTGCGCACGCTGGCACGCGTTGTGAGGGAGTCGTTCCCGTCAGATGCAATCGTGGGACGAAACGGTGGCGACGAGTTTTTGGTGCTCTTGTATGGATGCGGACCCCAACGGGCCGAGCAGATGATTAAGCATCTGCTGGCGCGCAGGCTCTCGTGTACGCTGGCAGGTCAGAGCTACTCCCTGTCGATGTCGGTGGGATATGTGTCCTATCCCGACCAAACGGATGACCTCATGAGCGCCTACCGCAAGGCAGACAAGGCCCTCTATGCCGTTAAGCTTATGGGAAAGTCGAGCTACATGGCTTACTCGTCCGATATGGAGCGGCAGTATCGCATGCAGCTGGGATTTACGCCGCGCGAGATAGCCGCAAACGTTCCCGGCGCCGTTGTGGTTTGCAGGCTGTCTGGCGACTGGGAGATACTGTTTGCCAACGCCGACGCCCTGGACCTCTTTGAATGTAGCGACCATGCGGAGCTGATGATGCTTACGGATGGCGCGTTTGCCAGCGTCGTGCATCCCGACGACGTGGAACGCGTGCGCGTGGAGCTGGACACGCAGTTGAGGTCTGGCAATGCGGGCAAGAAGGCCTACGTTGAGTATCGCGTGCTCACAAAGCGTAATGAGGTGCGACACGTGCTGGGCTGCGGGCGACATGCCGTGGTGGATGGCCTGGGAGAGGTCTTCTACGAGCTTCTCGTTCCGCGAAAGTGACAGCGGGGACGGGGCTTGTGTCGCGAGCGTGCTGTGTTTGCGAGCAGTGTGGGTGACGCGGGGCCATGCGTGCTGTAATCGCGAGCTGTGTGGGTGCCCCTCGGTCTTGCGTGCTGACTTTTGGAGCTGTGTGGGTCTTTTCCGGCGATGTGTGCTGTAATCGTGAGCTGTGTGGGTGGATTGGCCACACTGCTCGCAATCACAGCACGCTTCCGGGTACGCCACCCACACAGCTCGCAAAG
>JAUMWL010000227.1 GCA_030529665.1 Coriobacteriales bacterium
GATTGCGAGTTTTTTGAATGCCATGTTCTTCTCCTGTCTTGTGGTTGCTGCCATAGCCAGAGGAGGAATTGCCATGCCAAACCCATTCAAGCCCACCGCTGGCAAGATGCCGCCCATCCTCATCGGAAGGGAAAACGTTGTTACGGACTTCGCCGAGGGGCTAGAAAACGGCGCGGGCGCCCCATCAAGGCTGATGCTCGTCTCCGGGCAGCGCGGCTACGGGAAGACCGTCCTCCTCGTTGAGCTGGCGCGGGTCACGCTGAGTTACGGGGCGGGAGATGGTGCGCCAAACGGCCTCGACCGGCATGTGCGAGCGAATCGTCGGCGCAAACGTAATTGAGGCTGCCGGCAGGGGGCTCGTCTCGTACGCGATTCCGCACTTTTGCGAATACATGGAGCGGGTAACGTCCGCTGAGAGCAAACCCACGGACCGCTGATCGTGTGCCAGGGGGTGTTGGCACACCCTCCGGATGTGTCAACGCCCCCTCTGGCGAACCCATACCCTGAATGCATATCACTTCGCAAACAATCGGCATTGGTATCCGGGCGACTGGCCAAGCATGACGGGGCAGAACATGTCTGGCGTGAGGGACGCCAGCGAAGAGAGGGGACCTGCCATGATCTACCGCGATTTCCAAGACCTCAAACTGTCGGGCCTCGGCCTCGGCGCAATGCGCCTGCCCGTTGTCGACGGGGACGACCACGCCATCGACGAGCCGGCGGCCATGTCATAGAAGTTGACCTCACCCTTGCTCGAGGCGCCCTCCACGCACA
This sequence comes from Coriobacteriales bacterium, assembly GCA_030529665.1. GTDB lineage: Bacteria > Actinomycetota > Coriobacteriia > Coriobacteriales > Atopobiaceae > RUG440. The sequence goes on from JAUMWL010000227.1 coordinate 775, forward strand.
GGCGCATAGCGTCGCGCGCGAAGACCCGATGCCCTTCTATACGTTGGCCGAGCACCCAGGCGCGAAACCTTTGCCCGGGAGTCATCCCATCGTCGCGTGCCACGTCTTCCATCCCTCGCACGAATCCTTTAAGAAGAAGCCCGGATGGCTTCCTGTCACCACCAATGATAGCGATGACTTCTATATCGTGACCTCTACGCGGTTGCCCTCGGCGTCAAGCACGCAGCTCTCGTAGTAACCGTCCCCAGTGGTGCGCGGACCGCTCACACAGCGGTAGCCGTCGTCGACCAGGCGTGCCGTCAGCGCGTCCACCGCTTCTTTCGATCCTACAGACACAGCAACATGCCCATAGCCATCGTGGGGTCGATCGTCCTCGTTGGGCAGCTGCGTGCCGTCCCACATAAGCTCCAGCCGCGCGCCACCATCAGGGAGCGTGAGGAAGTACGAGTGGAAGCCGGCCGCATTCACGTACTCGTCTCCCGCCGTCGCACCGAAGTAAGTCTCCCACCACGTCTTCGCGCGCTCCAAGTCACACACCCACAGCGCCACGTGCTCGATCCTCATGGCCATTCCCCCTCCAATAGACAAACAAATCCAACTTCATTCTCGCAGGCAAGAGGAGCCAGGCCTTTCCTCGTAACGACAGGCGCTATCACGAAAGCGACAGGCGTAATTCAGCGCCTGCACGTGCTTGGTATCCTTGCCTCAGTTGCAAGGACAGAAGAGGGAGGCTCCCATGGCACACGACATCAAGGCTATACTGCTCGACATCGACGGCACGCTCACCAACGACGACAATGTCATCACCCCACGCACACGCGAGGCGCTGCTCAAGTGCCAGGAGAAGGGCGTGGTGCTGGTGCTCGCCTCCGGCCGCACGGCCACGGGCCTCTCCACCTACGCGGCCGACCTCGACCTCGCGCACCATGGCGGCGTGCTCGTGTGCTACAACGGAGCCAAGTCGCTCAACTGCGAGACCGGCCAGGTCTACTTCGAGCAGGCGCTCACAGCCGAGCAGACCCGCCGCGTGCTGGTCACGGCCATTCAGACGCTAGACCCTGCCGAAGTCACCGTGATCTCGGAGCGCGGGGACGAGGATCTGGCGGCGCTCACAACGCTAATATGCGAGTAAAGCCTCGCTGCACACATAAAGGAACAGGGCGCTGCGCCCGTGACAAGTGGGGGGCGAACGGTTACGAGGCCGCCACGAAGCGCAGATGATAGCCGCACGCGCTCTACCTCGACGACATCGCTCGGCACACCCCTCCTGAGGAGCGCGTCAATGCCCGACCCCTCTAGCCGTTGCTCCCACGTCATTCATGAGCATGCCCACGTGCGACTTCCTGGAGCAATACGGCAGACAATGATTACGAGAGCGGATGCAAGAAAGGGCCCGTCCAACAAAGTGCTATTCCCGGTAATGCTGCTACATGCGCATTTCGCACATTTCGTCGAACGAGACGAGCCGCATGCGTCCATGGGACGCAGCCGCCTCGACGGCGCCCTGTGTGAAGCCTGACTTCGAGAAAGCGTACAGCCACGAGTCTGCCCGGGCATGCACGAGGGCGCTACGATGCTCGAGCGTCTCGGTGACGTCCCTGTCGAGGTCCTCGTTTCTCCACTTGCACTCGCCGACGAGCACGGTTCGGTCGTCGTCGACGCCGACGAGGTCGATCTCGGCCTCCTCGCGCAGCTGGGGGTCGTTGCCCCACCAACGCCCGAGGTCGCCGAACTCGACGGGCAGGGACCCGTCCGCGTTTTGCCTCCAGAGCCACTGGGCGCAGACGTCCTCGAACACCGGCCCGCAGAACGTAGGCAGTCCCATCTGGACGCTTCGAAGAACGCGCCGCTGCATGCCGCGCTCGATGGCCGTGCGGTTGGGAAGCACGAAGCGATACCAAAAGCGGAAGAGGCTGTCCGAAAGCCGGTAGACCGCCCGCCTACTCCCCGCGACAACGGGCATCTCCTTGTCCACGAGGCCGATGCTGCGCAGCCCCTTGAGGTAGTACGTGAGCTCGGAGGTCTGGATGCCGACCGCCGTCGCGATCTCGTTGTTCTGCGAGCGGCCCTCCGCGATGGCCTGGATGACCGCGTTGAACGGGGCGGCCTTCTGCACCTCCTGCTTGACGAGGTTGGTCGGCTCGTCGTAGAGCAGCGACTCCGGCTGGAGGAACACCTCGCATACGTTCTCCTCGAGGGGAAGGGCTGGGTCGAACTGCTTGAGGTAGAGGGGGACCCCTCCCGCCATCGCGTAGTACTGCAGCGCGTCGGTCGCAGACGCGCCGGGGAAGAACCCGAGGGCGTCGAAGAAGTCGAAGGGCGCAAGCTCGATCTGCGCGGTCCTTCGCCCGTAGAGCGGGCTCTTGTCGTCGAGCAGCTGCTCCTTCATAAAGGAGAGCGACGAGCCACACAGGATGAGGTAGAGCTGGGAGCTTTCGCGGTATCGGTCGATGAGCCCCTGCAGCATGGACGACACGCTCGGGTCCGCCTTCGCGAGGTAGGGATACTCGTCGATGACGAAGACGATATGCCGTGAGGCTGCCATCCTAAAAACAGCATCGAGCGCCTCGTAGAGGTCGCGGTACACGGGCGCGAGTCCGGGATCGGCATCGGGGACCTCGAAGGCGCGAATGGCTGCGCTCAGCAGGCGGAGGTTGGCAGGCAGGTTCCCCTCGATCGCGGTGAAGTACACGGTCGGCTTGTCCCGGACGAATCGGCTGATGAGGGTCGTCTTTCCCACTCGACGGCGTCCATAGACGGCGGGAAACTGGAATCCTGGCCTGCGGTACAGGCGCTCGAGCGTTGCGAGCTCCCTCTCTCTCCCTATGAACAT
>JAUMWL010000079.1 GCA_030529665.1 Coriobacteriales bacterium
ATGCGCATAAAGTGGTAGTCGGACTTGAACTTCTTGTACATGCTCGTTTGATAGAACCTGTACTTGGAGCCCTTGGCCCAGAATTTGGCACCAGCCTTGTTTGTCTCGCCACGAGCATAGTTGGATCCGCCAAAGCCAATGCACAACCCGGTGTATTTTGCGGGGTAGGTAACGGTTACCTTGGTGGTCTTCTCTTTTAGCGTACGGAACCAGCAATTATCGGAGTCGGTGTATGTCTTGGTCGTGGCATCCTTGAGCACTTCGGTGCTAACCTTAACCTTGAACTTGTTTGAGGGATTCTCCAAGCTCAAGCCAGTGTTGTAGTCCACCAGCAAATAGTAGAACTCGCCAAACACTTCGTCGGCAGTGTGCTTAGTGTGGAACTGCTTAAGAATGGCCTTTGACTGGCTTGTGGTAATGCCCTTGAGCTTCCAAGTTACGTTAAAGGTCGCCTGCTTCTTACCGCTCTTGAGGGTCTTTACGGAAACCTTGCTTACGGTTGAGTTGTACTTGAGGCCTTTTGTGCCACGAGCGTACATGTTGATGGTAACCGCTTTGTTCTTCTTTAGATCAAACTTGATCCCAGCGGCCTTAAGACTGCTTGGCCACGTGGTCGATGTGCTTGCCTCTGGCTCCAGCACGATTCCCTCCACAGAATCGCCGGTGGCCGACGCAGCATATGCCATCGTTGGCACTAGCGTTAGGGCAACCATTACCGACATGATTGCAGACGCAACTCGCTTGCTTAACCTCATTTTGTCCCCCCATCGTATGAATGTGAACACCAGCCTAATACAAGTATACTCCCCAACGCAGCAAGGGGACAGGTCGGTGACGTCTTGTGTAAAGAGTCACTAACCTGTCCCCCGTCATGCTATAAGGATTTCTTACTTGAAGAAGCCCTCGTAGTTGTGCATCTTGAGCTGAGACTCAAGCGACGAGATGGTGTCCATGGCCACGCCCACCATAATGAGGATCGACGTGCCGCCAAACGACTGAATAAGACCGTTGTTGGTAAACGCAAACACGATGGAGGGTACCACGGCAATGATGGCCATAAAGATGGCACCCGGCAGCGTGATGTGATTGAGCACGTTTTGGATGTACTCTGCAGTTGCCTTGCCAGGACGCACGCCGGGGATGAATCCGCCGGACTTGCGCAGCTGATCGGCCGTCTCCTCGGGATTGAACACCATGGAGGTGTAGAAGTACGCAAAGAAGACGATGAGCACTACAGAAAGAATCCAGTTGACCCAACCCGACGAGATGCCAGTGGCAAAGTCTTGCATCCACTGTACCGAGGGGAAGAACACAGCGATCTGTGCGGGGAAGTACAGGATGGCGCTTGCAAAGATGATGGGCACGACGCCAGCCGTATTGACCTTGATGGGCAGGTAGGTGGCCTGGGCGCCCATGATGCGACGACCCACGACACGCTTGGCGTACTGGATGGGTATGCGCCTTTGCCCGCGCTCGATGTACACGATTATGGGAATGATGATGAGGATTACCAAAACGGTAATTGCCGTGATGAGGATGCCGTTCTCGGAGCCCATAACAGACTGAATGAGTGCCGTGGGCAGGCCCGCCATAATGTTGACAAAGATGATGAGCGACATGCCGTTGCCAATACCGCGCTGGGTAATGACCTCGCCAAGCCACATGATGATCATGGCACCAGTAACGAGCGTGGCTACGATAACGATGTCCTCAATCCAGGTGGGGAATCCGATGTTTGAGAAGTCAAGCCCGTACATGCTGCTCTTAAAGAGGAAGAGGTAGCCAATGGCGTTGATGAGCGAGAGCACGATGGTGAGGTACCTCGTGTACTGCGTAATCTTCTTTTGGCCAGACTCACCCTCCTGAGCAAGGGCTTGAAGACTGGGTATGACGGCCTGCATCATCTGGAAGATAATCTGCGCAGTGATGTAGGGCATGATGCCCAGTGCGAACACCGAAACGCGAGACAGGGCGCCGCCCGAGAAAAGGTTAAGGATCGCGAGCGGGCCTACGCTTGCTGCCGAGGACTCGTAAGCCGAGTACATGCCCCTAAAGGGGATTCCCGGAACAGGCAGGTAGGCACCAAAGCGGTACAGCGCAAGGATCCCCAAGGTAATGAGGATCTTTGTGCGCAGTTCCTTTACTCGGAAGGCATTGGCGATTCCTTTTAGCACGCCTCTACCTTTCCTCCCGCCGCCTCAATCTTGGACTGGGCAGTTGCGGAAACCTTATCCACGCGTACGGTAAGAGCCTTGGCAATCTCGCCGTCGCCCAGAACCTTTACGGGGATGTAGTCGTGCTTGATGACGCCCTTGGCCACCAGGGCCTCGGCATCCACCACGTCGCCATCGGCAAAGATGGCGTCGAGGCGAGACACGTTTACGGGCACGTACTCAATACGACCATGGTTAATGAAACCGGGGAGCTTGGGCAGGCGCATGGCGAGCGGCTGCTGACCGCCCTCGAAGCCGGCACCCTTGCCGCCACCGGAACGCGAAAGCTGGCCCTTGGTGCCGCGGCCGGCCGTGGTGCCATGACCGGATGCGTTGCCGCGACCAATGCGCTTACGCGACTTTGTGGAGCCCTCCGCAGGGCGAAGATCATTAAGTTGCATGTTTGGTGACTCCTAAATCTCTTCCACTTCTACAAGGTGCTTCACCTTGAAGATCATTCCACGAATGCTCGGGTTGTCGGGCTGCTCCACAACGGCGTTGATCTTGCGCAGACCGAGCGCACGGCACGTGGCCGTCTGGTCCTTCTTCACAGCAGGTCCGCAGCTGCGAACGAGCTTGATCCTGAGCTTGTCTGCCATCGCTAGTTCTCCTTCCCAACGAACATCTCGGCAACCGTCATGCCACGACGCTCGGCTGCATCCTCGGGGCTGGTGAGAGACTTAAGACCCTCTGCAGCGGCCTTGATGCTGTTGAGTGCATTGCTGGTGCCAAGCGACTTGGACAGGACGTTGGTGATGCCGGCGAGCTCGAACAGAGGACGAACGGGGCCGCCTGCAATAACACCGGTACCTTCGATAGCCGGCTTAATAAGAACGCGGCCGGCGCCAAAGTGACCCTCAACCTCGTGCGGAATGGTGCCGCTCTCGGTAACGGGAACCTTAAAGAGGTTCTTCTTGGCGTCATCGACGCCCTTCTGGATGGCCAGGGGGACTTCGGTGGACTTGCCCATGCCAATACCAACGGTGCCCTTGCCATCGCCCACGACCACGAGGGCCACGAGGCTCATGCGACGGCCGCCCTTGACGACCTTGGACACACGGTGGATATAGACTACGCGCTCCTGAAATTCGGAGTCCTGCTGCTGGCGCTTGTTATTACGCTGTTCACGTGGCATGTGATCCTCCTAGAACTTCAGGCCCGCTGCACGGGCACCGTCCGCAAGGGCCTTGATGCGGCCATGGTACAAGAAGCCGCTGCGGTCAAAACGTACCGCGGTAACGCCCTTCTCGAGCGCACGCTCGGCTATGAGCTTGCCAACAAACTCGGCGGCCTCCTTGTTGGAGCCAACCTTGCCGGTGGCGCGGAACTCGGGACTCAAGGTGGAGGCGGCGCAGATGGTCTTTGCGTCGGCGTCGTCGATTACCTGAGCATAGATGTGGGCATTGGTGCGGTGCACGGTAAGGCGCGGGCGGTCGGCCGTGCCGTAGACCTTGGGACGCACGCTACGAGCGCGGCGGTGCAGGGCAGCCCTCTTTTTCTGTTGCAGATTCATTCCTTCTCCTTCTTATGCCATCACCTAACGGGGTGGTGGACTTGACTCTTTGCGCGCCACAGGGTCACACCCCTATGACACGCAAATACTTTGCTACTTGGCAGCCTTGCCGAGCTTGCGACGGATGTGCTCGCCTTCGTAGTGAATGCCCTTGCCCTTGTACGGCTCGGGGGGACGCTTGGCGCGAATCTCGGCCGCAACCTGGCCGACCTGCTCCTTGGCGATGCCGTTGACCACGATGTGGGTGTTATCGGGCACCTCAAAAGTGATGTTGTCGGGGCAGACGTACAGGATGGGGTGAGAATAGCCAAGGGAGAGGTCCAGGTCCTTGCCCTTGAGCGCGGCACGATAGCCGACGCCCGTGAGCTCGAGACGCTTTGCAAAGCCCTTGCTTACGCCCTCCACCATGTTTGCGATGAGCGTGCGCGTGAGGCCCTGCATGGCGTTGGCGGCCTTGTAGGACTTGGTCTGCTTAAACTCCTCGTGGGTGAGGTCCTCGGTCCCGGGGGTGCGGGGGATCTTTACGGTAATGAGGTTCTCTTCCTGCTCGAGAACCAGAAGGTCGCTAAAGGTGCGGGTGAGCTCGCCCTTGGGACCCTTTACGGACACCGTGGTGCCCTCCACCTTAGCCTCTACACCGGCAGGAATGGGGACTGGGTGCTTACCAATACGAGACATTGTCTCCTCCTAACTTTCCTGCTCGGAATTACCAGACGTAGCAGATGACCTCGCCACCGACGCCCAGCTTGCGAGCGTCGCGGTCGCACATCATGCCCTTGGAGGTGGAAATAACGGCAATGCCAAGGCCGCCAATAACGCGGGGAAGATCCTGAGCCTTGGAATAAATGCGGAGGCCCGGCTTGGAGATGCGCTTGATGCCACGAATAATCTTGGTGCGCTTGGGGCCATACTTCAACGTGATATGCAGTGTCTTTTGGGGCTTGGTGTCCTCCACGGAGTAACCCTCAATGTAGCCCTCTTCGCAAATGACGCGGGCAACCTCTACAAGCACCTTGCTGGAAGGCATGGAAACCTCGGGCTTGTTTGCCGCGTTGCCGTTGCGAATGCGCGTCAGCATATCGGAAATCGGGTCGGTAATTTTCATTAATTGTCTCCTTCGTTAATGATGAAACTGCGCGAATGGTTCGCTTCCACCCGTGGCGGAAACGCCTGTACGCGAGAGCCCTTGCGTCTTACCAGCTTGCCTTGGTGACGCCAGGAAGCTCGCCTCTGCTCGCGAGTTCGCGGAAGCAGACTCGGCAGAGACCAAACTTGCGATACACGGAATGGGGACGCCCACACCGCTGGCAACGGTTCTGCTTGCGCGTCGAAAACTTCGGCTCACGCGCTGCCTTGACGATCATCGATGTCTTTGCCACAAATCCTCCTTCTTATGGTGAGCTCCGGCATTCCGGAGCGCCTACCGGCTATTGGAAAGATGCGTCAAAGGGGTGGTGCCCCTTTGACACGGTAAGATTACTTGTCGGCCTTAAACGGGAAGTGGAAGCCGTCCAGAAGCGCCTTGCCCTCCTCGTTGGTGTTTGCGGTGGTAACGATGGTGATGTCCATGCCGCGGGTGCGATCGACCTTGTCGTAGTCAATCTCGGGGAAGATGAGCTGCTCGCTAACGCCCATGGAGAAGTTGCCACGGCCGTCGAAGCTCTTGGACGAGATGCCACGGAAGTCGCGGATGCGAGGGATTGCCACGCAAATGAGGCGATCCAGGAACTCCCACATGCGGTCGCCGCGGAGGGTGACCTTGGCGCCGATGGGCATGCCCTGACGCAGCTTGAAGGTTGCGATGGACTTGCGAGCGCGGGTGACGATGGGCTGCTGACCGGTGATGGTGCGAAGGTCGGCAACGGCGCCCTCGATGGCCTTGGAATCGGTGGCTGCCTCGCCAACGCCCATGTTGACCACGATCTTCTCGATCTTGGGAATCTGGTTTACGTTCTTGTACTCAAACTTCTTCTGAAGCTCGTCGCGAACGGAGGAGAAATAAAGCTCCTTAAAACGGGGAACGTACTTATCGGCCATAGTTGCTCCTTAACTCTTGGGTGGATGACGTGCGGGGTGCCGACCTCGCACCTTTTGGCATGTCCCAAATGCCGAAAGCCACAAGGTGGAATAATACTACGAATTGACTTTTGTTGCAGGATTGGACCACTACAGATGTGACGTTTGTGTGGTGCCGCACAGAGTGGCACGCCCGGTCCGAAGACCGGGCGGCGACAGATGACACAGAGACTACTTGTAGTAATACACTGGCGCGTTGTCGTAGGTCTTTAGATAGAAGCTACGGCTGGGAATCTCCCATTGAAGATCGGGATCGAGGACGTAGGTCTTTCCATCTATCTTTATCTCGCACCAGCCATGAGCAGAGCGACCGCTTGCATAGGCGAGGACTTCTCCGCTAATAACCTTGGCATCGTATCCAAGACGACGGGCGATCCAGCACATGAGCGAGGCGTATCGATAGCAGTTGCCGGAGTGGTTGTTGTACATCTCCTTGGCAAACCCAACCGACCATGTCTTCCAACTACCCGAGGGCCATTTGCTGCCGCTGCGATAGGGGAAGCTCGAAACATAGTCATAGCCCTTGCGCAAGGCATCGCTGCCGGTGCCGGTAACGTTCTTTACAATGGTGTCTAGAATCTTGTCGAGTTCCTTATCGCCGCTGGTAAACGGCTTGAAGCAAGTATTTGCGGTAGAGCCGGGGGCGTCCAGCGCACGCGAGCGCAGGCATACCCTTACCGCCGTGATGGGTTTGTCTGCGTCCACGGATCCACAGGTCGCTCCGTTTTTGGCCCAACCAGTCCAACCATAGCCCTTGACGTAGCAGCGATACCATACGTTGTACACACGCCCAAGCTCACCGGTAAGCTTGACGCGAATCGCCTGGAATGACTTGTTGCTCTTTTGGGCAACCGCGCCGTTAGAAACGTATTTTTGCCAACCAAGACCGCTGGGACGCACCGAGTACTTAATGGAACCCGCAAGCTGGCCATCCGTAACCATCTTGAGCTTTTTGACTGCCCCAGTCTTTGCAGACCCTACGTTCTTGCCGTCCTTTTTCCAGGTTGTCCACGTCCCGCTGACCTCTGCGGCATAGCGAACGTTGCTCTTTGTGATAAAGGGAATCGAGATGTTCTGCCCCTTTTGGGAGGGCATGTTGGACCCCTTGCGCACCAAGGCGAGCTGTATTGCCTCTATCTGCAGCGACAGTCCCTCGGTTCCCGCATTGCTGCCGTTGCTGGCCCAAGCCAGCCAACCCGCGCCGCTCGCATGCACCCTGTACCAAATGTCGTACTGCTGCCCCAGCTCGCCAGTGAGTTGTACGCTTATGGCCTCGACGCGAAGTCCCTGGCCGATCGTTCCCGCCACGCGACCGTTGCTGCGCTTTCCCTGCCATCCGGTGTTTTGCACGTGCGCCTTGTACACAATGTTGCCCGCAACGTCGATGCCATCCGACCGCGAGATCTTGAGGGCTTCCAGGCGCAGGGACTTGCCAGTGGTGCCAATGCGAATGTTGTAACCGCTCTTTTGCGCTTGCCAACCGGTGCCTTCCACGTGCGCCGAGGCCGTAAGGCCCGCATCTATCCATGCCTTTCCGCCGCCGCGCGCGGATGTGGAGTCCTTGGGCACGATGCGCACCTCAATGGCATTAACAACTCGCCCGCTGTTATCGGTAATACCTGCCACGGCACCGTCAGCCGCCCAACCCAGCCAGCCTTTTGACTGGACGTAGCAACGATAGCGTATGGACCAGTCTTGGGACAGGTCGTCTGACAACTCTATTTTTACTGCTCCAAGGAGCTTTCCTGTGCCCTTGTTGCCAGCAAGCTCACCAGAAGCCTTCTGCTTTTGCCACCCCGCTTTTTGTGCATAGGCTTTATATGTTATGGCACCGTCCGAAAGGCTGAGCTTGATTCCCGTTAGAGACGTTCCGCTCTGCTTGGATCCAATCGTGACTCCGCCTGTGGTCTTTGTTGCCTTTATGGCGCCCTTGCCCTGTGCGTATCCCGACGCGCTCAGCACAGGAGTTACGCTTGCGCTTTCGCTCTCCGTCTGAACGTTGATGCTTTTATTGCTGGCGGACTTTTGCTGCTGCGTGTCCTCAATAAGCTCAATGGAAGTGGCGGTACCTTCTTGCGAGCCTGGATCCGACTGAGCGACAACCTGAATGTCGTCTTGCTCTTGGTCCAATACTGGCTCCTGGTCCGATACTAGCCCGGGCTCCGGCACGTTCTCCAGCTCCTGATTTGCCTCGGACTCCGCGTCCAGCTCTTGCAGAACCTGAACGTTGGATTCGTCTTGCGTACTAGCATCCTCTTGTTCCAACACGTCCAACGTGCTCAGCTCATTGTTATTGTTGGCTTCCAGCTCCTCTGCCAATGCAACAGTTGACAAGCCCGGCGATACGCCCAACAGTACGGATAGCATAACGGTAAGCGCACGCGCAAACGTTGTTTGTTTCATAGGACTCCCTCCCTTGGATCCCACACCACCATTTGATCGATCCCTATGCTACAAAGCCCGGTCTGAATGCTGGTTTGACCACATTCACACCGGGCTTTGGCATGCCTTCCTTACTATATATTAGTAGCGCAGGACTACGTCACCAGCGCATGCATCCTCGGACTGCCCAGTCTCGCTAGGTGCCTCAACCGGCGCAGGCTCGGGCTCGTAGTATTCCTGGACGGGCTCGTAATAGTACTCCTCCTGAACAGGCTCGGGCTCGTAGTACTGCTCGGCACCCGCGTCTTGCGCCTCTTGCTGAGCTGCCGCCTCTGCTGCCGCAGCCTCCTCGGCCGCCTGCTTGCGTGCCACGGCGGCATCCTTGGTGGATCCTTCCTCACCACTCGTGGTGGTGTAGTCCACATACGCCACGTCGTCACCCTGCATGAGCGTTGCCTTAGAAATGCTGGCAAGGGGAACTTCTGCAAACTCAACGTCCGCGTCTTCGCCTTCAACCTTTACCAGAACGTCGTAGGTGGCATCCTCGGCTGCGTTTGCAGCAACAAAGAGGCGCACTTCCTCACCCGCCGCAATGGAACCTTCCTCGGACAGCAGGTTATTTGCGTAGGACTCCTCTCCCGTAGCGCGCAGCGACACAGAGACGATCTGCTTTTCTAGGCCGTTTGTAAGCGCAATCTCAACTGCGCCTTCGTCTTCTGTTCCAAGGACCTGTCGCTCGTCCTTCTTCTCTTCCTTGGCCTCGCTCTTGGTCTCTTGCTCGTCCTGTTTTGTATCCTTCTCTTGTTTGGCGTCCTTGGTCTCTTGGACCTCCGCCGACTCTTCCTTGACGGACTCTTCCTTTGCCTGGTTACTTCCACCACAAGCAACTAGCGAAAGGGCAAGGATGCCCGAAACGCAGCAGGCCGCAAAGCTTTTGATACGCATTTTTATCCTCCCAGGATTGGTTTGCAGCGCGTTATCCGAAACATGCATTCTAGCATTGGGGTCATTCGACGTCTATGCCGTATGCCATTTTGGACTATAATTCTCAGCTCTCTTATGACGGCTCCTATTTTGGCTCTAATGCCGCCATTGACGTTTGGGTCGTGCGATCCCGACGGGCATCCTCCGCCGCACGGCCCATGGACTCAGGCATCGGCAATCACTCGCAGAAGCCCCGACGTTGGCGGAGACGTGCTGTGATTGCGAGCTGTGTGGTTCAAGCGCCAGGTGGCGTGCTGTCTTTGCGAGCTGTGTGGATGATAGGGCCTTGTATGTGCTGACTTTTGGAGCTGTGTGGGTCGTCTTCCCACACAGCTCGCGATTACAGCACACTCGGCTGGATTTGAGCCCACTGGTCGCAATTACAGCACACGTAGCTGGACATGGGCCACACTGGTCGCAATCACAGCACACCGGGGGGTGGGACGAGCCACACTGGTCGCCAACACAGCACGCCCCGCGCTGGGGACTGCGTATGGACCACGCCGAGGCGTGCCGCCGACCTGCACAACACACCAATGCCGGGACGACCCCACTACAGGCCGACTCTACGCAAGGATTCGTACGGCGCTTGACTCGTTAAGACGGCCGTCGGCATTGGGGATATAGGCCCTGTAGCCATTATCTCCCACAATATGGGCGTTCTCCGAGGTGGAAGCGCCTTCAAAGTCGCTGCTCTGCTCGGTTGAGGCGCTCACCCTAAACGCTTGATAGGTCGCCTTCGCACCATCGCCAAACGTCACCTCAACAAATACGTCTGCCTGCTCCTCGTTGGACTCGGCATCGAGCGAACCCTCCACCAAGAAGTACGAACCAGACTGAGAGACGGACACGCTTGCATTGCTGGGCGAAAGGTCGTATTGGCTCAACATCTGGTCTGAACACGCCGGCGCCGGAAGATACGGAGGGTCGGTGGCAAAGAACGAGAGGTGTCTCTCGGTGCGTTCCACCACCACATCTTGGGCAAACGCCGTCATCTGGGTACCCATGTCGTAGGGAACGAGCTTGGTAAAGACCGACTGCGCGTAGGTGGTGGCAAACGGTTTGAGCAGGTTGTTTCCAAACGAGTCGCGATACATAATGAGCGTGCCCGTGGCCTCGCCTACGTTTGACTTGGTAACGAGGTAGCTGTCTTCCACGCTGGTAGCATCGTTTGTTATGCTGTAGTTGTCCATGCTCTGATGGCGCACCTGTTCCTCGGGTTGCGCAAACGATGGATGGAGCATGGCATCCACGTCACCAATGTGCTCGTCTGAGGTCGCTAGCTCATCATCAAACGCCAGCGCCTGTCTGCCCAACCCAGACAAGATGTGCCGATAGGCAAAGATCGCGCCTTGGTCGTTCCAATGAGAATCACGCATAAAGTACAGCACGTCGTCGTTGGACCTAAACGCTTCGTGCAGGTTTACATAGTTGACCTGGTACTCGTCCATCTTTTTGCAAAGGCGCTCAAAGTTGGACTGTCCCTCGCCCGCCAGTTGGTAGTACGGCATGTTCTGGGCGTACAGCTCGTTCTTGTTTGGCGCAATCGCCACCACAAACCGTTTGCCCTGCGCCTCAAAGTAACGTTGCATAAGTCGCAAGTTGTATGCGGCGTTTTGCAACGCACGATCGCTCATGCTGTTCTTGCGCTGGTAGTCGTTTAAAGACCCCGCATAATAGAGCCACCCGTTGGTGCCAACCACCACGTTGGATGTGGACGACGTACCAAACAGGCGCTGCTTTATGGTGGCGTCGGCATCCACCAGCATGCTTCTAAACGCAAAGTGATCCGAGAAGTACGCGCCGGCGTCGCTGAGGACGTTGAGGTTCAAGGCCCCGTCTTCCGTCGTCAGCGTTGGAGCCGGAGCTAGATCGCGCTTCTCGGATGACGCGTCCTCATGGAAAAAAGGCATGCCGAGCAAGGGCACAACAAGAAGCACCATGACAGCCACAACAAACACGCCGTGACGCTCGAACACGTTGTTATTGTTTTTCATGTCGCTCACCTCGCCTAGAACCTAAAGTAGATAAACGGGTTGTATGTGCCGCTAGAGAGGCTTATGACACACAAGGCCAGTAGCGCAAACGAGGCGACATAGCAGATGGTATCGACCTTTGGCGCAAGATTGTGCCCGCATGAAACAAGGCGCGCCTTTACAAGGTCGGGCACAGAACCGCAAAGAAGCACACTTGCGATCGACGAAGAAATAAAGAGCGGCGTAAGCTGTTGGACCACTGGTATGAGCGTGCTTGTGGAGACGTCCCAGCCCACAAACATGGTTTGTATTACGTACGTCACCTGTGCCAGCGTATCGCACCTAAATATAACAAACGTAATCATTACAAACAGCAGGGTGTATGCATGGCCCAGCACTCGCGGCATTCGACGCACGGGAACGACGTCCTCTAGCAGCAAGAACAGTCCGTGACACAGACCCCACACCACAAAGGTCCAGTTTGCCCCGTGCCATAGCCCGCACAAAAAGAATACGATTATGCGGTTGATGGCAGCTCTGGCGCGCCCCTTTCTGTTGCCGCCCAACGGGAAGTAAAGGTATTCTCTGAGCCACGTAGACAAGCTCATGTGCCACTTGCGCCAAAACTCCTTTATGGTGACGGACGCATACGGATGGTCGAAGTTCTCCTTAAAGTGAAACCCAAACATGCGGCCGAGGCCAATGGCCATATCGCTGTATCCAGAAAAGTCAAAGTAGATCTGCATGAGATAGGCAAATGCGGCGAGCCAGGCACCCGGGGCTATGAGCACATGGTTTGGCAACTCAAACATGGCATCGGCAGCGGCAGCCATGGTGTTGGCGACAAGAACCTTTTTTGACAAGCCCAACGCAAAGCGCCTGAGCCCGACAGCGGCATCCTCCATGGTGGCATGCCGGTTGGCCATTTGAGTGTCGATGTCGTGGTACTTAACGATGGGACCCGCAATAAGCTGCGGAAAGAACGATATGTAGAGCAGCACCCGTGAATAGTGCCTTTGCGGCTCGACGTCGCGACGATAGACGTCGATCACGTACGAGAGTGCCTGAAACGTATAGAACGAGATGCCGAGGGGAAGCGGTATGTTGGGTATGGGCAGATTCAAGCGAAGCAGGGCATTGAGGGTGCCCACCGCCATACCCGCGTACTTAAACACTGCAAGGAACAAGAGGTTGACCACCAATGCCACCACAAGCCATGCCTTGCGTGCCGGTCCCTCACAGCGCGCCACCATAAGCCCCATAAGGTAGGTGAACACGGTACTTGCCAGCATGAGCAGCACCAGGACGGGCTCCCCATAGGCATAGAACAAGAGGCTTGCCACAATGAGGACCGCATTCTTTGCAGCCACAGAGGGCATGGCGCGCTCAAGAACAAAGCAAATGGGCAAAAAGACGCACAAGAACACAAAGGAGCTGAATACCATAGCAAACCAATCGGCAGTCTTTGACGTACGTGGCTTAGTCAACCGGGTTGCATGATACACCAAGCAAGCAAAGGGGAGTATCCCCAATGCTTGGCTCTCACCAGGCATTGGGGATACTCCCCTTTGCTTGCTTGGATTAGCTTAGAACTGGGCGCCGCACTTCTTGCAGACGCGGACCTTCTTGCCCTCGTCGTTGGTGGCGTGACCAACGCGCGTGGGCTTGCCGCACTCGGGGCAGACGAGCATGACGTTGGATGCGTCGATCTTTGCCTCGATCTCCTTGAAGCCGCCGTTCTGGTTCTCCTGCGTGGGGCGCTGGGCCTTCTTTACCACAGCGACACCCTCAACGATTACCTTGCCCTCGCGAGGGAAGGCACGCAGGACCTCGCCCTGGGCACCGCGATCCTTGCCAGAGAGGACCTGGACCTTGTCGCCCTTCTTCACGTTCATCTTAGGCATGTGTAGGTCGCCTCCTTACAGCGTCTCGGGTGCGAGCGAGACGATCTTCATGTACTTGCGGTCGCGCAGCTCGCGTGCCACAGGCCCGAAGATACGGGTGCCACGAGGCTCGCCTTCCTTGTCCACGACGACGCAGGCGTTCTGGTCGAAGCGGATGTAGC
>JAUMWL010000080.1:0-3859 GCA_030529665.1 Coriobacteriales bacterium
TTATATACTAGCGAAAAGAAACGGGCAAAACTTTTCCTTAGCACCGCAGAATCGCCCGCTAACGAAAGCGCATTTTCGTTAGCGGGCGTTTTTTAGAGCCTAAGGAAAAGAAATGGCCATTTTCTTTCCTTAGCGGTAGTGCATGGCGGTTATTCCCAGCGTTTTGGAAGGAAGGCGTAGCCAAGCCAAAACGGCCAGATATACTATGGGACTGCTCCTAAACCACTACCGCTTCCAAACCACTACAAGAGGGATGGGATTACATGGCCGCCAACGAAGTTTGGACGATTAAGCGCATTCTTGACTGGACCACAGGCTACCTTGAGCGAAAGGGCGACGAGCACCCGCGTCTCTCGGCCGAGTGGCTGCTCTGCAATGCAACAGGACTTTCGCGCGTGGAGCTGTACATAAACTTCGACAAGCCCCTCATGCGTGAAGAGCTAGACATCATGCGAGACGGCGTCCGTCGGCGCGGGGCGGGGGAGCCGCTGCAGTACGTTACGGGCGAGATGCCGTTTAGACATATAGTCCTGCGTTGCGAGAAGGGCGTGCTTATACCTAGGCCCGAGACCGAGATACTGGTGGACGCTGCCCTTGAGGCGTTGGGGAGCAGGTCAAACGACGCGCCGCTGGCATTGGAGATTGGCACGGGCACAGGCTGCATCGCGCTTTCGCTTGCGTCCGAGCATGAGGGAACGCGCGTGATTGCCACGGACCTCTCGCCTCTGGCAGTGCGGCTGGCAACGCGCAACCGCGATGCGCTCAACCTCGCAGGCGTGGTTGACGTGGTGGAGTGCGACCTTGCGAGCGGCGTTCCTGCGGCGCTCATGGGAAGGTTCGACCTTTTAGTGAGCAACCCGCCCTACATTCCGAGTGACGTGCTGGCCAAAGAGGTGCCTGCAGAGGTAAAGGACCACGAGCCAGGGCTTGCGCTCGACGGTGGCGCAGACGGGCTCGATGTGTTCAGGCGCATCCTGAATCTGGCTCCGCAGGTACTTGCTCCGGGTGGCACAATGTGCGTGGAGCTGTTTGAGGGCAACGTTAGCGCGGCGGCCGAACTCGTACGCAAGGGGCCGGGCTGGGCGAGCGTGGAGGTGCGCGAGGACCTTACCCACCGTCCGCGCGTGCTCATGGCGGTTCGCGAAGCCTAGCTGCCCGATTGCGCGTTAGGATGCGAGTGAGAAGGGACTCTTATGGGATCTGTCGTTGCGGTAGACCAAAACGATCCACAGGATAACGTCTTGAGCGAGGCGGCTCGGGTGCTGCGCGAGGGTGGCGTGCTTGTGATGCCCACCGACTCGGTGTATGGCATTGGGTGCGTTGCAACCCCTCACAATCCCGCGCACGAGCGAATCTTTAGCATAAAGCAGCGGAATCGCAAACAAACCCTGCCGTGGCTTGTGGCCGATCCGTCGGACGTGCTCACGTATGGCCGCGACGTGCCGGTTTGGATGGAGCGGCTGGCCCACGAGCTGTGGCCCGGGGCGCTTACGCTGGTGGTTCGGGCAAGCGATGCCGTGCCAAAGGAGTACCGCGCCGCAAACGACACCATCGCCCTTCGCGTGCCCGACTCCAACCTTGTGCGATCGCTTGCGCGAGAGGTGGGACCGCTTGCCACAACGAGCGCAAACATCCACGGCGAGGAGGCCGCCACCAGTGGCGCGGGCGTCGAACGAAGCATCATAGAGGCGGCTGACCTCACGCTTGACGCCGGGCCTGCGCCGCTGGCCATACCAAGCACCATCGTGGGATGCGAAGACGGTGCGCCCAAGGTGTATCGTGAGGGTGCAATTCCCGCCGCGAGGTGTCTGGCAATGGCCGAGCGACGGGGAGTATCCCCTTTGCTCGCCCACCACGCGACTCCAGCCTAACCGGGAGGACACATGAGAAGGTTGCTGGCCAGGCTTGATGCCCGATATGTAAAGATCTGCGCCTACGCAAGCGTTACCGTGTTGCTCACGCTTGCCGTGGCAATGGTGCTGTACTTCTCATCCGGGTTCTTTGCCAAGCTCTGGATGCTCATATGTGCCGTGCTGGAGCCGGCTGTGTACGGAGCGCTCATTGCGCACCTGCTCAATCCAGCAGTAATGAAGATCTCTGGCGGGCTTAAGCATGCGGGGTGGCAAAAGAACAATCACAAGCTGCGCCGCACCATAGGCATGATCGTGTGCATGGTGGCGCTCATCGTCGTGGTTGGCTGCATCCTCATGGTTATGGCGCTGGTAATTACGCACAGTCTCGACGGCCTCAAACCGCAAACCATTCAGAAGTTGTTCGACGACGCGCAAGAAGGCTTCGGACGTCTTGCAACCATCGTGCAAGAGTTCCTAGGTCAGGGAGAAGCTGCAACAGAGGGCGGAATAGACCTTGGCACGCGTCTGTCCTCGCTGTTTAGAGGGGCCAAGGAAGCCTTCTCCACCATTCTTTTCTCAATCATCTTCTCGGTCTATATCCTTATGGATGGGGACCGCGTGGGAGGCTACTGTCTGCGCGTCATACGAGTGGTGGCGGGCCAGAAGACGACGGATCGCATAATGGTAATGCTCCACGACGCCGGCCGCGTGTTCTCGGGATACATTCGCGGGCAGTTTGTGGATGCGCTGGTGGTAGGCGTGCTCACTGCGATTGTGCTCACGCTGGTTGGCGTACCATTTGGGCCGGTGGTGGGTCTGCTTACGGGCTTGGGAAACCTCATTCCCTACGTGGGGGCACCTCTGGGCATTGCCACCACGGTACTCGTGTGCCTGGTGGACGCTCAGTTCGACAAGATGATCATAGGCGTCGTGTGTCTGGCGCTCATTATGTTCGTAGATTCCAACGTCATCAACCCCAAGCTGCTGAGCGACAACGTGGAGGTGCATCCGCTGCTGGTGGTTGGCGCTCTCATTGCCGGCGGCGCCGTGGGCGGACTTGCGGGCATGCTGGTTGCCGTTCCTGCCGCCGCTTTTCTTAAGGTACAGCTCGATCGTTGGCTCGTGGGCCAAGAATCGAGTGACGTGCCATGCGAGGAAGTGGAGGGAAGCAAAGAATGATTCAGGACATCACCCCGCATGGGCTTGCGAACGAGTACCTGCCCGAGGCCACACCCGCAGAGGGCGACCTCGTGTTCCATGTGCGTGGCCAGGAGGTGGCTGCAAGACGGGTGGGCGAGTGCTGCCTGGAGTTTCCGCAGGTGGCAGAATGCAAAGGCGCCGCAAAAGACCTCGTCTTCCTGTTTTCGCTTGACGGACGTCCGTGTTGGTTGGCACCGGATTGCGGGGCGGCAGATGCGCCTCGCGGTTACGAGTTCGTCCACAACCGCGTCTTGCGCATGGAGCGACGCGGGCCGCGCGAGCTCATGTTTGCCGCCTATACGGCCGTGCATCTGGCCGAATGGTATGCAAAGAACCGCTATTGCGGGGCATGTGGCCATGCGCTCGCTCAACACGAGCGCATGCGCGCGCTGACGTGCTCGGCATGTGGCAACGTTGTCTTTCCGCGTCTTAACCCGGCCGTCATCGTGTGCGTGTGTGACCCCGAGCGCAACAAGATTGTGCTCACGCGCTACGCGGCGGGGCGCTACCATGCAATCGATGCCCTTGTGGCCGGCTTCGTGGAGATTGGCGAGACCATGGAGGACTGCGTGCGCCGAGAAGTGCGCGAGGAGCTGGGGCTTGAGGTAAAGAACATCCGCTACTACAAGTCCCAGCCATGGGGTGTGGCGAGCGACATTCTCAGCGGTTACTGGTGCGACGTGGACGGTGACCCCGCCATCCACCGCGATGCCGATGAGCTGGGCAAAGCCGTTTGGGCCGGTCCTAACGAGATTCCCGGCCAGCCCGATGACTTCTCCCTCACCAACGAGATGATGTGCCTCTGG
>JAUMWL010000080.1:3869-13184 GCA_030529665.1 Coriobacteriales bacterium
AAAGGGGCTGGCCAAAAGGGGGCAGGCCCCAAACGGCCACCCGCAGACGCAAAAGCATGCGTGCGCGTGACTTGTAGAATTCACGATGCCGTCGCACGAACCACTCAAGGCGTATATACTACCGCTTGTGGGATAAACCTTTGGAAAGGTGAACAATGGAATTCAAGTACCTCTCTGATCCCGAGCTTACGTCGGCCATCTCGGACGAGCTCACTCGTCAGCGCAACTCCATCGAGCTCATTGCCTCCGAGAACTTCGTGAGCCTGGCCGTAATGGAAGCCGTGGGATCCCCGCTTACCAACAAATACGCCGAGGGCCTTCCCGGCAAGCGCTACTACGGCGGCTGCTGGGCGGTTGACGTTGTGGAAGACGTTGCCCGCGAGCGTGCAAAGAAGCTCTTTGGCGCTGGCTTTGCCAACGTACAGCCCCACTCCGGCGCTCAGGCCAACTATGCCGCTACCAGTGTGTTTGCCCAGCCCGGAGACACCATCGTGGGCATGGATCTCTCAAACGGCGGCCACCTTACCCATGGGTCTCCCGCCAACTACTCGGGCAAGCTCTTCAACGTGGTGAGCTACGGCCTTAATCCAGAAACCGAGCGCATCGACTACGACGACGTTGCCGCCAAGGTTGAGGCCAACAAGCCCAAGCTGGTAATTGCCGGTGCTTCCGCATATCCTCGTGTCATCGACTTCGAGCGCTTTGCCCAGATCGCCCACGACAACGGTGCCGCCCTCATGGTGGACATGGCACACATCGCCGGCCTTGTGGCAACTGGCGCCCATCCCAGCCCCATGCCCTACGCGGACGTGGTGACCACCACCACGCACAAGACCCTGCGCGGCACGCGCGGCGGCCTCATTCTCTGGAACAACGAGGAGCTTACGCGCAAGATGAACTCCTCGGTGTTCCCCGGCAGCCAGGGCGGCCCGCTGGAGCACGTCATCGCCGGCAAGGCAGTGGCGTTTGGCGAGGCCCTGCAGCCCGACTTTGCAACCTATATCCAAAACGTCTGCGTCAACGCCAAGGCGCTGGGTCGCGGCATGGAGGCCAAGGGCCTGCGTATGGTTACTGGCGGCACCGACAACCACCTGCTGCTTGTTGACCTCACCACGGTGGCCGGCGGCGAGGTTACCGGCAAGGTGGCCGAGCATGCGCTCGACGAGGTTGGCATCACCGTAAACAAGAACACCATTCCCGGCGAGAAGCGCAGCCCGTTTGTGACCTCGGGCATCCGTGTGGGCTCTGCCGCCATGACCACGCGCGGCTTCTGTGAGGCCGAGGCGGAGCGCATTGGCGAGCTCATTGGCGAGACCGTGGCCAACTTGGACAACGAGGCCAAGCTTGCGGCCGTAAAGGCCGAGGTCGCCGAGCTCTTGTCGGCCCATCCGCTCTATCCCGAGCTCGGATAATCCAACAATAAAAAAGCAAGTTGAACCGTGCAATGGGGCCACACTTCGCAGAGGTGTGGCCCCATTGCACGGTTCGTGGTGCTCCTGTTTGCGGAGCACGGAAATCGCTACAATACTTCGTAACGGCCACCCAAGCATGACCCAAAGGAGACCTCATGGCTGATTACGACACCTCACGCTTGCACGTTGTTGATCATCCTCTTGTGCAGCACAAGCTTTCCCTCTTACGCGACAAGCACACGTCAACCAAGGACTTTCGCGAGCTTGTAACGGAGTTGGCCATCTTTGAGGGGTACGAGGCCTTGCGCGACTTGCCGCTAGAAGACGTGCAGGTGGAGACGCCCCTGGAGGTCATGACCGGCAAGCGCATCGCGGGCAAGAAGCTCGCCGTCATTCCCATCCTTCGCGCGGGGCTTGGCATGGTGGATGGCATCCTCACACTCGTGCCGAGCGCACGTGTGGGACATCTGGGCATGTATCGCGACGAGGAGACCCACCAGCCGGTCTCGTACTATTGCAAGCTCCCCGATGACATTCACGAGCGCATGTGCCTTATAGTCGACCCCATGTTGGCAACCGGAGGCTCCCTGACGGCTGCCATTCAGTTCTTGCGGGGTGCCGGTGCGCGCGACATCCGTTGCCTTACGCTCGTAAGCTCTCCGGAGGGCATAAAGAACGTCCTCGACTTTAGCGAGTACGTTGAGCTCTACACCTGCGTGGTTGATCGCCAGCTCAACAAGAATGCCTACATTCTGCCCGGCTTGGGCGATGCGGGTGATCGCATCTTTGGAACGAGGTAATCAGGTTTGGTGGCCAAGCAAAGGGGATACTCCCCATTGCTTGGCCAGGCGGCAACGTAGTCTTTATGCCGACAGGGTGTAGCAACCAAGAAACCCCCAGAGACTCTGGAATTTTTGTTGCTATAGGGATAGAATCCAAAAAAGTTCGAGATATCGCTGGCTCCGGAGGTGCTTTGTGGAGGGGGTTCAGCCCATAGTGGCAGGGTCTGTTCTCGGTATTCTTGGAGCGCTTCCGTCGGCGGCGTTGCTCGAGCGGGCGCTAAGCAACAACCGTACGCCTACCGTTGCAGTTGGCCTGGCAAGCGTGATGATTTCGTTCTTCATGCTTTCGTGTACTATAGTGGCCGTGCGGGTGGTATCGCGTGACGACGTTCTTGCGTTTGGCACGGCGGAGGCGGTCTCGTTTTTGCTCGTGTGGACGGTCGAGGCAGTGAGGGCATGGCGTGACGCCCAACGCGGCGCCAGTCCAAGAGAAAGGAAGTAGTGGTGAATCCACTGGAGTTGCTCGAAGAGGAGATGGACGAGCTTGTAGAGAGCTTTGCGTCCACGGCAATCCACGGAGACCTTGTTGTGGGTCTTACGCAGTACACGTTCTGGTTGGCGGTGGCAACGGTCGTCCTTTTGGTGCTTGTCTTTGCGTTCAAGAACAAGCAGGCCAAAAACGGGCTGGTTCCCAAGGGTCGCTTTGTAAACGGCGTCGAGTTTTTGGTGGAGTATTGCCGCGATGACCTTTGCAAGGGCCTGCTTGGCGACACGTGGCGAAAGCACTTTCCCTTTATTGCCTCCATCTTCTTCTTTATCTTGGTGAATAACATAATAGGCGTCATTCCGGGTTGTAAGCCCGGAACCGGCTGCATCGGTACCACTGCGGCGTTGGCGTGCGTGTCGTTTGTGTACTTCATCGTGGTGGGCGTAAGGTCTAAGGGTGTCATTGGCTACATAAAGAGCCTCGCGCCTGCCGGCGTCTCTTTTCCCATGAACGCGCTGGTGTGGGTCATTGAGGTGTTCTCTACGTTCCTGCGCCTTGTTACCTTGGCCGTCCGTCTGTTCTGCAACCTGTTTGCCGGCCATGTGGTCATGGGCACTTTTGCCATCTTGGCGTCGCTCTTCTTTATGCCCCTGCTTCAGAGCATATCGCCCGAGAGCCTGGGCCTGGCTGGTGCCTCGGTGTTCTGGATTGCTATCCTGCTCGTTATCTATGCGGTAGAGCTGCTGGTAGCCGCCATCCAGGCATATGTCTTTACCCTGCTCTCTGCCGTGTACATCCAGCTCGCAGAGGCTGAGGAGCATTAAGTTTGGTTATCTGCGGGTATGCCCGCAGTCATAACGATGTTTGGAATTCGTCGGGCGGTCCGGCGATTGACAAAGGAGGAATTGTGGGAGTCATTGGATACGGCCTTGGTGTAATTGGTGCGGGGCTCGGCATTGGTCTTGCCGCTTATGGTGCAACGACCTCTATGGCACGTCAGCCTGAGGTTCAGGGCCGCCTGTTTACCGTCTTCATTCTTGGGTCGGCCTTCGTCGAGGCACTCGCCCTGATCGGCTTCGTCGTTACGCTCATTGCCTAGCAAGACACGCGACGATTCCGTATTGGAGGTTCGAATGAACACGAACAAACTTGGGCTCGTGCGCAGGGCTACTGGCATGAGCGGAATCGTGCTGGCGGCAACGCTCACGGCTCCTTCCGTGGCTTTTGCAGCAAGCGCGGACATTCTTATCCCCAAGCCTGCAGAGTTCATACCTGCTCTCATTGCGTTTGTGGCCATCTGGCTCATTCTGGCAAAGATGGCATGGCCCATGATCATAAAGACGCTTGACGCCCGCGAAGAGAAGATCGCAAGCGACATCAAGGCGGCCGAGGATGCCAAGCAAAAGGCCGAGCGGGACGCTCGCGCCCAAGAGGAGCAAATCGCCGCTGCCAACCGTGAGGCGGCCGACATAATTGCGGCAGCCAAGCGCGAGGGCGAGGAAGAGCGCTCAAAGATCATAGCGGAGGCTCAGGCAAGTGCCGTCGCCATCATTGCCAAGGCGCACGACGCCATCGACTCCGAGCGCAAGAAGGCCATGGTGGAGCTCTCTGGCCAGGTGGTGGACCTCTCGGTAGAGATTGCGTCAAAGATCATAGGCGATGCGCTCGACGACCAAGAGCAGCACCATCTTGCTGAGAAGTACCTCTTGGAAGTGGGGGACCTCAATGAAGAGTAGGGCCATCGAAACGCAGAGGGTCGAGAAGTACGCTCGCTCGCTGCTCGACGCGGCCCGAGGCGAGGGGCGCGCGCCGCGTGACGTGCAGCAGCTTCGTCACGCAGTCAAGTTCTCGCCCGAGGTTCTGTCCACGTTGGCTCGCATGGAGGAGGAGCGCGACCTGGAGCTCTTGGCACAGGTGTACGACGACCTCAAGTCGATGCTGGATGCGGAAGACGAGACGGTAACCGTAGACGTTACCACGGCCATGCCCATGGACGCCTCCCTGCGCAAGAAGGTTCGCGACAAGTGCATGGCCGACTTCAACGCTCCCGTCTTTCTCGTGGAGCACGTGGAGCCGGTAATCATAGGGGGAATCATCATCGAGGCGAAGGGGCATAGGCGCGACGCGTCCATACGCGCCCAGCTGGTTAACATTCGCAAGACCCTCTCATCTAGCTTTATGGGAGGTGGCGACAAATGATCAAGCAGATCGATGCCTCCGACATCATGCGCACCCTGCGCGCCGAGCTCGAAGCAATTCCCTTTACGGTTGAGCGCCAAGAGGCCTCTACCGTTGTGGAGGTCGGCGACGGCATCGCTCGCGTGCTAGGCCTGCGCTCTGCCATGAGTGGCGAGCTGTTGCGCTTTACGAGTTCGGCTACGGGCCGCAGCGTGTACGGCTTGGCCCAGAACCTGGAGGAAGAAGAGGTCGGCGCCGTACTCTTTGGCGAGGTGGACACCATCAAGGAAGGCGACGAGTGCACCACGACGGGCCGCGTTATGGACATTCCCGTGGGACGCGACATGCTTGGCCGCGTGGTAAACCCGCTGGGCCAGCCCATTGACGGACTTGGCCCCATAGAGACCACGCATCGTCGTCCCATTGAGTTTAAGGCTCCTGGCATCATGGAGCGCCAGCCGGTGTGCGAGCCGGTGCAAACGGGTCTGGTGGCTATCGACGCCATGGTGCCCATTGGGCGTGGACAGCGCGAGCTGATCATTGGCGACCGCAAGACGGGCAAGACCGCCATTGCCATCGACACCATCATCAACCAGCGCAACACCGACATCATCTGCATCTACGTGGCCATTGGCCAAAAGGCCTCCACGGTCGCCTCCATTCGCGAGACGCTCAACCGCCATGGAGTGCTCGACAAGACCATCATTGTCTCGGCCACGGCCGCAGACTCCGCGCCGCTGCAATACATTGCCCCCATGGCGGGTGCCGCCATTGGCGAGTTCTTTATGTACAACGACGAGCATGGCAATCCTGCCGATGCCACCCATCCCGGCGGGCACGTGCTCGTGGTCTACGATGACCTCTCCAAGCAGGCCGTTGCCTATCGCCAGATGTCGCTCACGCTGCACCGCCCGCCCGGACGCGAGGCGTATCCAGGCGACATCTTCTATCTGCACTCCCGTCTGCTCGAGCGTGCGGTAAAGATGAGCGACCAGAACGGCGCCGGCTCCATGACCGCCCTTCCCATCATCGAGACGCAGGAGGGCGACGTATCGGCATACATCCCCACCAACGTCATCTCCATCACCGATGGGCAGATCTATCTGCAGTCGAACCTCTTCTTCCAGGGCCAGCGCCCGGCCGTGGACGTGGGCATCTCGGTAAGCCGAGTAGGCGGAGCCGCACAGCTCGCCGCCATGAAGCAGGTGGCCGGCACGCTGCGCCTCGACTTGGCCAGCTATCGCGAGAAGCAGGCGTTCAGCCAGTTTGGCTCCGACCTGGACGAGACCACGCAGTACCAGCTCAACCATGGCGCGCACATGATGGAGCTGCTCAAGCAAAAGCGCTATGCGGCTCTAGACGTTGCCGACCAGGTGATTGCCATCTTTGCCGCCAAGGAGAACTACCTCGACGACATCGACCTCGCCATGGTGGTGCCGTTCCGTGACAGCCTTGCCATCTTTATGCAACAGAACCATCCGCACACGCGCGATGCCGTGCGCGAGGGCCGCATGTCAGACGAGACGCAGGAGCGCTTGCGCCGTTGCATCGAGGAGTTCAAGGCGCTGTTTGTAAGGAAGCGCGGCGGCGTTACAAAAGACGAGCCAGCCGAAGAGCGCGTCCCGGGGTTTAAGGACTAGGGGCGGCCATGGCTAACCTCCGAGAGATAAAGGCGCGCATCGATTCGGTAAAGAGCACGATGCAAGTCACGCGTACCATGGAGATGATCTCCACGGCAAAGATTCGCCGTGCGCTTGACCGCGCCCAGCAGGCGGAGCCCTACAAGGAAGCCATAACGCGCATGCTCTCTCACGTGGCTGACGCGGGGTCTGGCTCGGAGGACCCGTTGCTCCAGAAGCATCCCGAGGAACGCTGCGTGCTGTTTGTCCTCATTGCGTCCGACCGAGGAATGGCGGGCGGATTCAACATCCAGCCGCAGCGCTCGGTGCTTCATCAAATGGAGGAGCTTGAGGCCAAGGGCATTCGTTGCGAGCTCATCACCGCAGGACGTAGGCCCACGGAATACTTCACGTTCCGCGGACGCAAGCCGGTCCTCTCGTTGCAGGGCAACTCGTCCGAGCCTACCATGGATGACGCCGACCGCATCTCGACCTACATCATAGACAGCTACGTGTCGGGCTCTGTCGATCGCGTGGTCATCTACTATAGCCATGCGCGAAACCGCGTGGACCAGGAGTTCGTAACCGAGCAGATTCTGCCCGTGACGGCCGAAGACCTCATCATGGTCAATCAGCCACGAGAGCCGCAGGCCCTTACCGAGATCGACCAGCGCATGGTTACGCAGTACGAGTTCGAGCCTTCGGCCGAGACCGTTCTGGGCTTTCTCATGCCGGCCTACATTCGCACCATCGTGCTGCACGCGCTTCTGGATTCCGCGGCGGCCGAGCACGGCGCGCGTCGTCGCGCCATGCAGTCGGCCACCGACAACGCCAAGGAAGTAATCACTGCGCTTAGCCGTACCTACAACCGCGAGCGCCAAGGTTCTATTACCACAGAGCTCAACGAGATCATCGCCGGAGCATCTGCATTGGAGGATAAGTAATGGAAGCAACAAACAGGAGCGATCAGGTTTTTGAGCGGGCCGCGCTCAGCCTCCTAAAAAAGAGCGCTGGTGTGGGCACCATCGTTCGAATTGTGGGTCCTGTGGTGGACGTTCGCTTTGAGGACGCCGTGCCGGCGATTTACTCCGCCCTCACGGTAGATGCCGACACGCCGGTGGGTCACGTGAGCACCATCTTGGAGGTGGAGTCTCAGCTGCCAGGTCGTGTGGTACGTACCGTGGCCATGAGCTCGACCGACGGCCTTACGCGTGGGCTCAAGGCAATAGACACGGGCTCACCCATGACCATGCCCGTTGGCCCCGAGACGCTTGGACGCGTTTGGAACGTAATGGGCGAGCCCGTGGACGGCAAGGGCATGCCCAAAAACGTTCAGCGCTATCCCATTCATCACCCTGCGCCGTCCTTCTCCGACCTCACCACCAGCACCGAGATCTTTGAGACGGGCATCAAGGCCATCGACTTGCTTGAGCCCTACGTGCGCGGCGGCAAGACCGGCCTGTTTGGCGGCGCGGGAGTCGGCAAGACGGTTCTTATCCAAGAGCTCATCAACAACCTTGCCCAAGAGCACGGCGGTACTTCGGTGTTCACGGGCGTGGGCGAGCGTACCCGCGAGGGCACGGACCTCTTCCTCGAGATGACCGAGTCTGGCGTAATCGAGAAGACCTGCCTGGTATACGGGCAGATGAACGAGCCTCCAGGAGCGCGTCTGCGCGTTGGCCTGGCTGGCCTCACCACGGCGGAGTACTTCCGCGACCAGGGTCAGGACGTGCTGCTCTTTATCGACAACATCTTCCGCTTTAGCCAGGCGGGCTCCGAGGTATCGGCGCTCTTGGGCCGCATGCCTTCGGCCGTAGGCTACCAGCCCACGCTGGCCACCGAGATGGGCGAGCTGCAGGAGCGCATTACCTCAACGCGCGAGGGATCAATCACGTCGGTGCAGGCCGTATACGTGCCGGCAGACGACCTTACGGACCCGGCGCCTGCCACGACGTTTACGCACCTCGACGCCACCACGGTTCTCTCGCGTTCCATTACCGAGCTGGGCATCTACCCCGCGGTTGACCCGCTGGCAAGCTCTTCCGGCGCGCTTGACCCCGAGATCGTGGGTGAGGAGCACTATCGCGTGGCCCAGAAGACCCAAGAGATCTTGCAGGAGTACTCCGACCTCCAAGACATCATTGCCATTCTGGGAATGGACGAGCTCTCGGAGGAGCAGCAGCTCACGGTTGCGCGCGCCCGCAAGATTCAGCAGTTCCTTAGCCAGTCGTTCCACGTTGCAGAGAAGTTTACGGGCAACCCGGGCTCCTACGTGCGCGTGGAGGATACCGTGCGTTCGTTTGCGGCCATCGTGGACGGCGAGTGCGACGAGATTCCCGAGCAGGCGTTTCGCTATGCCGGCAACATTGACGACGTACGCGAGCGCGCTCGGGCAATGGGCTCTGCCGGAGGAAAGAGGTAGCGTATGGCCTCCATCTTTTGCCAGTTCGTCCGGCCCGACAAGCTCTTGTTCCAAGGGGAGGTGGCGCATCTCGTGCTGGTCGCACAGGCAGGCGAGCTGGGCGTCTGGCCAGGTCATGCGCCCGAGATATGCGCGCTTGGCAATGGCGTGGTGCGCCTCAAGCTGCTCGATGCCGATGGCGGCGACACCATAAACGTCATCGTGTACGGCGGCTACGTGGAGATTGGCAACGACAACGTTATAGTCCTTGCCGACCACGCCCGTCGAAGCGACGACATAGAGGCGGATGTGGTGCAAAAAACCAAGGACGCCGCAGTTGCCAGGCGCGACGCGCTCCCAGCGGGTGACCACCGCAGGGCCTACTACGACGAGAAGATCGAATGGTGTGACCTGCTCCTTGCCCACGCGTAAGTGG
>JAUMWL010000228.1 GCA_030529665.1 Coriobacteriales bacterium
TCGTCGAGCTGGCGGGCGGCGTAGAGGCTGTTGCCCGTCGCGGTGAAGTAGAAGATCGTGCCACGTTCAGGAAATACCTCCCCGCCTGATTTGCCCCTACGTACGATGCGTGGTTACCGTTCACGCCTGCCGAGTCGGCAGCTCAAGGGCACCCACGGCGTACGGTCTCCCATCAAACGGGGTCGAGAACCCTCCTCCAGTCGATGCCGAGGATGTCCTTGGTGCGAAGGCGGTGCCGTTTCAGATAGTCCCGCACCGCACGATAGCCATAGACATAGCCCGTGCGCACCGGAAAGTCCACATTGGCAAACATGTAGAAGAGCGGCTCCATGAGCTCTGTTGACTCCAGGCCTCCGCGGATGTACGCGTCAAGAGCGGCCCGGTGCTCGTCGACCCACGCCACCGTATCCTCGTCGACGATGCAGCACTCCGCGTCCCGCGCATCCGCCACCATGTCCTTGGAGTAGCTCTCCGCGATGCCCTCCGTGACCAGCCGCTCGCCCACGCACGACTTGAATATGTCACTCTTGAGCAGCGCCTTTCGCGCGTAGTGGGTAAACTCATGCGCCAGGTACAACGTCAGCGTCCGCTCGCTTCCGCCAAGGGAATCGACACAGAGCACCGAGACTTCCTCGCCGCCCACCCCCACGGTGTAGATGGTCGTGGTCGCACATCCCAGCACGAGGTAGAGCGTCTGATTGCCTGCGGCAAATCCCGTGTCGGTCGCAAACTTGTCAATCATGCAAGAGCATCGCGCAGCGAGGGAGCGCGACTCATCGAGGCCGGCAGCCTCCTTCAGGCGGCGGGCGAACGCCTGGTTTGCAAGGGCCGCATCTCTCACGCCCCGCGAGACCCGCTTTGGGTCGAAGTACAGCGCACGGACCAGCTTGCTGTCCCAATATGCCTCGACGCTCGCACGGTCCTGCAGGTCGACTTCCACCGTTGTGTCAATGATTTGCAAGATAGACCTCCCAGCCACGTGGCAACCTATATTGCGGACCAAGTCAGATCTCGCGCATGCCACTCAGGTACAGCTCGCAGGCGCGCGAGAGCGGCTGGAAGCGCTTCCACACGAGGTGCGCCGGCGTGGTGGGCACGCCCGAGAGCGGCACGTAGGAAATGGGCGTGCCCTCGCCGACGGCCACGATGCCGTCAAAGCAGACGGCCACGCCCATGCCCGCCTCCACCAGAAGCGACGCGTTGTCATCCTATCTTTTCGCATGGGCGATGACCGTCGCGGCGGTCGAGATGTTCATGAGCAGCATGACAGACGAAGTCCACGCCGTCCGCGTGTCCTTGATCCAGACCCCCATCACCACGGAACGCGGGTTGTACACGGACTCACCATCAACCGCGTAGCCGTCGCACCACCAGCGAATCTCCTCGATAAAGCTCGCGTGCTTGTCCCCTGCTCAAGCAGGCAGAGCCCCAGAAGCTAGTGGCTCGAGGCAACGGACGTGCTGATGATGATGCTTGTGAGGATGATCATCATGAGGATGACCACCAGTTCCTCGACGACGACCTGCGTGACCGCACCCGTCACGCCAGCCTCGGAGGCGGCGCTCCCCACCTGAATGTCCTCGAGCGTCATCGACGCAGCGAGCAGGCGGCGCATGCTCCCGCCGACCCCGAGCATGCCATAGCCCTTCTGGCCCTTCAGCCACTCATCAAGCTCGCCGATCGTGGCCACAACCTCGGTGCGGTCGTAGCTCTTGCCGGCAAAGGCAGAGTAGATGACCATGGACTTGTCCCTGGATGTGGCATGCCCTGCGTCCTTGCACGCCTGGTACAGGTCGAAGAATTCCGCGATCTTCTGCTCGGCGGGCTTGTCGCAGAGCGCAAGCACCATCGCCGCCGACTGGGCGACGTCGGAACGGATCTTGTAGTTAGCCTTCATGGTCTGGAACAACGACTCAGCTTCATCCACGGCACCATCAACGTCCTTGCCCGCCATAATCATGAGCGCGATCATCGACAGATCGGCGTCATCGGTGAGGAAGCTGTGCTGTTCTTTGAGTCGCGCATACGCCTCCAGCGTGTCATTCACGACCTCGTCGAGCCGCTCGGGCGGACAATTCTCGTAAATGGTCGTCGAGGCCATCGCCAGCATCGAGCTAGTGAAGATGCGCTTGCCCTTCAGCTTTTCGTAAACGCCCATAACGGCGTCGAGGTAGGCTTCCGGGTCATCGGCGAGCGCCATCTTTATCTGCACCACAAACTCCAGCGTGCTGCGGAAGTCCGAGAAGAGGCCCGCCTTTCTCTTCAGGATGCGCTTGCAGTCCTTGATGCGACCTACGTCGGCCTCCTTGCCGGCGTTCGTACACATCATCGCTCCGAGCTTAATGACTTCTTCTAACCCGAGCTTGGCCGCCTTTCGCAGTACCGCTTCGTTTTTTACCTGGGCTTGCGCCCTTGCTTGCAGCGATGGTTTCATGCTGTCTCCTCGTTCGCGTGCCGACCCATAGGCAAAGTATACAAATGATCGGGAATCATCTGCGCGTCTTACGGCGTGCGGTATCCGACCCAACAGCACCTACTCGAGGAGTTCGGCGTCCGACAGGACTCCTCTGCGAGCGGGAGACTCCGCCGGCTGCGGACCCAGGGTCTCCTAGCACACGCTCGCGCAGCTCCTGCACTCTACACTGCATGCATCTGCGCGTCTGCCCAGCGGTAGAGCTCGTCCAGTGCAGGGAGCAATGTCTTGCCCTGCTCGGTGAGGCTGTACTCGACGCGCGGGGGTATCTCCGCGTACTGCTCCCGATGCACGAGGCACGATTCCTCGAGCTCCACCACGCACTTGGTGAGCATGGTGGGAGTGATGCCCACCACCTTGCGCCGGAGCTCGTTGTAGCGAATCGTGCCCTTGTCGCGGATGTACCACAGGATGGGCAACTTCCACTTCTGCCCGATCACCTTCATGGCCCAGAGTATTGGGCATTCGGTGTCGTAGATGTTTGCTTCACTCGGCAGATGAACGTCGCGCTCAGAGTTTGCCATGGTCAGCTCCGTTTGTACGTAAAAGGGACCCTACACGCTGGCCGAGCTCAACCCGCCCATAGGTACCTCGAGCAAGTGCGAGGTCGTGACGCCCACAATGGTGCGTGTGGGCGTCACGACCACAACTTCGATGCCGAAGGCGACGCAGACAACGAGGGAATTATTGTTGAATGTGGCGGCAATGCAAACGCCGTACCGATGCACATGGCATCCGCTCGTTACTGTTCGCACTCATCGGAAAGCAGCAGCCAAAAGGGGAGTATCCCTTTTGGCTGCTGGATCTGAAAAGGAACGTCCGCTCTCCGAGTACATCAGTACGAAATCGTTCTCACACCACCCATCGGGCATCTTTAGGTATATGCTCAAACTAGTGCGTGCGCGCCAAGAGAAAGGCAGCCATGTCCAACAAGGGCTGGGAGATCGGCTTTCACCTCCGTTCCCCCCACAACTGGCTGAACGACCCCAAGGTCTGGGAGCAGGACGGCAAACGCCGTATGCTGCCAGGAGCACGCCATAAGGACGGGCGTGGGGAGGTAGCCGTCCCCACGCCAGGCAGAAGATCGAAGAACGCAACACGC
>JAUMWL010000229.1 GCA_030529665.1 Coriobacteriales bacterium
AATTGTGTACGGAGTGGGGACTATTCCGGACGAAAAGTGTACGGGTTAAAACTTTGATGCAGGTTGGCGGACTCGACGCGTGGGAGGGCGGCACGCCCAGCGAGCGCGACGCGTGGGAGCACGGCACGCCCAGCCAGCCCCACGCCAAAAGCGATGGGGGGCATCCCCTTTGCTCGAGACACCCCCCATTGCCTGCTGCGATTATGCTGCGTTATGCCACGTTATGCTGCGGTTACTCCACGTACGAGCCCGGGTTGCCCTGGGTGTTGGTGTCCCAGTCCCACATCTCCCATGGGAAGCTGTAGGAATCCCACGGCCAGGTGTCCTGCTGGTTCTGCTGCTGGTTGAAGTACTGCTCGTACTCCTGCATCTGGCGCTCGCTCTCCTCCTGCTGCTGGCGCTGCTGCTCTTGCTGCTTGGCCTGCAGCTCCTCGTCGGAACCAAGGGTAACCATGGTGGTCTGCTCCTTGCCGTCACGCACGTAGGTAACCTCTACCTCGTCGCCCACGTTGTGGGAACGCACGGCCAGAATGAACCCGTCAGCCGAGCTTACCTCGTTGTCGCCAATGCGCGTAATGATGTCACCCACCTGAATGCCGGCCTGCGCGCCGGGGCTGTTCTCCATAACCTCGGCCACATAGGCACCCTGGCTCACCGAGAGGTGGTTGCTCTGGGCGTTCTGGGCGTTTACCGTGGCGCACGAAAGACCCATGTATGCGTGCGTAACCTGCTCGCCCTTGATGACCTTGTTGGCAATGTCCACCGCGTAGTTGCCGGGAATCGCAAAGCCAATGCCCGAGAAAGACTCGGTGCCAGAACCGTTGGCATACAAGGTGTTGATACCCACCAACTGGCCCTTGTCGTTTACCAAGGCACCACCGGAGTTGCCACCGTTAATGGCAGCATCCACCTGAATGAGGTTGGTGTAGATGG
Source organism: Coriobacteriales bacterium (assembly GCA_030529665.1). Taxonomy (GTDB): domain Bacteria; phylum Actinomycetota; class Coriobacteriia; order Coriobacteriales; family Atopobiaceae; genus RUG440. The sequence goes on from JAUMWL010000229.1 coordinate 934, forward strand.
TGTTGCCCGAGGTGCTGGTCATGAGCGTGTTGCGATACAGCGCGCTCACGATGCCGGAGGAGGCGGACTGGTCAAGTCCCAGCGGACTTCCCAGTGTCATTACCCAGTCGCCAACCACCAGGTCGGACGAGTTGCCCACCTCGATGGGGGTAACGATGGCGCCCTTGAGGTCGGCCTTGATCACCGCGATGTCGCTTGAGGCGTCTCCGCCCACCAACGTAGCGTCGTAGCTCTGACCGTCAATGGTTACCGAGATTGCCTGGGCCTCGCCCGCCACATGCCAGTTGGTAATGATGTTGCCGTCCGTGTCCAGAATGACGCCAGATCCAATGCCCGAACCCTCTGCGGTGGTCACATACACCGACACGACGGAGGGCAGGCACTTGGAAGCCACTGCCTGGGCAACTGTGGTGTCCTCGCTGGCCGTGCTAAGGTTTACGGTTTGGCCTGCCGAGGACTGGGTAACGAGGCGAGAAGAGCTTCCCGTGCTGATTACGCCCGCGCCCATGAGGGCGGCCACGAGCGCTGCCGAAACTGCGGCTCCGGCCACGGCGCCACCTACGACGCCCTTCCAGGTGCCGCTTCCCTTCTTTGGCTCGGGCTGTGCATACATAGGCTGCGCGTAGGGCTGCTGGTCGTAGGGTGCATTTTGATAGGTCACGCGCTGCCTTGGCATGGGACGCACGCGCGGCTGCTCAACCGTGGGCTGCTCGGCGGCAGGTTGCTCGGACCTGGCATACTGCTCAGGCGGTGTGGGGCGCCCGTCGTTACGGGTGGGCTGGTCGTTGCGAGGTGGCTGGCCGCTGCCGGGAATGGGAGGCTCGCCGTTGTTGAATTCGTAAGACATGTTGTCGCCTTTCTCGTGAATCGCTTGCTGTTGGAAATGTACCCCCTCTTGGGGGCTGTATTTCCGAAAGACAAGGCATTCCATAGTTGAGAAACAAGGCTTTGAATTGGCTGAAAAAGCCTAAATACAAACAAGGGGGAGTGACTCCCCCTTGCCAGCGCTAGAGCTTAAACAGGTAGCCAACGCCCCTTACGGTAACGATGTGAGACGATACCTGCGGACCGATCTTGGAACGTACGCGCCTAATGTGCACGTCCACCGTGCGCGTGCCGCCACAATACTCAAAGCCCCACACGCGGTGCAGCAGCGTCTCGCGAGAATAGGCGCGAGACGGATGCGTGGCCAAGAACGACAGGAGCGAGTACTCCATAAGGGTAAGGTCCACGGGCTCGTTGTCTATGTACACCTGATAGGTGGCGAGGTTTATGGTCATGTTGTCCACCGAAACAATGTCGGCGGGGGCGCTTTCCTCGCCCGGCCACAGCAGCATCTTGCAGCGCACCTCAAACTCGGCCGCGCTTGCCGTGGACAAAATAAAGTCGTTGCGCCCCTGAACCGGCATCCGCAAGCTGGAGAGCTTGTCTTCGTCCTGGACTAGGAGCATGGGAATGAATCCATTGTCCGCGACGTATGAGTCAACGGTGTTGAGCGTGTCCTCGTCAAGTCCGGCAACGTCCAGAATGACCAGGTCAAACTCACGGCCAGACGAGATGGCCTGCGAAAACGTCTCGGGAAGTGAGAGGGCAATGGAGACGTCCAGTACGCGCGTGAGGTCGCGCATGCGCTCGTGATGACGGGTGGTACGTGAGAGAAGCAGTATATTCTTGTGGTGCATTGGGTTAAGCCCCCGTGTCATATGCCTGCAAACGATAAAATACTAGGGCATATTACCACAGAACGTTACAAATGGGTAAACACACGCAGAATGACTATATGGAAAAGCGCGAGTGCCAACAAGCGATGGGGATACTCCCCATCGCTTGCGTTGTTTACTCTATGCTGCCGAGGAACTGGGCGGTTCTCTCGTTCTTTGGGTGGTCAAAGACCTCTTCGGGCTTGCCCTGCTCCACCACCACGCCACCTTCCATAAAGACCACGCGGTCGGCGACCTCGCGCGCAAAGCCCATCTCGTGCGTGACCACTATCATGGTCATGCCGCCGTTCTCGGCCAGGTCGCGCATAACGTCCAGGACCCCACGCACCAGCTCGGGATCGAGCGCCGAGGTGGGCTCGTCAAAGAGCAGGATGTCGGGGTGCATGGCAACCGCACGCGCGATGGCCACGCGCTGCTGCTGACCGCCACTTAGCTGGGCCGGCTTAAAGTCGGCGCGATCCAGCAGGCCCACCGCGTCGAGCTGGCGCAACGCCTCTGCCTCTGCCTCCTCCTTTGACTTCTTGAGCACCTTGGTCTGGCCAATCATCACGTTGCCCTTGGCCGTAAGGTGCGGAAAGAGGTTGAAGCTCTGAAACACCATGCCAAGGTTTTGGCGCAGCTTGTTTACGTCGGTCTTTGCCTGGTGGCCGGTGATCTCGTCGTCCTCGATGAGGATGTGGCCCGCCGTGGGCGTCTCCAGTAGGTTGATGCAGCGCAGCATGGTGGACTTGCCCGAGCCGGACGGCCCCAGCACGCACACGACCTCGCCCGGCCACACGGTGAGGTTTACGTCGGTCAGCACCTGCGTCTCACCGTCAAAGGTCTTCATAAGGTGCTCGATGCGCACGCAGGGGTGCTCCTCGGGAGCAAAGTGGTGCTTGGTAAGCGTCTTGTCGCGCTCGTGCGCCTC
>JAUMWL010000009.1:0-14883 GCA_030529665.1 Coriobacteriales bacterium
TGTTGACAGGACGCGCCACACTTCGCTCTCGCTAAGTTAATGACATTGGGGCGCGCCGCCGCCGCACGCCACGGACCCACCTCACCGTGCCCGCAAGCAAACATGGAAGAATCGTGAGCCATCTGGAAGCATGGAGGTATAAGCAGTAACGTGCTCACCCCATGCGCGCATTGGTTCAAAGCGCTACAATAGGCGAACGAGTGAATGGGAAGCACAGTGCAACGAACCACATACAGACCACCAGTAGCTGACGACTCATTGTACGAACCAGTCCCGGACGTCCTGCTCAATCGCTATCGCGTGATTGAGACCAACGACGACGGGGGCTTTGGTTCCGTATTCATATGCTGGGACTCCAATCTGCAACGCCGCGTGGCAATAAAGCGCATACCCCTCTCTGTGGATGAGGACTCGCCGCAACGGGCGGCCTCCCTCAAGGCCGCACGCAATGAGGCGCGCACGCTAGGGCTGCTAAAGAGCAGCAACACCGTGACGATGTACGATTTTCAGGCCGACGACCGCTACTCCTATTTGGTTATGGAGTACGTGGACGGCATGAGCTTGGCCGAGCTTCTTGCCCGTGTTGAGGATGGCCTTCTCTCGTTTGACGAGTGCGCGCACGTGGTGCAGTCCGTGGCCGCCGCCCTTAGCGTCGCACACAGCAACCGCGTGCTCCACCTAGACATCAAGCCGGCCAATATCCTCATAGACCACTCGGGCACCGTTAAGCTTGCCGACTTTGGCATCGCAAAGCTCTCGTCGGCAGCCGGATATGGCGGCGCGCTTGGCGGAACGGTGGGATACATGCCGCCCGAGCAGATCGAAGGCGACTACGTGGACGAGCGGTCGGACATCTTCTCGCTAGCCGTGGTGGTGTGGGAATCGCTTATGGGCACCAGCCCCTTTGCAGCCGCAACCACTCAAAAGTCCCTTGAGCTCATACGTCGAGGCCCCGCCGTCAAGCTCTCCCAAAAAGAGCCCGAGCTCGCGGGAACTGTTGAGAACACCCTCTTGCGGGCACTTGACCCCAACCCGACCGCACGCATGTCTACCATCGAGGACTTTGCCAAGGTCCTCGTGCCGGCGCTCGGCGACCCCAAGGAAGGCGCCGCTTCTTTGGCCGACCTGCTCTCGCAGGCTCCCGACGAGCCGCAAGACGACCCCCAAAGCCTCGACCTGAGCCTGTATGACCGCGTGCCGTGGCTGCAAAAGACCTCCGAGCGGGTGGTCTGCGCCTTTGTTGCGGGCCTTGTTGCCTACCAAACCCTGCCCATCCTTGCAGGACCTTCAATCCATGCGCTCGCCCTAGGCACGGCGGGCTCCGCAATCCTTGGCGCCCTATGGCCCCCTTCGTGCGGCATCTTGGGCATGCTCCTCATAGCGGGTGCCCTTTTGGCGCAACCGGCGCAGCTAGCGTTTCCCCTGGCGCTGGTGGTTGCGTTTTGCGGGCTCACATGGTGGGCGATCGCAGGCAGAAGGCAAGCGTTCGCAAACCCGGCCATGCTGGTCCCGGCCTGCTTTGGCTCTCCCCTCGCAGGCGCGAGCATCAGCGGGTTTGCCCTTACTCCTGGCGTGGCCTTGATTACGGGCTCTTGCAGCTATCTCCTCTCTATATTTGTAATAAACGCAGTCAATAACGGCTATGCAGCCGACACCCTCGTCTTGGCGCTGCGCGACGTCTTTTTTGATTCGACCACATGGACGCTTACCATTGGGTGCGGCATCGCCGCCTGGCTGTGCTCCCTCATATCCCGGCATCGCGGACCTTTGGCCTCATCGCTAGGCCAGGCGGTCTTGGTCGCTATACTGGTATTTGCGTACGTAATGTGCGCACACGGGAAAAATGAGAGCGTTACTGATGCTCTGGACATACCCGCGCTAGCTATTGCGGTATTCTTAGGTGCAACTCTATGCATTGCAAGCGCCCTTGCGGGCCAAAGCGCCATACCTTTGAAGGGTGATGATCGATCATGAACGTTCTCAACATCTTCGACCAGCGCATCGAGAACATTTTTATAGAAGGTGCTCCCGGCGAGCGTAAGCCCTTCTCGTTTAAGCGTCTGGCAAAGCGCACGGTGCGCGAGATGGAAGACGAGACCTTTGTTATTGACGGCATCGACACCGCGCCTGCCCTGTACACCGTGTTGGTGTCGGAGGCCGACGACGAGCTGATGCGCCATATGTACATAGACATCTCCAACGAGATCGCTCAGCTTATTGAGGCCCAGGCAAAGAAGCGCGGGTACACGTTTGTGGGCCGCCCCCTCGTTCGCTTTATGATTGACCCGTCCCTGCGCCCGGGCAGGTTCTCGGTGTTTGCAGAGAACATAGACCCGCGCACGCTGGCGCGTCTGCGCGACGAGGAGAATGCCTTCTTGGGCATCGTACAACCACAGCAGGAGATGTTTGGCGACGTGGTGACGCCCTCGGCCAGTCCCATGGACGCCGCAGAGCCCGTGGATCCTCTGGACCTGCCCGTCTCTGACCCGCTCATCTCGGACGGACCGCTTATGGACGATCCGCTTTGGCCGGACGAGGATGCTCCCGTGGACGAGCCCGCATTTGAGCCAACGCCCGAGGAGCCCGTTGTGGCCCCGGTTCCGGCCCCGGCCCCGAGCCCCGTGGAGGACGTCGTTGCGGCCAACACGTGCAGCCTGCAAAACAAGCAGACGGGCCAGGTGTTTCGCGTGGACACCGACCGCGTGTCCATTGGTCGCGTGAGCGCAAGCTGCGGCGTTGTGCTGAGGGACCCCAACGTCTCTCGCGTACACGCAGAGCTCAGCTTTAACGGCAGGGTGTGGAGCATACGCGACCTCAACTCCACCAACGGCACGCTGGTAAACGGCAACGAGATAAGCGACGCGGTTTTGCACGACGGAGACGTGCTGACCGTTGGCCTTACCGACCTAGAGTTCCAGGCGGGATAGCATGATAGACCTTGTCCTGTTTGCAGGTCGCATTCTGCTGGTCATCCTACTCTATCTGTTTCTGTATGCCGCCATGCGCACGGGCATTGGCTTGGTGCGTGGTCAGCGCAGGGACTCCGCCATTTGGGGCGTGGACGTAGAGAAGGGCTCCAAGCAGCTGCGCGGACTGCACGTAGACATACTGGGGCCGGTGGTCATTGGTCGATCCCCGTCCTCGGACATAGTAATAGATGAGCCGTTTGTCTCGGCCACGCATGCACGTTTTACGCTGCAGGGCCCCGCACTCGTTTTGGAAGACCTTGGGTCGACCAATGGCACGTTGGTAAACGGCCACCTAATTGGCCAACCCGTTACCCTACGCGATGGTGACGAGGTGCAGATCGGAGACACCATTATGAGGGTGAGCCGCCGATGAGCGAAGAATCCACGACCGAAACGCAACCTGTGGAAGCCGTAAACGCCCCGGGCAGAAACGAGATGCCCGTGGACAATCGCGCGGACGCAGACATTGCGACGGGCAGCACAGAAAACCTAAGCTGGGGGGCACGCTCCGACGTGGGCTTGGTCAGGGCCCACAACGAGGACTCCTTTGTGGTAAAGGCACCGCTCTTTGCCGTGTGCGACGGCATGGGCGGTCATGCCGCAGGAGAGGTCGCCTCGGGCATTGCCGTACAGACCATTGCCGAACGCGCGCCAGAGCACACCGACGAGATCCTTCTTGGCGCGGCGGTTGAGGCTGCAAACGCAGCCGTCCTGGAAAGCGTGGAAAACGGCGTGGGCAAGGCCGGCATGGGCTGCACGGCAACATGCGCGCTCATAGAGAACAACCGCATGGCGATCGCGCATGTGGGCGACTCGCGCATCTATCTGCTGCATGCCGGCACGCTGGTACGCCTTACCCGCGACCACAGCTATGTGGAGGAGCTCGTCGACGCCGGAGAGATCACGGCCGACGAGGCGCGCGTACATCCCTCGCGCTCCATAATAACCCGCGCCCTTGGCTCCGACCCCGACATGTATGCCGATCACTTTACCTTGGACGTGAGCACCGGGGACCGCATAATCCTTTGCTCGGACGGCCTCTCAAGCATGGTGCCCGACAAGGACATAGAGGAGCTGTCAGTCTCGAGCGTCACTCCCCAAGCCGCGGCGGACACCCTGGTGTCGGCAGCGCTTACCAACGGCGGGCACGATAACGTTACCGTAATTGTGGTGGACGTCGTGGAGGACGGCCTGGCCGACCTTCATCGCAAGCAGCGCCTAAGGGGCATTCGCGCCTGGCTGCTCATTGCTTTGGCCGCCGTGCTCGTAGTCACCGGTGTGTTGGCGGTACTCATTCGAAACTCTTGGTACGTGGGCAGCAACGGCGACACCGTGGCCATCTATCGCGGAATAAGCGACAGCGTGCTGGGCATGCCGCTCCACGAGCTTGTGGAGACGACCTCGGTTAGCATAAAGGACCTTCCAGAGGCAATTCAGCACCAGCTGGATGAGGGCATCAGCGTATCGAACGAGTCCGAGGCGCGCTACACGATTGACAGGTACAGGGACCAAATCGACGCCGACAAGACCAAGGCGGCGCAAAACGCCAAGGCCGCAAACGGGTCCATGGGTGCAACCCAGGAGGGCGAGGCTCTGGAGGGGTCCGAAGACGAGACGGGCGACGCCATTCCCGAGCAAGCCGCTGCCACGGGCAAGAAGGCCCAGGAGGACGCAGAGGAAGAGGTCGCCGCTCAGACGTTTGCCGGCCTCGAGGAAGAGGAGGGCGAGTAGCATGTCCGCCTCCTCATCCATGTCGCGTCGCACGACCGAGCTCTTGCTGCTGTGCGCCGGCGCATTGCCCGTAATGCTCATATATTCCATGTACGTAATGAACATGAACGTGGAGCTCTCGGTAACCACACTCGCCGTTCCCATAGGCCTGTTTGCGGCCTTTGCCATCGCGCACATAGCCATACGCTTTTTGGCCCCGGGGGCGGACCCCGTCATCTTGCCCACGACCTTCGTGCTCTCGGGCATTGGCATCGCGTTCGTTACGCGCCTCAAACCCGAGCTAGCCGTTAACCAGGTGCTTTGGCTGTTTGTCTCCATTGCCGCCATGGTTGCCGTGCTCATGGTGATCCGCAACTTGGACGAGCTTGCCTCCTACCAATTTACCATTGGAGCTGCGGGCATCGTGCTCTTGGTAATACCCATGTTCTTTGGCACGGAGCACGGTGGCTCCAAGCTTTGGATCAACATTGGCCCGTTTTCGTTCCAGCCCGGAGAGATAGCCAAGATTCTGGTTATCCTCTTCCTTGCCGCGTACTTGTCCGAGAACCGCGAGCTGTTGTCGGCCTCCACGCGAAGCATAGGGCCCATAGCCCTTCCTGAGCCTCGCAGGCTCGCCCCCGTGTTTGCCATGTGGGGCGTAAGCCTCGCCGTCGTGGTGTTTGAGCGAGACCTGGGCAGCGCCTTGCTGTTCTTTACCTTCTTGGTGGTAATGATCTACGTGGCCACGGGTCGCGTGAGCTACGTCATAGTCTCCATCTTGCTGCTTGCCATAGGCGGCGTGTTTTGCTACACGGCATTCTCGCACGTTCAGAACCGCATTCAGATCTGGATCGACCCCTTTGCGCATCCGGATGGGGGCTACCAAATAATCCAGTCCCTCTATTCTTTGGCAGATGGCGACTTGGTGGGCTCTGGCATTGGCAAGGGCATGCCCACGCTCATTCCCGTGGTTGAGTCTGACTTTATCTTCTCGGCAATTGGCGAGGAGATGGGCCTTTTGGGCGGTTCGGCCATCCTGATCCTCTATATGGTCTTCGCCGTGCGCGGCTTTGCCACGGCGGCGCGTGCAAAGTCCGACATGTCGGCCTTTACCGCAGTGGGCCTTACCACCGCCATAGCGTTTCAGGCGTTCCTTATTGTGGGCGGGTGCACGCGCCTCTTGCCCCTTACGGGCGTCACCCTGCCCTTTATGAGCCAAGGCGGCAGCTCGCTTTTGGCCAGCTTTATAATTGTGGGCCTGCTCTTGCGCACGGGTGACGAGGGCACCGGACGAGAGGCCCTCATAACCAGCACGTCCACACTCGCGAGCATCGTGCCAGGAGGGCCCAGCGAAACCGATCGCGCCGAGCACATAGCCCATGGCCAAAACGTACGCGGCCACTTTGGGCTCAACACGCCGGAGTCGGGCGTTTTGGGTCGCGTTGCGCTGGGTAACCGCCTCACCGCCCTCATTACCATGTTTACGCTGCTCTTTGCCGTAACGATTGCAAACCTCACCTTTATTCAGGTGGTGCAGGCCCAAACGTATAGGCAGATGCCAAACAACAACCACACCATTGCACGCAGCGCCTTTGTGCAGCGCGGAGCCATAATCACCTCCGACGGCCAGACGCTTGCGGAGAGCGTTGCGCAGGAAGACGGCACCTACGTGCGCACGTATCCCAACGGCAGCGTTGCCGCGCACACGGTGGGATACGTCTCCACCAGGTATGGCGCCACGGGCGTCGAGTCCAGCATGAACGACACGCTGCGCGGAAGCGCCAACTACGCAAACTGGCACAACGCGTTGTACTCGCTTGCCGGCGTGCAGACCCCCGGGGCGTCGGTGGTGCTTACGCTCAACTACCAAATGCAGCGCGCGGCCGAGGTCGCCCTCTCTAACTACCGTGGTGCCGTGGTGGTACTTGACCCCTCAACCGGAGCCGTCTTGGCCAAGGCGTCAAATCCCTCCTACGACATCGCAAACATTGGCGACGTGATCGAGAACGGCGACAACGACGCAAGCCCCCTGGTGGATCGCACCACGCAGCTCTACACGCCGGGCTCCACGTTTAAGCTGGTAACGCTCTCGGCGGCACTCGATACGGGCGAGGCGACCTTGGACACCGTGTACAGCTCGCCTGCCACGATCGAGATAGGCGGTCAGAACGTCTCCAACGACCACGAGTCCGAGTACGGCGACATAGACCTCAGAACGGCCTTGGCGCTTTCGGCCAACACCGCCTTTGCCCAGCTTGGCGTACAGCTTGGCGCAGACGCCCTCGTGCGCTATGCGGACAACTTTGGCTACGGTACCGGCATTGGGCAGGACTTCGCCTGCGTTGCCTCCCTCATGCCAAAGCCCGAGGAGATGACCGAATGGGAGACCGCATGGGCGGCCTGCGGCCAGCCCGTTGGCGAGCACGAGAGTCCCGCCGGCCCTCAGACCACCGTCATGCAAAACGCCGTGGTCGCCGCCGCCATTGCCAACAAGGGCACCGTTATGAACCCTTACGTGGTAGACCACGTTCTCTCGCCCGAAGGCGCAACGGTGGCCTCCACCAAGCCCCAGTCGCTGGGCCAGGCCATCAGCCCGGAGCAAGCGGCGCAGGTGGGCGAGGCAATGCTCGAAGTGGTGACGAGCGGCACGGGCACCGGAGCTCGCGTTTATGGATATCTCGTTGCTGGAAAGACCGGCACCGCACAGGTTGGGTCGGATTCCATCAACTCTCTCTTTGTGGGTTATGCGCCTTACGACAATCCCACCCTTGCCATCTCGGTGTGCATCGAGGGCAACGGCGAGGATGTGCGAGGCGTTGCCTCCACCGTTGCCGGCGAGGTCTTGTCACAGTGCCTCAACGTGCAGGCAATGGGGGTGGCGTCATGACACCCAAGACACAACACGTAGCATGGGAATGCGCGGCGTTGACCGCGCAAGCGATAGGAGTTGTAGATGCCAAGTAGACGGTTGGGCGGACGCTATACAATTCAAGACAAGATAGGCACAGGCGGCATGGCGGTCGTATACCGAGGTCTGGACGAGGTCCTGGGACGTACGGTTGCGGTTAAGATCATGCTTCCTCAGTACGCAACCGACGAGTCCTTTGCCGCGCGCTTTAAGCAAGAGGCACAGGCGGCTGCGGCGTTGCAGAGCCCCTACATCGTCTCGGTGTACGACTGGGGCAAGGATGGCGACACCTATTACATAGTTATGGAGTACCTGCGCGGAACCGACCTAAAGAGCGGCATTCGCAAGCACGGTGCCCTTGACTGCCGAAAGGTTGCCCAGATTGGATCGCAGATCTCTCAGGCGCTCACCATCGCCCATAGGCACGACATCATCCATCGCGACATAAAGCCCCAAAACATAATGGTCCAGCCAGACGGCAACATTAAGGTAATGGACTTTGGCATCGCACGCGCAAAGAACAGCCACCTCACTGCCGACAACAGCGTCTTGGGCACGGCCCACTACGTCTCGCCCGAGCAGACGCAGGGTCGCCAGCTGGGTCCGACCACAGACATCTACTCCTTGGGCATCGTTATGTACGAGGCAGCCACCGGGCGCGTGCCCTTTAACGGCGACGACGCCATATCCGTTGCCTACAAGCAGGTCAACGAACCGCCCATGCCACCAAGCCAGATCAATCCTTTGGTAGACCCCGCCCTTGAGAGCATCATTCTCAAGTGCATGCAAAAGAACCCCGCCGACCGCTTCCAGACCGCAAACGAGCTCTATCACGTGCTGCGCGACTACCTTGCCGGTCGCATGCAGGCGGTAAACGAGGCCACAGCCGTGGTGGCAACGCCCGGCTCTGGTCGCATGCGTCAGTTGCCCGACGACTATGCGGCCATGCGCCAAAGGCAGCAGAAGCCCGCTCGCACCCGCTCCAGGACCGGCGCAAGCGGAAGCTATCGCGTAAAGAGCGCGACGCAAGAGGAGCTTGACCGCAGGCATAGGCGCAACACCATCCTTGGCGTGATCCTTGCCTTGGTGGCCCTGCTCTGCATTGGCGGACTTGCGTTTGCGTTCTTGGGACGGCCGCAGACGCGAACCGTACCCAACTTGGTAGGTCTTACCCAAGACGCCGCCGTGGCGCAGATCAAGCAGACCGACTACTTTGAGGTAGGCACGGTAAAGGAGGAGTACGACAGCAAGATGGAGGAGGGCAAGGTCATAGACCAAGACCCCGACGAGGGAAGGTCGGCCAAGGAAGGCACCGCCATCAACCTGTGGATTTCCAAGGGTCCCGAACCCGCCAAGTCGGTAACGGTCCCCGACCTCACCAACATGACACCCACCGAGGCCGACGAGGTGCTCATGCGTGTGGGTTTGGTTGGGAAGCCCGGCGACTCGGTCTTCAGCGATACGGTGGAGAGCGGAAAGATTGCCGCGCAGACTCCTGCGGGTAACACTACTGCCAAAGCCGGCGACACCATTACCTACCAGCTTTCCAAGGGTGCCGAGACCGTGGAGGTGCCGTATGTGGTTGGCTGGGGCGAGGCGGAGGCCAGAAGCACGCTGCAGGAGGCAGGGTTTAGCGTGGTGGTCAACTCCGAAGAGAACGACAGCGTAAGCGTGGGCATCGTGTTCTATCAGTCCGTTACCGGCACGGCAAACAAGGGCTCGGAGATCGTGCTCACCGTCTCGAGCGGCACCAGCAAGGCAAGCGTGCCCTATGTGGTTGGCCAGACCGAGGGCGAGGCCACGGCGGCGTTGTCCAACGCGGGCTTTGTGGTGTCGTCCACAACCACCCCCAGCGATGCGATCGCAGAGGGTTACGTAGTCTCGCAGTCGGTTAGCGGCACCGCAACGCGCGGCACTACCGTCTCCATACAGGTATCCAGCGGGCCCGAGACGCAGCCCGACCCCGAACCAGAGCCCGAACCGGATCCCGATTCAGACTCCGGAAACGAATCGGGATCGGAATCCGACGATGACAGCAAGTCCGAGAACAAGGATGAGGGTACCGGCGATTCGGGCAGCGACAGTGGCCAAGCCGCCAGCGACAGCGGCGCTAGTACCAGCGACGGCGGGAGCAACAGCAACTAACGTGACCCGCATTTAGGACGAGCGATGGGGATGCTCCTCTTTGCCAAGCAAAGGGGAGCATCCCTTTTGCTTGGCTTCTTGCAGCTCCTTTATTCCCATCGAGAGGACCACGTGCGCCCACGGCGCAAACTGCTTGGGCTGTGCATACAGCTCCTTGGCCAGGTCATCGATGCCAATCCAACGCACCGCCCCAACCTCTGCGGGGTTGGGCATAAGGGCCTGGCTATGCCATCCCACAAAGACGTGATCGTACTCATGCTCAACAAGACCGTTGGCGAACTCTGCCCTGTACACAAACGCCGCCACTTCTCGCAGACCCACAACCTCGCATCCAAGCTCCTCCGCCACTCGACGACGGGCGGCCTCTGAGGTCTTCTCGCCCAGTCTGGGATGCGAGCAGCAGGAGTTGGCCCAAAGCCCTCCCGAGTGGTACTTGTGCTCCGCCCGTTGCGCTAGCAGCACCTCAAGGCCACGGGCACCGTTGCGGACCAAGAGCACCGAGAAGGCCCTGTGCAGCAGCCCCTTGGCATGCGCGTCTTGCTTTGACGCCGTGCCCACCTGTCGATCAAGCCCGTCCACCAGTATGAGCTTGTCATCCATTGCCAAGTCTTGTAAAAACGGATTTGTTATTGTCATGTCCTGTGCCTTTTGGTCCATTGGGGCTTGTTCCCTTTGATCATTTTATGCTTCACTACAAGATGTCTGTAAGGGACAGACCCAACGGACAAAATAAGGGCAACTGCGTAATGGGACACGGAAGAAAGGCGTGGAGATATGTTGCGTATAGCGATTTGTTGCGGCGGGGGCTTCTCGTCGAGCACCATGGCGGCACACCTCAACAAGCAGCTAAAAGAGAAGCACCTGGAAGACAAGGTCTTTCTTGAGTTCATACCGTTTGGCAACCTATACGGCGGCGGCGAGATTGCCGTACTAAGCGGCACGACGACCGACCGGCAGAACGAGGTTGACGTAGCGCTGCTGTGCCCGCACCTGGAGTATCCCGCCGCAACGGCCGCCAAGGAGGGCAAGCTGCGGATTCCCGTGTTCGTGCTGCCCATGCGCATGTATGGCCTCGTGGACATAGAGAACTTTATTGAGGAGGCCGAGGACGTACTGGAGCTTTGGAACAACGGAACGCCAAACGTGGTGACCTTCCCCGACGAGCCCCGCTCCATGACGGCTCCGCGCACCATCTCGCATCGCCGCTGGCTCGCACAGCAAAAGGGCCGCTAACCAAGCAAGAAGTTGACGACGCGCTGCTGAAAGTCCTGGTAGTATGGCTTCTCTAGGTAGGCGACGTGGGAAGTTTGCCGTAAGGGCCTGGTCGTCTCCATCTCAGAGCACGGTCGCACCACGCGCCGTAGTTTGGCAAGATAACAACACCCTCCCGTTGCCACGCGGGACAAACGTCCCCGTCCCCTTTGTCCCGCTTACAGCTCGCGGACAAAGTCGCGGACCGCAGCGCAAGCTTGATCAAGGTGCTTACGATAGCAGTGGTCGTCATTATCGATAAGCACGAGTCGCGCATTTTTGTAGGCCTTTGCCGCCTCGATGGAATAGCGCACGGGCACCGCAGCATCTGCCGTTCCATGGACCAGCAGCACGGGGCCCGGATACCCGACAATCGCCTCCTCTATGTGCAGGTGCTGCGCAATGCGCAGGTAATCGGCGCAAAGATACAGATGCGCCTTGTCGCCACCAAGGGACAGGCGGTCGGGCACGTTGTGCGGTTCAAACGTGGCCCCAAGCAGGTTGCCCTCACGTGCTCCGTCCAAAATGACGACGGCGGGGGACATGGGAATGATGGCCGCCAGGTCGTTGGGCCTCAACGCCGCCACCAGCATGGAAAGAAGGCCGCCCTGCGAGTGCCCGCACAAGTACAGCTCGCTCACAAAGTCGAATTCCTTGGATTCCTTTACATAGTCTATGACCGCGAGCATGTTGTCTATCCACTTGAGCAGCGTGTGCCTGGAAAAGTCGCCGCTGGTCTGTCCGTGGCCATACATCTCCACCCGCAGCGTCGCCACGCCCGCCTCTTGCAAGGCCGCAGCCACCCCAACTATGTGGTCCTCCTCCATATGACCTGTTAGTCCATGCTGCACGATGGCAAGCGGACAACGTCTGGCCACACCATCGGGCATCTGTAGCTTTGCATGTATCTTAACGCCATCGGCATTTATAAAGAACTCCTTCATGAGCTGACTTCCCAGTCTCGTCGCCGGTTTACGGATCTTCTTGCCATTTGACATGCAATGTTACCGCGCGTAAGGTTAGTGATTGCACAGCATGGGAGGAGTAAACGATGGCAAGCGATTTGGTTCGGTTTTCGGTAACGATGCCCGAGGCGCTGCTGGAGGAGCTTGACGCCTACACGGCCCGGCGCGGCACCAACACCAATCGCTCGGAGGTGCTGCGCGACCTTGTGCGCGAGCGCCTGGTGGACGAGGCGACCTCGGTGCCCGATGCCGAGGTGGCGGGGTCCATCACCATGGTATACGACCACCACACGCCGGGCCTCTCGGCCAAGCTCGACAAGATCCAACATCGCCATGCCACAGAGATCGTGAGCACCATGCACATACACTTGGACCACCACTCGTGTTTGGAGCTCATTGCCGTGCGTGGCCCGGCGCAGATCATCTCAAACATGGCAGACTGCATGACGGGACTCAAGGGCGTTCGCTACGGACGCCTCACGTGCGTAACGATCCATGAGTGAGCAGAAAGGGGTTACCCCTTTCTGCTCACACCAGCCATATTAGCCAAGACGTTATCCAGGTAGCGGCGAGCATTGCTGCGCACACAACAACCAGGCCGCGCATTCCCCAAGTAAAGAACCCATAGAAGTCATACGCGATTCCATCGCGGTCTGTTGCGCTGCCTTTTGCCCCTTTTACGAGCACGGTACCTATGTACCACACGCCATACAAGACCACGGGTATGAGCGAGAGAAACGTGGCGTTAAACGGCAGCACGTCCAGCGGAACAAAGGCGCAGCAGTCAAAGATGGCGATCAGCGGCAACACGAGGTGCAGCCAAAAGTTGCCACCCGAGTACATCTTTGCCCACCCCAGCCGAGGGCCCAAAAACACGAGCACGGTAAGAAACGTGAGCGCCACCGAAGTGGTGGCCATAAGCTTGAGCGCAAGCACCCAGTTGGGCAGGCCGGCATCGCTTGTCATTCCCGCCGCAAGATAGATCACGGCAACCACACACGAGAACAGGTTTGAGAGCACCGTAAAGAACCGCAGGCTCTTCCAGCCCTTTTGGGAAAGATTGCGCGCGTCCTTGTCTCCTCTAAGCAGCACTTGCAGCCATCCCACCCCGCAGAACACCACAATAAGCGCGTTCGCCACAATGCTTGGAACAGGTATGTCGCCCATCTTACGCCTCACGTCTTTTGAATTGCATGCCCACGCCTTGAAGGGTCTATGATGACTGCGCGGCGATTCCGGTAAGCAGGAGTCCGTCGTCCAGGACGCCCTTGGCGGTCTCTGCGCCAAGCAGGCCCAGCCTCCGCAGCAGCTCGCGCCGATCGCTCTTGTTGTGCGTAACGTTGTGCAAGAGACCAACCTCGTTAAGAAGGTCTTCCTTGGAGATCTGACGGACGTCAACGCCGCGGGCGCGCAGGGCCTCCGCCACCTTAATGACAACATATACGCCAATGAGCTGCTTGTCGGTGAGCGACTCCAGCCTGCGCTGGTACAGCGACGAGCCTAGCCCGTCGGGCACAAAGTCCTCGCCTTGCAGACTGCAGAGCCCTTGCAGGGCGTCTCGGACATCTGCGCTCAAAAAGCTAGAGGCTTCCTTGCGACGATGCCTGCGCCGATGGACGCGCACTACCACGACGACTCCCGCAACGGTGATGGCAGCAGCCGAAACGGCCGCGATGGTAATCTTTGTCTTTAGGCGCATGGGCTTGTCCTTTCGGGTTGATTGAGCCAGTACAACCATTGCACATGGCGTTAGAGCGATACTAGCACTCAACATTCGGTGCTGTCGAGTGTGATGAGGCGCATCTCTGGCGTTATGGCTGCCCAAGATTCCGCACATAAGGTAATATGGGACGGAGCTCCACCGTAGCCTGCGTCGGCCCATAGCAACAGATTGAAGGGAAGCTATCATGAGAAGCGCTCGGATTAAGACTTTAACCATCGTGGCCAGCATGGCCCTCGCGGCGGCGCTCGCCCTAACGGCATGTGGCGGCAGCTCTCCAAAGGACGAAAAGAGTCCCGCCGCTTCCGCTTCTGGATCCTCCGAGTCCGAAACCGTGCCCGCAAAGGTGGAGGAGACGGATCCAACAATTGTTAACTACGACCTAAAAGACATATGGATTGGCGTGGATGGCAAGGCCATGATGTACTACTACAGAGGCGCCGATCAGAAGTCGGGGGCATTCCTTATCTACCACACCGACGATAATACCTATGAGCGCTATTTGGGCAAGATGGAAACACCGACTGAGAACCAGGTTCGCATCACTGACGATGAGTCCGGCAAGTCGTTTGCCTTTGAGATCGAGTCGACGGACGATGATGGCACCATAACCATTAGGTTTGAGGATGGCAAAACTACGAGGCTGTCCCCCTCCACCATAGACGAGATTGGAAACATGCTTGACAGTATAGACACCTACGCCACGCGGCGCGAATAGTAGGCGTTGCAACACCCTCCTCGTCGCCTGTGGCGGCTTGGGGTCTGGCCCTAAACCGCCATTTTGGCGGATTGCCCGCCTTGACCGGCCGCGCATTTGGATGGTGGCGGGAACGAGACGGCCTCAACCCGACTTTGTGTATGCGTGCCTTCCGTTTGAGTCGAGCCACAGCCAGCTTGCCCATCCGTTCCAGCTGGAGATGGTCTCGGCAATGATTGCGCAGGAATACGCCCGTCGCCGAATGCATGGGTGAGGAACAGGAGCCTGGTAGGAGACGCGCGCATGCCTTACTCCCTACGTTCCTCTAGCCTCGGCAAGGCCTACCAAGAGTTGGCAACCCGCTGGCGCGCACTGGACAACACCGACAGGCGCGCTCTTGTAGACGGATTTGCCGTTAGCTTTGCGTACCACCTAGGAAGCTTGGAGAACGACCAGCGGAGCTGCTGTTCTGCCACGAGACTCTGACGCATGGCACTACGACGACGAAATCGAGCCGC
>JAUMWL010000009.1:14983-33749 GCA_030529665.1 Coriobacteriales bacterium
GGTGGCGCTACGTCCGCGCCGCAGCAGAGGCAGTTGCCAGCGGCAGCCTGGACTTGGACGCACTCCGCTTCGCAGACGAGGAGCGGACGATGGTCGAGCTTACAAAGATCCTTGGGGTCGGTATCAAGGTGGCGAGCTGCGTGTCGCTCTTTGGCCTCCACCATATCGACGCGTTTCCACAGGACGTCTGGGTCAAGCGGATTTTGGAGAACGAGTACCCGCAGGGCTACCCGTTTGAGCAGTACTCTCCGCACAATGGCATCTACCAGCAATACATGTTTGCCTACTACCGAAGAATCCACGGCTAGGTGTGGCCAAAAGGGGCCAGGCCCCAAACGGTCATTTGGCCAAAAGGGGCCAAGCCCCAAACGGCCAATCCCTCATAATGGATTCTGGAACGCACAAGCTCGAAAGCCGAATACGGAGGACGAAGATGGAGGCTGACGAAATGCAAATGAGCCACGAGCACGGCTCGCATCACCACGAGGAGCCGATGACCACCGGTGAAGCGGTGAAATCTCTCCTGCTGCTGGGGCAGGTCGCCCTCAGCGCACATGACTACGAGTCAGCCGTGGAGGCCTACGCGAGCATCCTCAAGTTGGAGCAAAACGAAGTCGCGCTATACAACCTTGGCAGCTTTTACGCGCGCGGTCTTGGGGTAAGGCGGGACTATGTGCAGGCAGCGCGATTGTTTCGTCAAGCGCAACTCCTGGGCAACGAGATGGCCGGCAAGCTCTGTGCAAAGTGCATGTTTGACTTTGTCCACAACGGTCTGGAAAACAAGACGCCTGCAGACGTTTACGCCGCCATGGTTGTGTTTGTATCGATGGTCTACCCAGAGGCCACAAGCCAAAAGCAAGAGGTAAACAACGGTCTTTTGGCAATCGCCAACACCTGCCTTAGCAAGGGCGAGCGCGACAACGCCAATAAGGTCTTCCAAGCTGCAACCGAGTACGGCAACGACGAATAGTCAAAGATAGGCGTCGTTCCGCACTTCACGTGCTCTAAAGCAGTTGCTTGTCTGACGCTATTTTGCACCCGCCGCCTTTAGGGCACTGCGGAGAAGAGCCTCGTTATGCGTTCGCATATGGATGAGCTCCCGGGCGACGGACTTGGGGAGGTCGCGCTTTAAGAACTCGCTCAGCAGCCTAATGTTGGCACGCGCATCGCACACGTCTCCTAGGGTGTCTTGGTGCACATTCATGCTCTTTGCGACATCCACGGCATCCGACCCAAGGACGTCACCACAGAACTCCGCCACGTAGCGGGCACGCTTGGCACGCTTGCGAACGTCGTGAGTCTGCTCGGCATCAGAAAGGTCCAGATCAGCAAGGTCAGCTCGCACCGACTCAACCAAAGCATCGAACCTCGCGCGTGCCACGCTCGCCGAAAGCCCCAGCTCAGCATAGCGCTTCTTCCACCTAATGCTCTTTGCAAAGAACATGGCCTTTTGGAATAGCCTCGTCACCCGCTTGGACATAAGGGCCTTAAGGACCTTTGCTCGCTCGTCCGCAGCCTCCTTGGCGCAGAACGCAATTAGCTTGGAGGACGAGCCTGGATTGGCACGCACGTGTTTCTCCAGAACGTCCAGCTCGCGAAGACGCGAAGTGTACCCCACGATCTCCTTTAGGATGGCCTGGGCCTGGGCGTTCTGCTCCTTGTTGTGCCATGGCTTAATGAACGCTATGAGGCTGCGCAGGGTTCGGGTCTTCGTGCGAAAGCGATGGATCGTCTCCACGTCATTGGGATTGGCAACAAAAGCTGCGCGACGCTCCTCGATCGCCTCGGCCGTTTGTGCAATCGTTGCCTGCAATTGGAGGAGAGTGTCCCAGTCGGAGGCAGCGGGTCCAGGGGCAAGCCTCTGCGCACTGGTTCCGGCCGACCGCTTATACTTGTGCTGTTGGTCTAGCGCGGGAGGCGTCGCCTTCCCATGTCGCGTCGCTTTGGAAGTCTTCGTCATGGCATTCCCCTTGCCCGCGTTGCAAAGCTCATCACTTGTAGGAATGCACTTATTCTAGCATGTGCCATTACGCATTAACGGGCTTGGGGCGGACGGGTCGCTTATCGTCACGAGTATGTTGGTGGTACGGGATGCGTCGCGGCTGGTTTTCGGCAAAGCCTATCTTAGCTCTACGATGGCGCCCTTCTCCTCAATAAGACACTTCCAACGCTGCGCCTCACCGCGAGGGATGTCCTTTCCTAGCGTTACCGGCAGCCTGTCTGCATAGTCCCACGCCTCTTTGAGCGGGATTCCGCACGTGGCAACCACGACCTTGGTTACGGGCACCGCCTGCCCGCGCCTTATGTTTGAGAGTACGACGGTATAGGCGTCCTTGTCTTCATAAACGCCTTCCCTGTTCCACTACCAAACCAAAAGATCGTATCCACCCTCGGCCCTCATTATGCGCCATGCAATCCATGTGGCCGTCTCAACCAAGACCGTGTCGTGAGACACCAGCAAGAGCGCACCGGGATATGAGGCGAGCAAACGCTCCAAAGCCTCGGTAGAGCCAAGGTCAAGGTGGTTGGTGGGCTCGTCCATTATAATGAATTCCGGTTCGTCCAGAATGCCGAGCGCGAGCATGAGCTTCCTCATCTCTCCGGGACTGACAACACCTCCCTCCAACACGCGCTCCGGCTCAGAGTTGAGCTGAGCCACAATGGAGAGGACGCGACCCCGTCGCTCGCTGGGAAGGTCGCGCAGAGTCGCGAGGGCAGAGTTCCGCTGCTCCTCGCTGGGCTCTTGCGGGATGTACAGCACCCGTGTTCCGGGGGGAAGGCTCGCCACAATATGCTTGACCAAAGTGGTCTTGCCAGATCCGTTGTTGCCTGTAAGCCCAATGTGATCCTCGTTGCCAATGTGCAACGCGGGCAGTGTTAAGGTCTCGTCGCCAAGGGCCAAGGTTTGCGGTTCCATGCGGATAAGCACCTTGCGCCTGCTGGGGACGACGTCAAGCCACACGTCGGAGTCGTAGCGTTTTTCGACTCTTATGGACGCGAGCTTTGCGCCAACGGCCTGAAGCCTACCCTCCATGCGCGATGAGAGCCTACCAGCCTGACCGTCCTTGCCAGACACCACCGCAACGCGCCTTTTGTGACGCGCGTCTCCGTCGTGCTTGCCCACGCCACGCAGGCTCCTCTTTCCGGCGGAGCGGGACGCCTCCTCACGACGTCGCTGAGTCTCACGCTCTATGCGCGCCTTCTCCTTGCGCGCGGACTCCTTTGCATGGATGGCACTCGCACGCTCGAGCGCCGCCTGAGAGGAGGCTTGCGTGTATCCGCCCGGCCGCACAGTAGCGACGCCATTGGATACGAACAGGCACTGTGTGCATAACGCATCTAGCAGCTCGCGGTCGTGCGACACAAGGATTCCTATGCCACCAAACCGCGCGAGAGCAGCAGAAATGGCTCTTTTTGTCGCAGCGTCCACGTGGTTGGTGGGCTCGTCCATGGCGAGCACGTCGGGTGCTGCCCACAAGGCGCACGCCACCTGCAGGCGCTTCTGCTGACCTCCCGACAGCGTGTCGTAGCGCCAGGACCAGTCCTCTTCGATGCCAAGTTCTCGACGCAGACGTACAGCCGCGCCGTCGTAGGAGAAGGCAAAGTCCTCAAGGTTGCCCGGCGGCTCGGTGGCGTCCTGGGCACAGTAAAGAGAGACGAGCTGTGGGGAGACAGTTCCCGCATCAGGTTGCAGGAGCCCGCAAGCCACAAGTGCAAGCGTCGTCTTGCCGCCACCATTGTCGCCCACAATGCCGGTCCACCCCTGCCTAAAAGTTGTCGTAACCCCACGCAAGGCGGGTTCTACGGCCGCTGGATAGGTGTATGCGATGTTTGCAAGATTGAGCTGCATGACACCTCCGACTCCAAGGGGAACTATGCGAAACGGCAGGTCTGGACCGCCTAATCACGCGCCTGTGAGGGCGTGGCCACCAACCGACCAGCTACGAAACCACACTCGCGCCAATGGAGGCGGCCAAAGAACGAATAGCATCGTATCCCATGGAGCTTACGCGAGCGATGACGTCAATCGGTATCTTCTCGCGAAGCATACCCTCAACCATCAGCTTCTTTCCACGCGCCTCGCCGCGCACCTCGCCTATTTCGATACCACGAGCCTCAATCCTATCCAACACCTCGCACATGTCACTTACTCCCCGCTCATCATCATTGCTACCAGCAACGTCCTCAAATCTACTATCCCCCGAAACAGCACTCAGCAACCTCAGGGTCTCCCCCACGTGGTTCAAACGCCTCCGTTCGGGCGTGTAATTACCCGTCTCCCTCTTCTGGACAAGGTATTCGACCACCGCACGGAAATCGCTCTGAAACTCGTCCACTCGATCATGGGGGAGCCATGCCAGCTCCACAAGGTTGACGCCATAGTCCTGTACCCAACGGCCCAGACCCTCAGGTATCGTTAAAGCCGCACGAAGCGTAGTAGGTCCACTCCAACGACGATTTCCTCCAAAGTACAAGACCAGCGTAACAACAGGATAACGCGTTTTGTCGCCACCTTTCTTCAGAAGTTGTGATCGGTATTCCGCGCCGTCGAACTCTGGCAGGCCCTTCTTCCACTCTTCTTTCGTCTCCACATCGGCCTGGGGGTTGGAGTAGCACTGCAGGGTGTGCTCGCGATCGAGTCCACAATACGTCGGCTTGTTCTGAGTAAACGCAACCAAGAACATCGACACAGCAGTAGCGAACCCGACGGCAAGCGCCAAGCATGCAGTGATGGCGTTTTTCCTTTGTCGCCGAATGCGCTGCAAACCAAGCCGCGCAATGCTAGCTCTTAGCCGTTCCACGCCCCGCAATCTCCATCTAGGTAGAATGCCCCGTAGTATATAACTTACTATCATACTCTTTTAGAAGTGTAGGGTACAGTCTGGGGCACAGAGCGAGCGAAGGGGAGTACCCCTTTGCTTGGCGGCCCCTTTGCTCTCCCTACCGAAGACGCCGGAAGAGGACGAATCCAACGCCGGCTGCGATTGCAACCAAAACAGCAGCCGTACTAAAGGTTGCGCGACCCTTTGCAGCGTTTGCAGCGGCCACATCGGCCGAGAGCAAGTTGGCCACTCGCACGCCACCGCCAGAGTCGGCCTGCCACGCGCAAACGTTTGTCTCGGCAACGCCGTGATTGTCCTTTACCGTTACCGTGATCTCGCCCTCGTCGTTAGTGTGACGCGAACCGGGGTTGTTGTTCTCAACCATGTCGGTGTTAACATACGCATCGCTGTGCACGGTCACCACAATGGGATGTGCGAGCTTCTCGTAGCCCCGGGGAGCAGTGTCCTCCACAAGCACGTACGTGCCCGCCCTGATGCCGCGCACGTTTATTCGTCCCTGCCCGCTGGAGCTCAGCGTAGAAACCGACTCGTCATAGCCATCGGTCACCTCGCTCGCATATCTGTACACGTCGCCCGATTTCACAAAGCGGAGCGCGGCGTTGGGATCGTAGTAAAACGTCTTCTGACGAGCATCCACCGCCGTGGTAAACGACACCGCGTTGTCCGTGCGCTCGGCTAGCGTTGGATACAGGCTAAACGTGGCCCCCTCCAGCAGCGCGTTTGTGGCGTCCTCCACAGCGGCCGTCTTTACAATATCAAACTGATACGTGTCCACCTCGGTGCGAGCCCATGTGGTGTGTGACGCGCTACCATACGACAGGACCGCGCTGTTTGTGTTGCGGTTGTTCCCGTCGGAGTCGGTGTGCGCCTGAATGCGCAGCTTGCGCACTGACGTGAGGTCGTCTGCGGCGGCCACTTCCTCGCTGCTCTTGTCTGAGCCAAAGACCACGGCGTTCTCGTTTACGCGAGCCCAATAGGTAACTACGATGCGGTCCCAGTCCGTAACGTCCACGGTTCGCGCAGCCCCGTCACTGCCCACCGCATACGCAAAGGTCATCTTCTCGTCGCTCTTCTTGGCCTCGGACACGACGTCCTTAAACTCGACCTCAAAGTCGCAACCATCGGTTGGCGCGCTCTTTTTGTCGCCCGCCTTATGCATGGTCCAGTTGGTATGCCCTCCCACCTCAGAGGGTATCTCGTAGGTCTTATCGGTCTGTTGATTGTACAGGTACACATGCGGGCTGTAGTCATAGGCACCGTTGTGCAGCAAGCCCGCATCGTCATAAAGACCCGTTGCCTGGTCTAGCGCGGCGTCGTCCACAAAGGTGAGGCCGGTCTCCATCACGTCGTGCAGGTGATAGTCCACAACGCCCTGCTTGGCAATGATGACCGTCTTAAACTGCACGTAGTCGCCCAAGTTTACGTTGGTGCGATACGACCAGTTTGCCAGGTACTCCTCCGACCACAAAAGGTCATGCTGCTGATCATCGCTTAGCTGGTTAAAGGGCAACCGGCTCGCGGCGCTCCCCTTTGCGCGAACCTGCAAAAACAGCTCGGGCTGCTCGTTTTGGTCGTACACGAAGGCGGAGTTGTCAGCGTTGGTGAGCAGCACAAACGTGCCCGTGGCAGTGCCCAGCAAGTAATAGCCCAAGGGCATGTCGTCCACGAAGGCGGTATCGCCCGAGTACTGATATACGTTTGCGCCGGCATCTGCCTGCTCTGCCTCGCCACCACTTGTTGCACGGCCTTCTGCCACGTAGTGTCCCTGCGGTTTGGTGAGGTTCTGCGCTTGAGCCCATGCAAGAGCGGCCTTGGCAAAGTCCCTAACGGCCTCGCTCTGCACGGTGCCCGAAACGTGGTTTTGGTTCGCGTCGCCAGAAATCGAGCTGGTGCTTGCATCTATGGGGTAGTGCTGGGTGGCAACGATCGTGTGGTAGTCGTCGCTCGTACCCACGGCAACGGTTGCGTCACTGATAACGAAGTAGGCGGCATCGCGCTTCTTTGTGCTCTTTTCGGTGGAGAGGACCGCGTACGGAGTTGGGCTGTTTGCCCCATCCGGGCCATAGGTGGTAAGAAAGGTCCACCAAGGGTTAGGTGACGTTTTGTCTTCGGGGTCGTGCGCGCAAATCACGTATTCGTAGTCTGCGGCAGGCGATGCGACGACCTCGGGCTCCCCTTCGGCGGGCTCGGGCACGTTGGGCTGGTCGTTGTTGTGCGCATTGAGGTCAAAGATGCGGTAGACGTCGTAAGAGGCGCCTTCCTTGGAATATCGGATCAGGATCTTTCCGCGCGCGTTTGACTCGGACGCAGGAGCGGCGTAGGCCAACGAAGCCCACGGCAGCGTAGCCGCAACAAGCAGGGCGATGGACAAAGGCAACAGGAACGTGATGGCCACCCGACGAAGTAACCCACCTATCCAAGCACCGTGCGACACGAATTGCGAATCCCGACTATACATGGCCACGCATCACCTCGCTCCCGTCTTGCCACCATCACGCAGAACTGTATCAGATTCCGCATGCGATGGGGAGCAAGTGGCGAGGATGTTCCTCTTGGCACGTCAGACGGGACTGGGTGGCAAAATAGTGTACATCAGAATTTCCTTAATTGTTATAATCCCAGTTGATGGATGTGCTTTCAGTAAACTAATGCACACTAGCTATTTTATGCAGTGCGCATTAGTTTACTGAAAAAAAGCGCTCAACTGGGGTTTTGCAGCTGATGTTGAAATCTGGTGTACACTATTTGCGGACTGAACGTCGATGCGTGAGCAATGGGGACGACTCCCTTGCTTGACAATAGGAGACTCGCATGGCAAAGGGGCTGGTGCATGGCGTGGGGGTGGGGCCTGGCGATTCGGATCTCATCACGCTCAAGGCAATACGCGTCATTCAGGCGTGCCCGGTTATCGCTGTTCCCGGCAACGTCGCGACCGAGTCACTTGCCTACCAAATCGCGCTCGCAGCGATACCCGAGGTTGCTGCAAAGAAGCTCGTGGCAATGCCATCACCCATGGCGCACGACCCAAAGCTAGTGGCAGCCAACCATACCAAGAACGCAAGGACGCTCGAGCGATACTTGGACGCAGGACAGGACGTGGCATTCCTAACCTTGGGCGACCCGTCAATCTATTCCACGTTTGGACACCTTCGACGTGCACTGGAGGCCGATGGCTACCAGACGTCCGCGATAAGCGGAGTCCCGTCGTTTTGCGCCGCGGCGGCACGCCTGGGACTGTCGCTTGCAGAAGGCGATGAGCCCATTCACGTGCTGCCTGCAAACGGCATCGGCGGAGCGGAATCCCTCGATGCCGTCGGAACATACGTTGTTATGAAGGCCGGGACACGCATGCGTGAAGTTAAGGCCATCCTAGGCGCCGCGAACTTAAACGCACGGGCCATAGAGCGCTGCGGCATGGAGGGCGAGATGTCCTATCCCTCGCTCGAGAGTATCCCCGACGACGCGAGCTACCTCACGCTCGTGATTGCAAGGCATCGTTAGCGGGGTGGCTCAAAGCGAGTAGTGGGAGCTCATCCATGCTCGGCACTAGCAAAACCGTAGCCCATCCCAAATTAACCTTATGCCGCAACTCGACGACCCACGCCAGTCGATACCATGTGGGTTATCGCCTCCTTGTAGAACGACAGGACGAGGATCGCCCTTCTTTCACACTCACACATACAGCGTCGGCCACTTGTAGGAGGACGTCACCTTTTTTGCTGTTCCCGCCTGGTATTTCTTGGCGTACTTTGCATACGCGCCTTTCGTGGTGCTCTTGCCCTTAATGGCATTGTAATAGCTCCAACTACCATACGATCCGCTGCTATCCATGTGTCTGCCCTTGACCATGGTCATTACGTACTTGCCGTTTCGCACTCGATAGCTCTCATATCCATCGCCGCCATGTCCGCAGCGATGGATTACGAACGAGCTTGTCTTTTTATAGAACTTGTACCACTGGTCGCCATAGATGCCCGTCTGCAGAAGTTGCTTTACCTTGCCACCCGCATAGGTGTAGATGTAGAGCGTCGAGCCGCTACCACCCGAATCCTTGGTCACGCACAGCATTTCCTTAAGCGAGCTTCCGTACACATCCACGAACTTGTAGTTTGCCATGCGGCTGCGGACTTGCCTTGCAAGGCTCTTCGCCTTGTTTACATAGGCCTTCTTTACCTTTGTTGGTATGCTTTGCGCATACGCCTTCCGCAGTTGGAATGCCTCGGGTCCCTCCATCATGTTCGTTAACGCAAACGAGCTGGTCAGCACAACAACAAGAATTGCAATCATTGCCACAAGCCTGCTGCATCGTCTATTTATTTGCATTACTGCCACTCCTTTCAACGAACTTTGAGTTATTGTACCGCACGGACCTGCCAACATGGCAACGTGCTACAGCCGATGGCGACGGGAGGTATTGTCACGTTACATTTCACGGCCGGCCAATGCAGTGCGGTGGCCTACGCCAAGCCGCCACGGTTCACGGCCGTTGCGGAACCGCATAGGGCTCAGCATCCATGATGTAGTCGGGACAAAGGGGGCGGGGATTCTGTCCTCGGCAACGGACGGGACAGAATCCCCCATCCCCTTTGTCCCGCACGTTCGCTCCAATCGCGCGTACGCATGCGCCCCCTCATTGATGCCGCGGCATTTGTGTCGCGACGCTCCTATACAATGAGTACGTTATCTCGAGATATTGAACGGACGGTGCATGCCATGAGCACGGCAAAGAAGAAAGACATACAAGCATTCGTAAAGACCTGGGCGGGCCGTGGCGACGAGAAGCAGGACAGCACGTCAAAGCGTACCGTCTAAAGAGCAAGAGAAAGCAGACGCTTGCAGCGGCACAGACGCCTGCACATTCGAGGCGTAGCAACAAGAAGCAAGGAGCATGCGCTCGGCGACCAAGCGGCCGGGTTGCTGTCTATTATCCCGCTGGGACCCACACGTCATCGTAACCCTCGCCTGATAGCTCCGCGCGGGCGTGCGACACCTCTTCCGAGGTCATGTTAGTCAGGAGGATAGACGTCAGGTCTTCATCGCAAGACACTCCGAACACGACGTCCCCCGCACGCACATAGCGCGCCGACAGCTTATCGACAACTCTAATCAGCAGGCCATCATGTATACCGTCGTCCAGAGATCGCTATATTTCGCCCGCTTGGGCATGGCAACGGCGAGGACGCCCTCTTCTGCTGCGGGAACGGGCATCGGTCCGGAGAAAACATCGAAGTGGCGACAACTCGTCAGGGTGATCTGCGACACTGTCATCGAGTCGGGATCAAGCTGCAACTCGATAAGGTCATCACCTTGGTATAGGCCAACAAACCTAACATAGTCGAGTTCTTTGCCAAGAACTGCTATGGCGGCGAAGTAGTCATCAATCTTGTAGGACGTCGTGACCGTTCCTTCATGTATCTTTACGCTCATCAGCAACCTCCTAGTTCAGCCCGCTAAAGAGGGAGTGCTTTACAACAGGGTGCTCGTCGCTTTTTCGTTTGCCTAGGATAAACTCCCAGTGCCCCGCCCTGATACGTGAGCCGAGACGGACTGTCCCGCTGGTTGCGGCTATTAGTGCCTTGCGATAATCGTACAGGATGAACTGGGCAAACAAGTTCGGGTTAGTGTTTTTCAGCATCGGGTTATCCTTAGTGGAGACGATTGCCTCATTCATGTGTTTGGTCGCGTTCCCGTGTTGGCGCAGGTAGACAAGTTCACACACATGGTGCGGGCGAGCAAAACACGTATGCGCCCGAGGCAGTCGACGCGCTTTGTTCGCTTGCGCGCGAGGACGAGATGTGGCTCGACCTCGCCTACGACCCCGAGCGCGTACTGGACGAGATTGCCAGAAGTATGCAGATGTCGCTCGACGATACGCTGCAGATGACGAACCTACTCTCCATGATCATCGGCTTCCGGAGCCCGTTTACCGTTATGCACTCGGCTGGCGTCTCAGCTTCGGCGCGCGCCCTCGTGGAGCTTTCCGGCATCTCCGGCGAGAAGTGCCTAAGATGAGATTGCCGGCAACCTACACGACGTCGGCATCCTCAAGGAGAACTATGACCTGGCGAACGAGCGCCGCGAGCAGGCGTCGCGCAAGGTCGGCGCCCGCTATTACGAGCTCATGGAGCAAGGCTAAGCCGTAACCTTGATCGTAACGTTGCCGTGTGAACTGTGGGGCCCATCGCTCTCGCGCTAGGACACAAGGTTCAGATATTCGTTTTTTCTAGGTAATTGCATTCGTTTTCTCTAGTACCTATAATTCGGATTCACTATCAGCAAATACAGGAGGTGGGCCATGAGTGTAGGGAGCGCTCGACCTTCGGGGTACCAACCGCGTGTGGTTGACGCACAAATCGAGCGGTGGCTGGGACTCTTTGGCGCGCTCGAGATTACGGGAACGCGCTGGTGTGGCAAGACCTGGGCGTCTCTTGCTCACGCGAATAGCGTTACATACGTCGACCGGCGTGCGAACCTGCAGATTGTTCGCGCCGATCCCGAATTCGCGCTCTCGGGTGAGAGCCCCCACGTCATTGACGAGTGGCAGCGCGTTCCCGAGCTGTGGGACGTTGTCCGTCATGCAATCGACGAAACAGGCGGCCAAAAGGGCAGATGGATTCTTACCGGTTCGTCTACCCCATCGAATGATCAGATGGCGCACTCTGGCGCGGGCCGCATCGGCAGGGTGAAGATGCATCCCATGGCCCTTCTTGAATCCGGTGAGTCAAGTGCTGCGGTGAGCCTGGCGAGGCTTTTCGAGGGCGACTTTACGCCGGCATCGTCGGAGTCGGACGTGCGGGCACTTGCCAAATGTTGCGTGCGAGGAGGCTGGCCCGAGCTGGTAGGGCGCAGTCCAAGCGACGCGCAGGTGGTCATTCGCGAGTACTTGTCCGCGATCTTCGACCAGTCAATCCCTCGCATGGGTGGCGATTCGATGATTGCGGAGCGCACCGCCTTCTCGGTCGCCCGCAACTTGGGACAGGCGCCAACGCTCGATACTTACGCCCGGGACGTGTACGCACGCGACGACGCCAGGGGTTCCTCCAATGACGAGCAGCAAACGGTATCGCGCCACCTGGCGCTGCTTGGGCGGTCGTTCTTGGTGGACGCGGTAACGGGATGGGTCCCCCCGTCACGCTCCCCCAAGCGGATGCGCACGAAGCCGAAGCGCTACATGGCTGACCCGTCGCTAGCCATCGCGCTTCTGGGACTTTCGCAGGAGACGCTTCTGTATGACTGGCAGACCTTCGGCCTCGCATTCGAGAACCTTTGCATGCGCGACTTGGACGTGTATGCAAGGGCCCTGCCGGACGCCGGAGCCAACCCACTTCACTACTATCGGGACGACTCCGGGCTGGAGGTCGATGCGATACTGGAGCTCTCCGACGGCAGATGGGCCGGCATCGAGGTCAAGCTAAGCCCCGACAAAGTCGACGCTGCCGCTGCCGCCCTGCTGCGCATGAGCAAGAAGCTCATCGGCGACATGCCTGCACGAACGAGGCAGCCGTCCTTCTTGGCCGTCGTCACGGGAACGGGAGATGCTGCCTACCGCCGACAAGACGGTGTCTACGTCATACCCATACGTACGCTTGGCCCGTGATGTGGTCTGACGACGGGTGACTACGTGTCACCTGGAACGTGACAACACCCTCCCCGTTGTCCCCGGCGTGCACATCTCGCGGACCATCAGCGGCAGACGACCTCCATCGGCACGTCCAGGATCTTGGCAACCTTGAGGATGGTGCCGGTCCAGCCGCCCCGAGCTGCGGCGGAGTGGTGCGTGGGGCCGCACTCGCACCAGCGGTTGTTCCACTCCCGCGCGCCGCATGCAAAGCGCGTGCGGAAGGTCGTGTCGCCCGAGCCCGAGTGGCCGATGCGCACCACGTCGTCGTCGAAGTCGAACGTGTAGAACTCGGAGAGCTGGCATGCGCCGCTGATGGTCTTCATGATGCTCATGCCCATGGCCACCTTGATGTCGCCCTCCACGGCGCAGGCGATGCCCTGCTTGATGAGCATGGAGAACGCGGGGATGAGCATGCTGTCCAGCACGCCGGCCTTGCCCTGGGCGAAGCCGTCGTAGTGGCTGGCCACGAAGCCCAGCTCCTCGTCCTTGACCCACTGCTCGAAGGCCACGACGTAGCGCGCCATCTCGCGGATGCTCGCCTCGTCGTAGTCGCCGAGGATGTCGAAGGTGGCGCGACCTCGCACGCCTGCCCTCGGACTTGCCACCGACACGTCTGGGGAAGCGCCATTTCGTCATGCAAAACTAGCCAAAATTATGGCGTTTTGGGTAGTTTTACGGTCTCAAAAAATACCGGGGCTGCATTTCCGCCCCTATCTACCAGCGGTTTCGCAGGGCAGGTTTCCCGCCGGTGGGGTAATCCCATTCAAAAACTACCTAAAACGCGAGAAAAGTGGCCAGTTTGGCATGCCGAAATGGCGCTCCGGGCATGCGAGTCCCGAGCCGCCCGCCCGTTCAGGCAAGCTATACACGGCGACTGGGCACCCACGCCGCTTCCGGGGCTGACGAGCTACGAGGCCGCGCGGCCCACCGAGTCGAAGGGGCAAACAAGCCCGTAACCGCTTCGTGCGTACGTCCTAGTGCGATGCATGCGTCCTTGCCATATAAGCTCTTGTTTAATACACTTAGATAGCTTCTTATAGGGCTTATTTGAATATAAATTGTATTTCAAAGCCCAATAAAGCGCTAGAAAGAGGTTTTAATGATTGGTCGTAGGCAAGAGTCAAAGAAGCTTGAAGAACTATACGAGGGCGGCCGCGCTGAGCTGGTAGCCATATACGGCCGCCGCAGAGTCGGCAAGACATATCTGGTAGACGAAGTATTCAGGGACAGAATCACCTTCCGCCATGCTGGGCTGTCTCCGCTCGATGAGCCCGCGAACGGCCTGCTTAAAGCCCAGCTCGAACAGTTCTACTATTCGTTGCTCAGACACGGAATGAAACGAAGCCACCTCCCCAAAAGCTGGCTCGAAGCGTTCTTTATGCTCGAGAGCCTCTTGGAGGGACTCGACGACGGATCCCGCCAAGTAGTGTTCCTCGACGAGCTCCCTTGGCTCGATACGCCGCGCTCGGGATTCGTGCGGGCGTTCGAGGGGTTCTGGAACGGCTGGGGCTGCAGTAGAAAGAACCTCATGGTTATTGTATGCGGTAGCGCAACATCTTGGATTGAGGATAAGCTCATCAATGCGCATGGCGGACTTTACGGGCGACTCACCCACGAGTTCAAGCTCTCGCCGTTCACACTCCACGAATGCGAGGAATTCTTTGCGGCAAAAGACATGCAGCTCACACGCTACGAGATTGCGCAGGCATACATGGCGGTAGGTGGCATACCCTACTACCTTGGCTATTTCGAGCGAGGTCTGAGCGTCGCGCAGAGCATCGATCGGCTCTTCTTCTCGCGCGGCGCGTTCCTGGCTAGGGAGTTCGACCGTCTCTTTGCATCAGTTTTTGACAAACCCGCTCAGGTTGTGGCGATCGTCCGAATGCTGTATACGCGCAGGCGTGGGTACACCAGAAACGAGATGTCTCTAAAGCTCGGCACGGCAAACAGCGGACATCTGTCGAAGCACCTGCGCGCTCTCGTTGCTAGCGACTTTGTGGAACGCTACGTGCCCTTTGGTTATGGTGCCCGCGAGGAGCATTACCGGCTCACCGACCCATTTTGCCTGTTTTACCTGCACTTCGTCGATAATGCCAGCGGCGCTGGCGATCACTTCTGGCAGGAGAACATCGACGCACGACCCGTCGTAGCGTGGCGTGGGCTGGCGTTCGAGAACCTGTGCTTCAACCATGTGGAGCAGCTCAAGCGCGCGCTTGGTGTGAGCGGTGTGCGTAGTACCTGCGCCGCCTGGGAGGTACGTGACAAAGGCAGCAACGCACAAGTCGATTTGCTCCTACAACGTGCCGACAACATTGCGAATGCGTGCGAATGCAAGTTCTATGGCGACGAGTTCACCGTAGACAAGAAGTACTACCAGACGCTGCTCGCCCGCCGCGAGGCTCTTGCCCAAGCACTCAGCCGCAAGATATCTGTACAGCTCACGCTCATAACCACGTTTGGTCTTAAGAGAAACCAGCACGCTTGGGCATTTACCAACACGATTACGCTCGAGGACTTGTTTGCAGAATGAGGGGGTTCCACGCCTACGCCTGATCTATGCAACACGTGTGCTTCTTGGTCTTCTTGTTGTACGAGATGCCCACGAGCAACGTGTCGTCGCTCAGCTTGCGAGGCAGCCCGGCGCAGCTGCGGTCCCTCACCTGCGCGATGGCACCGACGGCAGATTCGTTCCGCTTGAGCTCGACGACAAGGGCGGGCAAAGGTGAGCGCTTGCGGGGTATGAACACCAGGTCGGCAAGGCCGTGGCCGCTGAATTCCTCCTCGTAGGTGAGGTAGCCTAGGTGGATCATGAGCGTGAGGGCATCGTCGCGACTATCTATGGCAAGGTCGTCAAAGAGTGTGTGGAAGTCGCACGTCGCGTCGTAGTAGGCACAGAGCATCTGGGTTGCAAACGACTTCCCGAAGCGCCTGGGTCGGCTGACGCACGTGAGCTTCTGCTTGGTACCAAGCGTCTTGTTCATCTCGGCGATGAGCCCCGACTTGTCCACGTACGTGCTTGCCCGTATGGTGACGAAGCCCGCATGCCCCGGATTGATAAGAATGCCCATGTTCTGCACATCCCGCAAACAGAACGTCTAAAGCCATCATATCATGTGGCAAATCGCCACGACTTCTGTGTCAGACCGAGAGAATCGCGGGCAGCGCCTCGACGGCATAAAGCGGGAGGTCGCGTATGGCCCCATCAGTGCCGCCAGCAGAGACCGAGAACCGAATCGCTCGCTCGTACCCGAATCGCCTAATCGCGGCCTTGAGGCTCTTTGACCGGAGGTTGAGACCGGACTTCACCTCAATGGGTATTGCCTCTCCATCCGCTTGGATAACGAAGTCAAGCTCGGCGGACGAGTTGTCCGCCTGCCAGTATCGAGGTTGGTAGCCCAGAGCAAAGAGCTGCTGGCACACATACTGCTCCGCAAATGCGCCCTTAGCCATGCCAAGAGCGTGTCCTGCGCAAGCGACGCCCGCAGGCTGATGCCCGCGCGCTGCGCAAGGAGCCCCACGTCCGACGTGAAGAGCTTGAACAGGTCGGGAGAATCGTAGTGCTCGGCAATCGCAACGGCGTTGTCGTGGTCCGTTCTGCCCTTCCAGTAGCAGTCACCCGTAGCGACAGCTCCCTTTGCAACGTGGGGATCGCGCGTGGCCCACTCCTCGCCGGAATAGCTATCCGCCAGAACGCTCTTTGCTGTCTCCGTCGTGCGTAGCGGGCAGTCCTTAACCAGCTGATAGGCGTTCTCGCAGAGCTTCAGGTTTAGCTGCTTGTATGCGTATTCCTTATAGGAGTCATCGGGAAACCAGGTAATCCCCCGGTCCGGGGCCTCCAACTCACGAACGTCCGTGCGATGTCCAAGCTCGGCGTCGCAGGCAGCGGTAACGACGACCACGTCGCCAAGGGTGCTCAGCCCTGTGCTCCCGCCACCGCAGCCAACCGAGACGATCGTGGCGTTGGAAAAGTCGTAGGCATCCCACGAGAGAAGCGAACTCAGCGACAGTCCGGCCGCCGTCTTTCCGCAACCGGTTACCAGCAGGCCAACGCCATTGCTCTCATTCATGTAGAAGTGGGCAGACGACGGTGCGTTAGGAATCGAAACCTCCTCGCAGTCTGCGCAGTACTGCTCATAGAACAGCTGCGCCTCGCCGGGGTAGTCACCGGCCGTCTTGCCGATTTCGAACTTCGGCACAATGAGGACCCTAACTTTGATCTGGCCTGGCACCTGAGCGCAGGCGAAAAGCAAGAGGCAGACCATTAGCAGCGCCAGGCACGCGGTGCCGATGATGTTCTTCGTTTTCATACTTGATCCCTCAAACGTATAAAAATCGCTAATAATAGGCTCTATGTCGAGGCCACATTTTACGGCGGTGTCGCGCACGTGCGCTCTAGACCTGCCGGGTTCCAGAAATAGACCGACCAGTTTAATTAGCCTTCCATAGCAGAGCTCCCTTGCCGTTGCCTTGTGCTCTTCAACTAGTCATCACCATACATGCCGACACCATTCGGGGCCGCACCGCATGCAGTCGGCATGGGGACGGCGCTTTGACTTTCTGCGGGTCGTGTAGGGGATGGAGCCAAACGGGGCGTGTTTGCCCATAAACGAGGGGCGAAGCTGTAAACGACAGCGCGATGAATAGTGGCTCGTTGAGAGTGCTCATTTGCTCGTCATTTGCTTCTTAGGCCGCATCTGTGGGAGATGGCTCGCCCGCTTCTCGCGTTTGCGCTGGTAGGTGAGCCAACGCACACTAGAATCTCATTTGCTCGCCATTTGCTTTTCACTTGCTTCTTGCTTGCTCTTCAACTAGCATCGTGTTATCGCAAAGGAGGAGCCTTGCCACAAAACCTAACGGACCTCATCGAAAGGCTCTCGGCACTTCCGGCCGAGACGGAGTACATCGAGTTCAAGGAGAGCTATGCCGACCCCGAAAAGGAGGGTAAGGACATCTGCGCCTTGGCGAACTCAGCAGCGTTTCACGGCGTGAGGGCCGCGTACAAGGTCTGGGGCATCAACGATACCTCGCACGAGGTCACGGGCACGACCTTCAACCCGCGCACCAAGAAGAAGGGCAACCAGCCTTTAGAGATATGGCTCCGCAGGATGCTGAGCGACAACGCTCACTTTGAGTTCATGCCAACGACCTACCGAGACAAAAGCGTGGTAGTGCTCCAGATATGGCCGGCAACCAACTACCCTGTGAGATTCGAGGGGACCGCATACATGAGGTCGAACTCGAGCACGCAACCACTTGCACCTGGGTCCAGAAGGGAGACGGAGCTATGGAGGAGAATCCAACGCGAGGACTTTGAGAACCTCGTCGCAGCGGAAGACCTGCAAATAGAGGAGGTCTTCGACCTGCTTGACCACACGCCCTACTTCGACCTTCTTGGCATGCCCAGGCCCAGCGACCTGTCCCTCGCCCTCCACTACTTCCTCGAGGACGGGCTAGCCCTCATGCAGGACGATGGGCGAATCTCCGTTACGAACCTCGGGGCGATTCTCTTCGCAAAGCGGCTGTCGGAATTCCCCCTCGTTCGCCGCAAGGCCCTACGCGTCATACGCTACGCGGGCAACGGCAGAGCGAGCGACCGCCGGGAGCGCGAGATGGAGCGCGGTTATGCCCTAGACCTAGAGTCAGCATACGACTACATAGACGGCGCGCTGCCAACGACCGAGGAGGTGAGCGGCGCGCGAAGGGGCACCAGGAACGCGTTTCCTCAGTCAGCTATCCGCGAGCTCATCGTCAACGCCCTCATACACCAAGACCTAACCGTCACCGGTGCCGGACCCATGGTGGAGATATTCAACAACAGGATCGAGTTCACGAACCCTGGCACTCCCCTCGTGCGCATCGAGCGAATCGTCAATGACCCTCCGCAGTCCCGCAACGAGAAGCTGTCCGCGCTCATGCGACGGCTCGGGTACTGCGAAGAGGCGGGTAGCGGGTGGGACACCATCATCGAAGGCTGCGAGGACTACCTGTTACCAGCCCCTCGGATTGACGCCAGCTCGGGCACGAGCACGAGAGTCACGCTGTTCGGCTTCAAGGAGTTCAGGAGCTTGACGCAGGACGAGCGCCTGGACGCCTGCTACTGGCACGCGTGCGTTAGGTACGGACGAGGCGAGTTCATAAACAACGCGAGCCTCCGCGAGCGCTTTGGCCTGAAGGCAAGCAACTCGGCGCAGATATCCCGCCTAATCAAGGAGGCGTTGAGTAGGCCCCTCATAAAGCCGCTCGACCCGTCGACTTCGCCACGCTACATGGTCTACATGCCCTACTGGGCATAAGGCGCTCA
>JAUMWL010000009.1:33849-34922 GCA_030529665.1 Coriobacteriales bacterium
TTGCTCGCCACTTGCTTCTTAGGCCGCATCTGTGGGAGATGGCTCGCCCGCTTCTCGTGTTTGCGCTGGTAGGTGAGCCAACGCGCACTAGAATCTCATTTGCTCGTCATTTGCTTTTCACTTGCTTTTTGTGGATGGCGGCAAACGCGCATGGCACTGCGTTCGCACGAGGTCGAAAGCATCAAGCGATGGAAGATAAGATAGTGTCGCGGAGAAAGATGACACCCCTTACGGTCCTCACCTCCTCAAGCCCTATCCCCGACGCCTGGTCTACAATCTGCATGAAGACAGGATTGCTGACGCATCGGTTGATTGGAGGAAGTCATGTCCCACCAGGAGAACATGGAGCTGTTCCAGGGGATGCTCGACGAGGGGTACCACTGCTCGCAGTGCGTGCTCGGCTATTGGGCTGCGCGCATGGGAATCGACGAGGAGGCCGCGCTTCGAGCTGCCTCTGGCCTCGGCATGGGCGTGAACCACGGCGACTCGTGCGGCGCGGTGACCTCCACCGCCATTGCGATCGGTCTGGCACGCGGCTTCTCGGACGGGTCGGGTTCAGGCGCCGTGGGAGGCGTGGAGGAGATGGTCAGGGCCTTCGAGGAGGCGTTCGCCAAGAAGAACGGCTCCCTTCTCTGCCGCGATCTGCTAATCGGCGGCTACGACGCAGCGGACCCCGACGCGGCCGCTCCCGAGGGCGTAGACCCTTGGGCGAATTGCGCGATGTACTGCGCTGACGCGGTCAAACTGGCGGAGGCATACCTTACCGACGCTGACCTCAAGGCCGTCGCCGACAAGATCGCGTCTTCTGGCGACTCGTCGGAAGGCCCCAACCTAGCCCTCGTTGCCGGAGGCTCGGGGGCACTGGGCATCGCGCTCGGTGCTCTCGCGATGGCGGTATTTACCTACGAGCGCCGCCGCGCACAGAACGAGCGGCCGGGTCGCGCCGATGGCGACTCCACCGCGAGGGGAAACTAGAAGTGAATGAGGTGTACGCGAGGGTGGACGAAGGAGGGGGACCGGCCATAGGTCACAACGACGACGCAGGCAATCTATCGGATAGAAGACTGCTTTGA
>JAUMWL010000081.1 GCA_030529665.1 Coriobacteriales bacterium
AATTGTGTTTACCGTCGATCATGACGCGGAAGTCAGGGCCCTCAAAATGGGCGCGATGGACTTTATCTCCAAGCCGTATCCGGACATCGAGACTGTGAAGGCCCGCATTGCCAAATGCATCGCGCTGTCCCAAAGGAACTGAATCGTCGTGTTGGGCTATTAGGCGCGATTGAAGTGGGGGAGCGTGAGTCAGGCCCGCACCCCCAGGGTCACCACTTGCGATGAGGACGCGGATGCTTGAGCTTGTCTATGCACAATGCCAGCTCGCCGAGGTAGGTGTTCTCGCGCTGGTCGCTTACGAGCTCAAGGTGCGGTATGCGCGTCTCGGGCAGCGACTTGGCCAGCTCGTGGTGCAGCGCCTCCACGCTTGTCACCAGCGCAGACGAGACGTACACCGCGTCGGGTGCCATCGCGCAGATGGAGGCCAAGAGGTAGCTCGCAACTACCTCGCGCATGCCCTTGTAGGTCCATACCAGCGTTGCTGGATCCTCGGAGTAGCGCATCCTGCCCAGCAGCGGCAGCAGCTCGCCGGCGTAGTTGAGCCGCCCCTTTACCAGATGGCCGTCTACGACCATACCCTCGCTGCACGCGACCATTCCCGTGTGCTGCGTATGGAAGACGACACTGTCGTAGGTGGCCTGCGAGACGTAGCAGCCCATCGCCGCGGCGTTTGAGCTGTTGTCTACGTATACTTTTATGTTGTAGGTCTTCTCGAGCAAACGTCCAAGGTCGTAGTCGCTCTCGTCGTCGGAAGGCAGCGAGACCGATGCGCGGTTGATGATGCCGGGCAGCGTAATGCCGATTGCGTCGAGTGACGAGACGTCCAGACCGTCCAGGCTCACCGTCGCGAGCACGTCCTCGATGTCGTGGAAGTCCGCATGGCGCTTTATAACCATGCCGTCGAGCTCTATGTCACCGTTTCGGAACACGCGGTAGCCTATGGCAGTCGAGCTCGTACGGTTGGTAACCGAGACGACCATGACGCTCTTTGAGGTGTCCAGTGGGCGTGCCGCTGCGAGCGACCTGCCCACCGGGCCGCGCTCCGCGCACTCCGTGAGGGCGTCGAGCACCATGCGAAGCGTTGCCTTAACGTCGAGGGTCGCAAAGACCTCGTCGGGAATCTCCACGACGGTGGCGTGCGGAAAGGCGCGCACGGCGTCGCTATGTCTATAGCCCACCTGTGGTGCAACGAGCACCACGTCGTAGGACTCTCCACCAGCAATCGCCTCGTCGAGCGGCATGGCAAAGAAGTCTAGGTGAAGCGACCATTTCTCGGTCTGCTCACGCAGCTTTATAACGTAATGGTTAGTTGTGACGCCTGCGTTGCAGCACAGCAGCACGCGCGTGGTGCCGTGCAGGTCCGCCTGCTCCATGCACTCCGCCATCTCCAAAAAGAGTTCCTTTGCCCGCAGCATGTCTTTGAGCTTAAAGCGCGTGCGAAAGATGGGCAGGCCGTCCGAGCGGCGCTTTACCACGAGCTCCACTATCTCGGGATGCCCGTCCCGCGCGTGGAAGATGATCGTTCCAAACATAGAGTCGGTGGTTAGGCAGATGTGCTCGTTGTCCTGCCAGGTGATGGTGCAACCCTCGATCTGGCGCGACAAGACCCACTCGCGATAGCGCTTCCCGATGCCCTTGATGCCGATCCACGACTCCTCGCAGTAGGGGAGGTGGCGGTGCACGCGGCCGTCTGGGAGGTCGCCTAGGCGCACGATCTGCTGGTAGAGCTCGGTATGCTGCTTGTCGCGTAGCATGATGTCGTCGTGATAGTGGCCTGCGTACCACATCTTGAGCCGGCGCTTGTCCAGCCGGTCGTCAACCTGTTGCAAGAATGCGGTGAGGGGGTCGTCCTCCTCGCGGCTGGGGTCGTAGTGCCGTGCCATGGCGTGGCGGCGAAGCGACCGAGGTACCTCGTGAGAGAAGACGTAGTCCACCTGCCAGCCCACGCGATCGAGGTTGGCGAGCGCCTCCGCGTACTCTGAGTCGCTTGGCATCTCGCGCGGCCACCACGACACGCCCTCCTCGCGCCACGAACGGTCGTGGGAAGGAGCGCCGCCCATGCAGAACCAGCGACCGTACTTGCCCATCTCGTACACTTGGCCGCGCAATAGATGGATGATGTTCTTGCGTCCCGGCAGGCAACCTACCTTGCCACCGTGCCACGTGCAGGTGGGAAGCGCGTCCAGAAGGTCGTAGTTCTCGTGATTGCCGTCCACAAAGAGCGTCGTCCACGGGCAGTCGTTGAGCCAGTCGAGGAAGAACTTCTCCTCGAGCGTGGAGGGGTTGCTCCACAGCAGGCCAAAGTCGCCGCAGATCACCAAAAAATCGCTGTGGCGAAGCCGCTGCCCTTCCGGCCAGCGGTTGGGTGTGAGCTTGCCAATGTCGAGCCAGCCGTGTATGTCTCCGGTTACATAGACCATGGGAGTTCCCCTTGCGCGTGGTTGTATTTTCCCATTGTACAGCGTCCGTCAAGTGGTATGTGCGACGACGGGGGCGGAGGGCGTCCTTACGTGGCTGGGGTAACACCCATATGGAAAACCTGATGGGAAGCCTTGGCGCAACACCCGGCCCAAGCGCAGCGTTAGTAAGATAGCCACCTTGATGGGCTACAGGGGGCCTTGGCCAAACTCGCTTAGGGTAACGTTCAGGCCGCAGATGTCAAACGCGTCGGCGTTCGTGGCCTTCTTTACGTTGTGCATCGAATCGATGACCTTGCGCCGCCCACGCAAACATGCCTCGACAACGGGCCCCACTATCAGGCATATGAGAAAAACCACGGTAAACGCTGCGAGCGCAATGTCCTTGCCGCTCGCCTGTGCCCAGGTTGAACCGTCGAACAGGGTTCGTGCGCGGTCGAGCATGCCGTCGAGGCCAACGGCGCCCACCCCTATTACAAATATCAGCAGCACAAAGCCAAGCTCGATTGAAAGCACCCACGCTGCGCTCTTTAGTGACTCCCAGAGCACTGCCGCGCGACGCTTGCCCTTATCGATGGGAAGGTTAACGGCCACCTTGCCGGTCTGTCCGTTTACGCCGACGATGTACTTCTCTTCTCTGTACAAAACGACGACAAGCCACACGGGAAGAAGCACCTGCTCTATGCGTGAGCGCGCAACCGTGGCATGGTAGCGATCG
Organism: Coriobacteriales bacterium; assembly: GCA_030529665.1. GTDB lineage: Bacteria > Actinomycetota > Coriobacteriia > Coriobacteriales > Atopobiaceae > RUG440. Next base: position 3,136 of record JAUMWL010000081.1, read on the forward strand.
TGGTCGGGATAGCGGGTGTCGTACATTGAGTCGAGCGTGCTCATGGCCGCAGAGCATGCAGAGTTTGCCACGCGCACGTTAACGCGCCGATTTACCTCGTCCGCGGCCACCGTGTAGCGCTCCGCCATGAACCCTGGCAGGTATCCGGGGTCGTACGGCACAAGCTCCTCATAATTGTAGGGCTCTATGGAGTCCATTATGTCATCAGGCATGCGATCCGACGCGTCGGCCGGAACGCGCGCGAACTCATAGGTCCCCATTCGGTGGTGATTGGACACGTAGTTGCGATTGTCCTTTTTGTATATCCCCACGTAGGTAAAGTCGAAGCTCACCGTTCCGCTCTGAAGCCAGAACGGAACGTATGCACCCTCCACGGAAACGATCTGCGCCTTGTCCTCATAGTCGTTGGGAAGGTAGCGACGTTGCGCGACGGTCTTCTGGTAACTCTGGATGGCCTGCTGCCGGGAGACCGAGAAGGGGATGATGAGGTCGGGCTCGAACGCGCCGCCAAAGCGATGGGGCGTGATTTCGTTGTTGCCGCAATAGGGGCAGGTCGTGGCAGCCACAAACTCCTCGGTCATGAGGCGGGCGCCGCACTCTGGGCACAGGTAGCCTTGCGTGGTCAGACGCATCTGGTGTACCGAAGCGTCTGCCACGTCGTATGTGTTGCCGCACCACATGCAGTGGAGCGCGTGGGCTTGCGTGCTGAACCTCAACGCACCGTTGCACGTGGGGCATTTGTATACCCGAATCGTTGTCTCAGCCCTCATCATTTACCTCCGGGCGACGACCAGTAGTCCTGCGCGGAAAAGGTTGACTTTGGCAACGGCATGGCCATCTCCTTCTATGCGCGAATCAACGGAGTGTCTTTTCCAGTATATCAGCCGCATGCGGGACGCGGACAAAGGTGGTGACAATCTGGAACCCCCTCTCGACCAGAGTGGTTGTTAATGCGACAATGCAATAAACCGAAAGGTCGGAGTCTGGAAGAAGTATGAATATGATACAAAGGCTATGGAAGCTGTTCCAATACGCGGGAGTGGAGAGGGAAGAGTACAAAAAGCTGCTTCCCGGCATCCGAGAGGAAAACCGGGAGTTGCTAAACAAATTCTCTCAGCTTGCCGCCGTGATGTTATTCCTGCTCTTTATTGTGAGCACGCTTACCAACAATTTTGCGACACAGAACAGCACGACATATTTGCTTTGTGGAATAGAGATGCTGTTCATTCTGGTTTGCTCTAGGTTTATCCTGCCCAAGCACCCTGCTCTTGTGATGCTTATCGTCTACATATTCGAGATCTTGCTCTATATATTTGGCATCCACATCTCGATGCTTCATGCCGATAAGCCAGCGGTTTCGGCAGTGGCCTTTTTGCTAGTTACCCCGCTGTTGTTCTATGACCGTCCCGTTAGGATGTGCGCCATGATTGCGGGCGTTACGGCAATGTTTTGCGGAATAGTCGCCCTGTTCAAGGCACCGGATGTGGCAGAAACCGATATCTGGAACGCAATCACCTTCGCCGTCGTGGCATTTGCGACCACCGTGTTCACGATGAGCATAAAGATAAGAGCGCTCGCCCAATCCAGACAGATCGAATACATGAGTCAGACCGATTTGCTAACCGGAGCCAAAAACCGGAACCATTACGAAAGTCGGCTGCAAGAATACCCAAAGATGTGCACCTCAAACCTGATTTGCGTCTATGCCGACGCAAACGGGCTGCATGAGCTGAATTACCGATACGGGCATGTCGCGGGCGACAAAATGCTATGCGAGGTTGCGGAGGGAATGCAGCGGTGCTTTGGCGGGGAGCATACCTACCGCATTGGCGGTGACGAGTTCGTTGCCTTTAAGGTGGATGTACAGCCGGAGAAGCTGCTTGTAGAGATTGACCAGCTAAGACGAGCTTTGGACGAAAAAGGCCATCATGTGTCATTTGGAATCGCCACGCGCGAGAAGGCGCAAGGCGAACTAAACATGCGCGAGATCGTGGGCGAAGCCGAAGCAAACATGTATGAAGAGAAGCGGGAATTCTATCGTCGGTCCGAGAACGATCGCAGAAGCAGGTAGGTACTCATGTGTAAAGATGCATTGGCCCACCAGCATTCCCATGGGAAGAACATAAGGAGCGCCACGGAATGAGCATGCTGTTTGCAGAAACCCTAAGGAGGCTCAGAACCGAGAGGGGGCTCTCACAGCGCGAGCTTGCGCTAAGTATGTACGTCACGCGCTCGACCGTCGCCCGGTGGGAGAACGGTAGTCGCCTCCCAGACGCGGCGATGATCTCTCGGCTTGCCCGATGCCTCCGCGTGGATGTTGGCACGCTACTATCCGCTGCGGCAGAGAGTGACGAGGTTCCAAGCATCATCATGGTCGACGACCGAAAGATAATCCTCGCGGGAGGCTTGCCCGTTTTGGAGGAGGTAATGCCCAACGCCATTATTGTGGGGTTTACGCGACCGTTGGAGGCGGTTGAGTATGCCAGGGGGAACCGGGTCGACCTGGCCTTTCTTGACATCGAGCTGGGAAGAATGAGCGGGCTGGACCTGTGTCGCGAACTGCTCGCGCTCAATCCCAACACAAACGTGGTGTTCCTCACGGCGTATGCCGAGTACTCCCTCGACGCGTGGGACACCGGGGCAAGCGGCTTCATGGTCAAGCCAATCACACAAGAGGGCGTCCGCGAACAGCTCAAACGCTTGCGGCATCCGTTGCCACGGGGAGGTGCGTGTGAATGATTGCCTGGGAGGAATTCGTTTACGTCTTCGTATGCGGCGCGATGCTTATGGTTTCGGTGCTCGGGCTCGAGTCCGCTGCCGTTACACCCAGCTTGGATCGCTGGGACAAGCGCTTCTTTGTTATCTTCTTCTCTGCCCTCGCGGTGTGTCCCGCGGCCTTCTTCCTCGAGCTGTCTGTCTACGTGAACCCCGCTTTGTTGAGCCTGCTGGTAGTAGCCTACTACGTGCAGTCGTTGTCCGGTGCGATCGCGTTCCCCCTTTTGGCGGTTTACCTGCTGCATTGCTGTGGGGAGGATTGGCGTAACAGTGTCTTGTTTCGCGGCATCGTTGCGGTATGGGTATCGTACGTAATCCTCATAAGCATTGCCCCCTTTACGACCATTTTCTACTGCTTTGGGCCGGACAACCGGTTGATATTTGGCCCCGCATACAAGCTGCTCATCGCACCCATCCTGATGATGCAGCTCGTCGATGCGACGGGTGTGGCTCGCAGGCGAGACAAGCTGTCCCGGCAGTACTACCGCGCATTCTTGGTCTGCCTAATTCCAGTAACGGTTGTCGTGATCGTCCATATGTTTATCATCCCCGTCTTCACGCTTATCGACATCAGCCTGACTCTCTCTGCGTATTCGGCATACCGTCTCATCTTGTCCTACTCGATCGAGCAGAGCCTGCGCCAGCAACGGGAAATCGCCAGCCAGCGCGCCAGCATAGCAGTGCTGCAGATGCGTCCGCACTTTATCTGCAACACCATGACGAGCATCTACTACCTGTGTGACCAGGACCCTAAGCTCGCCAAGCAGGTGACGATGGACTTTACCACGTACCTGCGCCAGAACTTTGCCGCCATTGCCCGCGGGAACGCCATTCCCTTTTCTGAGGAGCTCGAGCACGCCCGAGCGTACTTGGCCGTGGAACAGGCCCAGTTTGAGGACAATCTTCTTGTTGACTATGACACACAGCACACACGGTTCCGTGTGCCGCCGCTTACGCTGCAGCCCCTTGTGGAGAACGCGGTCAAGCACGGCATGGACCCGGATTTTGGCCCGTTGCACATATGGGTGAGGACTAGGGAGACGAATACTTGCAGCATGGTTTTTGTGGAAGACGATGGTCCCGGCTTCGATCCCGCCGTTGCCGACGATCCGCACAGCACCTTGGCAAACATACGGCAGAGACTGGACATGATGGGCAGCGGACGACTGGACATAATGTCCCGCGATGGAGGCGGCACCGTGGTAAGGTTGACGATTCCCAAGCGGGAATAGCTGCTGCATGGTTATCATCCACAAGCGCGCCGCCACTCGTTTTTGGCCGTTTGGGGCCAAGCCCCAAACGGCTAAAAACGGCCATGTAGTGGCGTCCCCGTCTCCGCTGTCCCAAACGTCACACGCGGTCAAGGAGCTGCTGTAGCAAGAGGGGCTTGGCGTAGTAGTACCCTTGGAAACTCTCCACGTGATACTCTTTAAGGATGTCGCGCATTCCCTCCGTCTCGATTCCCTCAACGCATAGCTTTGCCCCAAAGATGGAGACGAGGTCGCCAATGCTACGCACGAGCTGTCGGTCTATGTCATTCTCTTCGATTCTTCGCACAAAGCTGCGGTCGATCTTTACGATGTTGACCGGAATCTCCTTAAGGATGCCCACGGACGAGAAGCCCGTTCCAAAGTCATCCAGCGCCACGAGGATCCCTCTGGACTTAAGGCTCGCGAGCACGTTCTTTAGCAGCTGCAAATCCAGCAGCCGGCACCTCTCCGTGACCTCAAAGCACAGATGCTCCGGAGGATACCCCAGCTCGTCGAGGATCCTAAGCACCATGTCAACAAAATCCGGCTTCTCCAGCTGCGTGTACGACAGGTTGACGTTTATAACGAACTGGGGATGCAGCTCAAGAATCTGCTTTGCCGCAAGAACGGCTTTGCGGATGATCCATTCTCCCAACTCGGGGAACAAGGGGTCCGACTCCAGTATGGGAATGAACTGGTCGGGAGGAACCATGCCATAGCGGTCGTCCTCCCAGCGAAGCAGGGCCTCCGCGCCTATGAGGTGCTCTGTCTGTGCATCTACCACTGGCTGGTAGAGCAAATAGAACCCACGGTAGCCGTGCAAGATGGAGGCGCGAATCGCATGCAGCTTCTCCAACCGCTGCTGGTTCTCCTCGTTGGGATCGTTCTGGAATTCCACGAGCTCACCCTGATGGCGAATCTTGGATTCCTCGTTGGCAAAGTTGAGACAGGCATAGACCGTCTGGGAATCGATGTCAAAGTCATCCACATGCAGCGCCCCGCAGTGCAGGTCAAGCAGGAGCTTCCTGCCGTCCACCCAAAAGCTCTCGTGCAGGGCCGTCCGGAACTGGTCGTAGCTTGCTCGGAACTCCTCAAGGGAAAGCGTGTTGCTTAGTATCGCAAACTGCGTCCCGTCAATTCTGTACACATGTCCTTGGTCCCCAACGTTCTTGAGGATTCTTCTGCCATAGAGCTGCAGTACGCGGTTGCCATAGTGATAGCCATACATCTCGTTTATCTGGGAGAACTTGCTTATGCCAAACAGAGCCACGCTAAACCCAATGTTGCGCTTTATATAGCTATCCATGTCCTCAAAGAAGCCATACTGATTCCTCAGGCCCGTGAGCGTGTCAACATGTCCCTGCATGCCGTGATTGCGTATCACGCCGGCAAAGTAGTCCGGCTCACCCAGATGGTCTCGGATCACGACACCGCGACACGTGCACACGTCATATTCTCCGGTCGTGCGCCTGGCCCGGTACTGCATGTCGTGGCCCGCGGCGTTTCCGGCAAAGATCTCGTCAATGCCCCTGTGGTAGTCCGCCCGATCCTCCGGGTGTATCTGGTTCTCCCAGATGTCTCCCGCACCATACATGTACTCGGATGGCAGGCCAAAGGCATCCACGGCGTTCTTTGACCAACGCGAGAAGTCGTACTTCATGTCGCACAGGAACACGTACGTTCCCTCCGAGACCACCTCAAACGCCTTGTACAGCGTGTCGAGCATGATCCTTCTCTCGTCGGTGATGATCCTAATGTTGGCCCTGTCCCTAAGGGAGTGGCTCTCCTGAAGAAGCTTTTGCTCCTTTAGGCGCGCCTTCTCCTCATACATCTGGGTGTCGGCGCGATTGAAGACGTCCCCAACGGAATGGTCCTCATAGGGCTGGTACTCCGCAAGTCCGGTGGCAACAACGGGGCCCTCGCCAATGCGGACGTTCTCGTCCGCTCGCCTTCGTATGCCAGAGAGCAGGCTCGCTCGGTTTGCAAAGTCCTGCCCCTGCAGAATCACCACGAACTCGTCTCCGCCAATGCGGAACACCGGACTGTGGCGAAAGACGTTGCAGATGAGGCTGCAGGAGGCTTTGATGTAGTCGTCGCCCGCCTTGTGCCCGGCCGTGTCGTTGATGATTTTGAGGTCGTTGATGTCGCAGACCACGATGCCAAAGGAGGCGCCTCCCTCGTCTATCTGGTCTTGCAGGTCCCTCTCCGTCTCGCGGTAGGCGGTCTTGTTCTTGGTATGCGTCAGCTCGTCTCGGCGGGCAATCCTGTTTGCCATGTTGAGTGCCGCCAGATGCTCCTTCTCCCTGCGGACGTCCTCCTCGCGATTCTCCACGCAGATGATAAAGTGGCTCTGGTCGGAGGAGTACGTAACCGACATGCGGGTGTACTGTATCCTCCCACCCTGAACAACCAGGCGATAGTCCTCGGTCAGTTGGCGTCGCGTCTCTAGCTGGGATATAAGGTTGTCCCTATCGAGGAACAGCTTGATCCTCTCCCTGTCCTCATAGTAGACCAGCCTATCCGCGTTCTGGCGCGAAGCCGCAAAGAAGTCGTCGCCCTCCTTTTGGACCTTAAGCTCGCCAGACACCCTCTTTGTGGACAGCTCCGCATACTTTGAGTTCTCGCAGTCAATGTAGTAGATAAGATCGTAGCGGTCTGCCAACCTCTCGGCAATCTGCGTGTAGGTGACGCTCTTTTTCTGGTCTGCCTTGAGGGCGAGCTCCGCCTGAATCTCTGCATCTATGTTTTCGATGCATACGATGATGTGGCTTCTGTCCCTGGACATGATCTCCGTATGGCGAATGTGCCTAACTTGGCCGTTTACCACCAGACGCCAGGACATCGAGAACGAACTCAGGTGCTTGAGGTTTTCTAGCATGACGTCCTTGTAGTGGATGCTGAGGGCCTTCTCTTGGTCCTCGGGATGCACGTACTTGCGGATGCTTCGCCTGCTGTCCGAGAAGAAGTCATTGCCGGTTGCGGGCACATTCAACCTCTTGTACTCGTCCGTCGCGGAGACCTCGTGATAGGTGCTAGTTGCTATGTCAATGTAGTATAGGGTGTCGTATCGCTCGGCGAGGCTCGAGGCAATCTGGTCGTATATCTCCTTCTGGCGTGCGATTTCCTTGCCAAGCTCCTTTTGGCGATGTTCCGCGTCAACGTTGTTAAGGCCAACGATCAGATGCGGGCCCTCCTTCTCCTCCACCATGGCGGCCTTCATTTGCACGTAGAGGGGCTTGCCCTCCATTATGAGGCGATAGCCCAGGGTAAAGATGCCGCTGCGCTCGATCTCGGCCATCACGTTTTCTTTGGTAAAGGCAGACAAAAAGCGGTCCAGGTCTTTGGGATGGTTGTGAGTACGTGCCACTTCCCTGACCTTGCTAAAGAAGTCCTCGCCTTCCTTTGCCTGAGAGAAGTTGTCCTTATAGCTAGCGGTGGCGCTGAACTCGCGATAGCGGTTGGTCTGGGGATCTACCACGTAGATGACGATAAAGTTGCCGGTGAGGGCGTGGAGGCGTGCGTACACGAGGCGCTCTTCCTGCATGCGCTTCTCTGCGCGACGCTGCCTCATGAGCTCGTCGATGTCCGATACGGCAATAACAACAAAGCGCTTGTCATCCTCCATGCGAGAGACCTTCATGAGCACGTAGAACGGATGCCCGTCTTTGATGCGGCGGTACGTAAGCTCGTATACATTGTTTTTGTCAAGCGTCTTGCACAGAAACTCGCGGTTCATGGCCCCAACAAACGCCGCCTGGTCCTCCGGGTGCACAAACAGCTTGGCATCCCTCTCGCAGCCCTCAAAGAAGTCCGTGCCTCGCCTTGCCTCGGTAAGTACGCCGCCCTCGTCGTCGGTGTGGAACTCTATGAACTCAGCGGTGTCCATGTTGACGTAATAGAGGTCCGTATATCCCCTGGCCAGTGCGTGGGCGATGCGGGTAAAGACCACGGCGGTGTCGCGTGCCTCTTTGTATGCTTCCTTTATTGTGGTGTTCTCGCGGCGCACGCAGACCAAGTCCGTTACGTCCTGGCACATGCCTTGCAGGCAAAGGCGTCCGGACGAGTCTACATACTTAAGCTTGGTTGTTTGAAACTGCCTCTGGTTGCCAGCCGCGTCCAGCACGTCCTCAAAGAAGACGTACGGGTTCTCCATCGAGAGGGCGGTCTTGTCGTCCTCCACAAAGTGCGCCGCGGTCTTTGCGTCAAAGATCTGTGCATCCGTGAGTCCCACCACGCCATCTGGCGATGCTTTGTGTGCATACTCCGCAAAGGCTTGGTTGCAGGCCAAGTAGACTCCGGTTGCGGCGTCTTTGGTAAAGGTCATGCCTGGCATGCTGTTTAGCAAGGATGCAATCGTTTGTTCTGGTTGTAGAAACATATGCGCCTCTTTTGGCTTGTGCTCGCGTAGGTACAAGTATAATGGGGCAATTCCCTCTGCTGCCGGTTGTTTATAAAATGTTAGACCGGAGGCGTTGTTTCCAAGGCCACCCACATATAAGCTGGCTTCCTAATGAGGTACCACTTACCGAAACGTATTGGTAACGTATCTATGCTCAATGAGTTGCCCCCACAGGTAGGTGCATCATTACGTTATCTGCATGTGTTAGGTGTGCAATGCACATCCAGGGCTACGATTGGGGCTGCGGCGTAGACAAGGTCACTCTGACGTTGGACGCTCCGTTGGACGCCGTCGACGGCGGCACCTTTATGATCTCCGAGACCAAGATGGCCACCGACTTTACCGACGAGACTTTCCCCATTGTTGAGACAACCATCCCGCGCCTCATCAACGACGTGTCGCTCGGTGATGACGGCAAGACCGTTGAGTTTGAGCTTGCCTGCGCGCCGAACGATGGCGACACTCCGCTGACCTTTAGCATGATCACCCAGTACAACACTTGGAGCGACCCGTACTACCTCAACATCACCCTTGCCGACGAGGCTGGTGCGACCAGCGACGGAGAGGCTGTGGCCGCGGTTGACATTGCAACCGAAGCTACCGAGATCACCACGTCGGTTGACGACTGGGCGATTGACACCTTCACTGCCGCCGATGACGTGACCCTGAGCTACGCTGCCTGGACCCCCGAGTCCGAGGCCAATACGCTCGTCGTCTGGCTGCACGGTCTGGGCGAGGGCGGCACCGAAGCCACCGATCCGCGTATTGTTCTTTTGGGCAACAAGGTTGCCGCGCTCGCGGGCGAAGAGTTCCAGCAGACGGTTGGCGGTGCGCACCTGCTCGCTCCGCAGAGCCCCACCTTCTGGATGGATAACGACGGCAAGATGGGCAACATTGACGCCGAGGGCATCCACGACGATGGCACGTCGTTCTACACCGCCGCGGTGGAGGAGCTCATCGACACGCATGCCAAGAAGGTCGGCGCCGAGAAGGTCGTACTAGCTGGTTGCTCCAACGGCGGCTACATGACGATGGTCCTTTCCATCAGCCGTCCGGACGCCTATGCCGCCGTCGTGCCCATTTGCGAGGCGCTTTCCGATACGAACATCACCGACGAGCAGATCGAGAGCTTGAAGGATCTGCCGATGTACTTCGTATACTCCAAGGACGACACGACCGTGGATCCCACCAAGTACGAGGAGCCCACGATCAAGCGCCTGCAAGACTCCGGCAAGGACTCCTCCACGCTGCACGTCTCCACGACCGAGCATGTTGTGGACACCTCCGGTCAGTTCTTCGCCGCCGACGAGGACGGCGCTCCCACCGAAGAGCCATACCAGTACATGGGTCACTGGAGCTGGATCTACTTCGACAACAACGAGTGCGAGTGCGACGAAGACGGCCTTAAGGCTTGGGACTTCATCGCCGAGAACGTAAAGTAAGAATCGTTTAG
>JAUMWL010000082.1 GCA_030529665.1 Coriobacteriales bacterium
CCTCCTTGGCGCCCAGGCGCACGGCGGTGCGGCAGCAGTCCATGGCGGTGTTGCCTCCGCCGCACACGGCCACGCGCTCGCCAATGGCGGGACGCTCGCCCAGCCCCAGGCGCTCAAGGAACTCGATGCCACCGATCACGCCCTCAAGGTCCTCGCCGGGAACACGCATGTTGTACGACTTCCATGCGCCAATGGCCAGAAGAACGGCATCGTAGCGCTCGCGCAGGTCGTCAAAGTCCAGCTCCGCGCCAAGGCGCACGCCGTTTACCATCTCCACGCCGGCATCGGCGATGATCTGAATCTCGCGGTCGAGCACGGCCTTGGGCAGACGGTACTCGGGAATGCCGTAGCGCAGCATGCCGCCCATCTTGGGCTGCTTGTCAAAGATGGTCACGGCATGACCGTAACGGCGAAGGAAGTAGGCCGCGGTAAGGCCAGCCGGGCCGCCGCCCACGATCGCCACGTGCTTGCCCGTGTCGGGCTCGCACTGCACCACGTAGGGGTCGCCGTCTGCCTCGATCTTGTCGGCAGCAAACGCCTTGAGGAAGGCAATGGAGATGGGCTCCTCCACCAGTTGGCGGCGACACGCGTCCTCGCAGGGATGCGGGCACACGCGGCCGATGGAGGCGGGCAGCGGAAACGCCTGGTAGATGGTGGAGACGGCGTCCTTGTAGCGACCCTCGCGAATCTCGCCCACGTACTTTTGGCAGTCGGTCATGGCCGGGCAGTTGAGCTTGCAGGGCCCACGGCAGTCGCCGGTGTGGTCCGAGAGGAGCAGCTCCAAGGCCGTCTTGCGCGCACGCTCCACGCGCGGGGAGTCGGTGTGGACCACGTAGCCCTCCTGCGGGCGGGCCGAGCAAGCACGCAGCAGCTTGGGCACGCCCTCAACCTCCACGAGGCAGATGCCGCACGCGCCATAGATGGCCGTGCGCGCGTCGAAGCACAGGGTAGGAATCTCCACGCCCGCCCTGGTAGCAGACGTTAGGATGGTGTCGGAAGGCTCTGCCGTAACTTGCACGCCGTCGATGGTGTAGGTAATGGACATGATGCTCTCCCCCTTTCCTTAGGCGACCTCGACCGCGCCAAAACGGCAGGCGGTCTTGCAGTTGCCACACTTGATGCAGATGGCTTGGTCAATTTCGTGCGGCTGCTTGGGTGCGCCGGTGATGGCCTTTACCGGACACTGGCGCGCACATGCGGTGCAGCCCACGCACACGTCCTTGTTGATGGAGTAGGAGATAAGCTCGCGGCACTCGCCGGCGGGGCAGCGGTGCTCAAGGATGTGGGCCTCCAGCTCGTCGCGGAAGTAACGGATGGTGGTGAGCACGGGGTTGGGTGCCGTTTGGCCCAGGCCGCACAGTGCGCCGTCCTTGATGGCGTAGCACAGGTCCTCGAGCTTCTGGATGTCACCTTCCTCGCCCTCGCCCTGCACCAGACGGTCCAGGATCTCCAGCATGCGCTTGGTGCCCAGACGACAGTGAACGCACTTGCCACAGCTTTCCTTGGCCGTAAAGTCAAGGAAGAAGCGGGCCATGCTTACCATGCAGGTGGTCTCGTCCATTACCACCATGCCGCCGGAACCCATGATGGCGCCGGTGGCGGCGAGCTCGTTGTAGTCAATCACGGTGTCGAGCTTGCTCGCGGGCACGCAGCCGCCCGAAGGTCCGCCCAGCTGGACGGCCTTGAACTCCTTGCCGCCGCGGATGCCGCCGCCAATGCCAAAGATAACCTCACGCAGCGTGGTGCCCATGGGAACCTCCACAAGGCCGCCGCGCGCGATCTTGCCCGAAAGCGCAAACACCTTGGTGCCCTTGGAGCCCTCGGTGCCCATGGCGGCAAACGCCGCGCCGCCGTTGTTAATGATCCACGCCACGTTGGCGTAGGTCTCCACGTTGTTGATGTTGGACGGCTTGAGCCAGTAGCCCGCCTGCGCGGGGAACGGCGGCTTGAGGCGCGGCATGCCGCGCTTGCCCTCCAGGGACTCAATAAGGGCCGTCTCCTCGCCGCACACAAACGCGCCGGCACCGGCCTTTATGCGCAGCGTGCAGCTAAAGTCGCTGCCACAGATGTTGTTGCCCAAGTAACCGCGATCGGTGGCATCGGCGATGGCCTTCTTTAGGCGCACGATGGCCAGCGGGTACTCGGCGCGCACGTACACGATGCCCTCGCTGGCACCAATGCTGTATGCGCCAATGAGCATGCCCTCAATCAGGCTGTGCGGGTCGCCCTCAATCACCGCGCGGTCCATAAACGCGCCGGGGTCACCCTCGTCCGCGTTGCAGATAAGGTACTTCTGGCCGTCCTCGCCCGCCTTGGCATCGCGCGCGGCACGCCACTTAAAGGCGGTAGAGAAGCCCGCGCCACCGCGACCGCGCAGCCCGGCGATGTCGATCTGCTGGATCACGTCCTCCTGGGTCATGCCGGTCGTGAGGATCTTGGTAATGGCCTCGTAGCCGCCATGAGCCAGGTAGTCGTCAATGCTCTCGGGATCGATCACGCCGCAGTCGCGCAGGGCCACGCGCGTTTGCTTGGCGAGGAACTCCTCGTCTGCGGCCGAGATGGCCAGCTTGCTCACGAGCGAGAGGTCGCCCGTGGTGGCCGCGTCGTAAATCTTTTGTGCGTCCTTTGCTTGGACCTTTACCAAGCGATGCAGCTCGCCGTCTTTGTCGTACACGTCCACGATGGGCTCGAGGAAGCACATGCCGTTGCAGCCGGTAATGCCCAGCTCGATGCCTGCGGGGTTGTTCTTATTGATGAGCTCTTGCAGCGCGTCGTGCACGCTTCCGGCACCAGCTGCCAAGCCACAGCTTCCTTCTCCGATTACGATCCTCACTGTTGCTCACCCTCCTTCTTGGCCTCGGCCGCGAGGCTGCGAATCACCTTGCGGGCCTTGTCGGGCGTAAGGCTGCTGTAGGTACGCCCGTTGATCATCATTACGGGAGACAGCGAGCAGCACCCCAGGCACGCCACGTGCTCGAGCGAGAACAGCCCGTCGGCGGTGGTCTGACCGCTCTGGATTCCCAGCTCGTCACAGATGGCGGCCGAGATGAGCTCCGAGCCGTTTACGTGGCAAGCCGTGCCCTGGCACAGCATGATGAGGTACTTCCCCACCGGCTCGAGCCTAAACTGGGCGTAGAACGTGGCCACGCCCACGATGGTGGCGATGGGCGTGTTTGTGCGCTCCGCGATATGCTCCATCACGTTCATGGGCAAATACCCATAGGTTTCCTGGGTGGCCTGCAGGATCGCGATGAGCGAACCTGGGACACCGTCGTAGGTCTGTAGCGTGGAGTCAATAAGCGAAGGGTCACTGGTAACTTGCTTGGACATACGCATTCCCTCCCCCTTGGTTGTTGCGTGCGTGAGGTACTACTATAGGAGAGGTCTTTCGTATAGGCACACATTTAGTACCGATTCTCACTCGATGGAAATGCAATGGTCACATTACGAGGCCGGACGACGGGGACACACTTGCTGGGATTGGGACCTGTAACGTCGCGTTTGCTGGCTTTCGGAGCTGTGGCACTGCGTTTGTGTGGTGGGTGGGGCCGGGGGTGGGCGGCCTTGGGGAGGTGGGGCCACAGCGGGGCGCCAGTGGCCGAAACCCCAGCAAGCGACGTGCCACTGGTCCCAATCCCAGCAAACGAACCCGAGCCTCTAGCGAGGAAAGGTGCTACTCCCGTGCGGTTCTCACACGTCAGGCAGTCCATCCGGTTCATTCGTATGTCCTGGGCCGATGCCGAGGCTGTCGTTTTCTCAGCAACACACTTCTCTTATCAGCTGTAGTACGGTCACTGTTCCGGACTCCAACATGGCCGCACGCAACAAAGCCACCCTCGTTGTCCAATATTGAAGCGCCTGTTTTGTCTGGAGAGCTCGCTCGGAATAAGATTGTAGATGTTGCGGATAACGAGGCGGCGATTCCTCGGAGCGTACTTCGTTATGTTGATGGCGGCGGCTCGGGCGGCATGACGTCGATGAAGAAAGAGAGGTTGGAGGCGCTGCCCGCCTGTGCGAAGGATGCGCAAGCGTCAGGATTCGCGATCATGTAGAACTTGACAAGGTGGAAGTAGAACTGACGACCGAACTCCTCCAGGAGGTATGTCTTGCCAACCTGGCAAGCACCCGTAACAAGCAGGCCATGAATCTTTCAAGGGCTTTTCGCTGAAGCATCATGCCCCCTGCACTCGTCGTAGTTTAGTGAGCCGGTATTGATGCATTGGTCAGAATTTGGATAGTGGCAGAACGTTCATTCGTCAACATTTTCACCTGATGGCAATGCTGCTCTTTAGTGCACACAAGCGATAAACCCGTGCCGATTGGGCATTCAGTTCGCCAGAGATAAGCAAGCCTGCGCAGGGCGGCACTCGGGTCCAGCTCGTCGAGGTAAGCGTCGGTGACGGCTTCCACCTCGGGCTGCTCCCACACGCGGAACCCCTCCAGACGAGCGGCTAGGTCGCACATCACGTCCTAATCGGTTACGGCGTCGAGCTCGGTGGCCTTTCCGGCGAGAATCTTGTGAACATACATGGCGCGAGGGCCCTTCCCTCACGTTTTGAGCCTGTCCGGGTTCGCGGGTTCGGAACCTGCATTCCCATTGCGCCATTTCGGCATGCCAAACTGGCCACTTTTTTGGCGTTTTGGGTAGTTTTTGGATGAGATTTCCCCACCAGCGGGAAACATGACCCGCAAAACCGCAGATAGGAGGGGGTGAAAATGTAACCCCGTATTTTTCGAGATTGAAAAACTACCCAAAACGCCGTATTTATGGCCAGTTTGGCATGTCGAAATGGCGCTTTCCAAAACGAGGCGGCACCACCAGGCCTGCGGGCAAGCGCGAGGGCAACGCGCGAGGACCGGGCAGCCGGCACCCGACCCACGCGTATACCGGAATCCTCAACGCGCTGGAGCTCAATAGCGCAAACAGTTGGATACGCCCATAGGCTGTTCAGACACCCCAAGCTCCCATGCGCCTGAGTCCTTGTGCGCTTCATTCCCGCATAGAACGAGTACCCGAGGTACTTGACCGGCGGGGTAACTTATCTTCTGGGGGATTCCACTATTAGCCAATTGAATGCACTCGATAGACTTGACCTTCCACCCTTTTTTGGCATTACGAGTATCCGCTTATTCGCACAGAACGTGCCGCTGTGGCGTAAGCCATTTTCGCAACTCGTTTTGAAGCCGTTTGCCATATTCTTATTGCCGATGAGAACCTTTGTCACTGGATTGACGTACTTTCGGATAACGATGGCAGCCGACTTCTTCTGCCCTTTGAGCTTATAGGAGATTTTATTCACGATATCTCACGAATCCCATATGAAGTGCAGAGTCAGTCCTCGAAAGTATCTATTGTTCTATTCCATTGCAACACATAATGGACACTCAGTCCGGTTGGACCACCACCAAACGGCGAGCGGGACGAAAGCATGGTGTTGTGTATGGCCAGGCAGGAAGTGCAGGAGCGCATCCACCACATCGTCGAGAAACACGGCGACAATGCGAGCGCACAGATTCGGGAATTGGAGAAGGTCGTCGAGGAAGCGCGGCGGCATGGAGACATAGTCCTCGCTGGAGCGGCCTATCAGGCCATCGCCTCTACATACCTCGATCTTGACAACCTGATGGACGCCTTCGACAACGGCCTAAATATCCCAAACAAGAAGAACCCACACGGAGGAAGGATCACGCTGTCGGTTGGCATATCGAGCATCGCGGTGGACACTCAGGCACGCACGATTGCCAACGTGATCAGCAGCGCAGACAAGGCCATGTACCAAGCGAAAAGCGCGGGAAAGAACGCTATCTACCAACTCAGCTGCAAGAATGATGGGGCCACCTCGTACGTGCGGGTGGGGTTCTAACGACTTCGTGTGGTTGGCCAGCAACGCCGTTCTTCGATTCGCCAATCATGTCGGTCACCGACGTCCTCATGGACGCGCGTCTCCAAGGCGGACTGCCTCGGAGACGCGCGGGCTATTCATGCTTTTGGGTCTTGCACTAGCCGAGCAGCCCCTCGGACAGGCTGAGAACCCCATCGCCCGTCCTTGCACGGGCTTATCTGCCAGCACTCCCTATGAGTACAGGATGAGGGCGATAAACTCCAGGGGCACGTCGCCCGTGTTCTTGAGGCCGTGCATCTCGCCGTCGTTGCATACGGTGGTGTCGCCGGGGCCAACCTGCACGATGGTGCCGTTGTCGTTGTACTCGCCGGCGCCGCTGAGGAAGTAGAAGATCTCGTTGTCGCCTTCGTGCTTGTGCTCGCCAATGGTGTTGCCCGGCGCGATTACCATGCGGTTGAAGAGCCTGCCCTTGTTGTAAAGCTCCGCATCGTTCTGGGCGATCTTGTGCATCTCCACCTCGCCAATGCCGCCGCGGATGCACTTGGACTCAATGACCTGGTCTGCCTTCTTGCGAATCATGTTGCTTCCTTTCTGGTTGCCAAACGCACGTGCCTAAACGTACATGCCTACAAGAATCTCGCGGATCGTCTGCACCGAGACGTCTGCCCGCGTGTTCTTTACCGAGCCGTTGTTCTCCCACCGGGGCAACGCCGTCTCCACCTGTTCGATCGTCATGCCAATGCTAAGGTCGGGCAGGCAGCTTGTGATAAGCCCCACGAACGCGTCCTTATCCATGCCGATCTGGTCATAGAACGCAGCGGCGTACGCCGGATCGTAGGACTCCACCTGCTCCATCATTGCAGGCAAGAAGACCGCGCACGCAATGCCATGCGGCACGCCGTAGTTCTCGGTGAGGTAGTAGCCCACGTTGTGCGGGAAGCAGGTGCCTGTGGTGTTTATGGCCAGGCCGCCCAAGATGGAGGCGTCGTAGAGCTGGCTGCGATCGCTCGCGCTCAGCTCCTCGCCCGCTGCGGCTGCCAGCAGCGGACCGGCCGCCTGGCGAACGGCACGAACCGCAAAGGCCCGCGAGATCTCGTCGGCCTTGTGGCTAAAGTAGCTCTCGGTGGCGTGGGCCACCACGTCGATGCCGCACGACAGCGTGACCCCGCGCGGGCACGTGTGCGTATGGCGGCTGTCGCCAAAGGCCACGCGAGCATACAGGCGATCGTCGTGGATGCTGTGCTTGCGCGCCGCGCCGTCGGTGAGGACCGACACCTTGGTCACCTCGCTGCCCGTGCCTGCCGTCGTGCCCACAAGGGCGATGGGCACCGGGTCGTTTTGCCATGCCAAGGCATAGAATCCCGCCTCGTCCAACCAAGGGTTCGCTATGAACACCGAGATTGCCTTCGCGGCATCGAGTGCCGATCCACCGCCAATGCCAAGGACAAACTCGGCGCCATCGCTCGCTCCCCAACGCCCAATGCGCATGCAGGCCTCGATGGGCGGGTTCTCGGCAACGCCGTCCCACACAAAGCTGGAGACGCCGCACGACTTAAGTGCGCTCGCAACGTCCTCCAATGCCCCGCTGAACTTGGCCACGTGCCTGTCGGTCACTATGAGGCAGCATGAGCCCAAGGCACGCAGCGCATCCGCGTGTTGTGCAATGCAGTTGGTTCCGGTGTACAGACGCGTAGGCATAAAGTAGTTCATTGCGTGGGCTCCTCTCGATCAATAATGCGCAATGGTAGCACAAGTGGCGAGTTTGGGCTGGCGGTTTGGGGCCAGGCCAGGACGTACGAACGAAAGCGTTTCGTTTTCATGGGGCTGTTGGGGTCGTGAGCAGCGGGGCGGGGGGTGCATTTGCCGGGATTGCGCGCTGTGGCACGGCTTTTGCTGGTTTTGCGCGCTGTGGCGCAAGCGCAGCGTCACTGCTCCAAAAGCCAGCAAATGGTGCATCACAGCTCTCAATCCCGGCAAATGGTGCGTCGCTGGTTCCAATCCGAGCAAAACGCCCCTGCGCCTCGCGCGACAGGAGCCGCCGCTTGCGTACGGTCTCGTCCTAAATCACACGGTTCATTCGTCTGTCCTAGGGCCAGGCCCCTTTTCGCCATTGGGCCAGGCCCCTTTTGCCAGCCAGTCGGTGCATGGCACACTGCTAACGCCCCGCGACGGCGAGGCGGACGACCTCGTAGGCCCCATCATAGATGCCTATGCGGTCCGCGCGCTCGATGTTGTCGCACATCGTGGCAACGAGCTCGCGCTCGTACTGGAACGTGTCGATGGCACACAGGACCTCGTCGGTATTGTCCATTTCGTACGTGCCATCGCCCACCTCGGCCGCACGAATCGCGCCCCAAGCCTCATGACCACCCACGCGATGAATCATAAGCTTGGGCACGGGGTAGAACGAGAACTCGCTTGGTTTGGTAACGAGCACGTCGCAACAGCGCATGAGCAGGTTGGAGGAGTATACAGCCGCAAAGATATCGTCGTCACAGAAGGCATGCACGCCACCAAGCTCGCCGTCGAGTGCATCGCTTGCAAGGCGCGCCACGCCCGCAAAGTCCCCAAAGTGCCGTTCGGCAAGCTCGGAGAGCCCCGCCACCTCGCGCTCGAGCGCCTCCCACACGTCCTTGTGGTCACCCACGTTTACGAGCAGCGTTGCCTGGTCGTTGCGCACGTACGGCAGCAACCGCCCCACAATGGCGGCAAAGAGCTCCTGCTGGGCGCCTGCTCCTCCAACCGAGAGGAGCCACCGTACGGGGCTGCCACCAAGCAGGCGCTTGCGACGAGCCTCGCAATCGCGCCCAATGTTTGACACGAGCTCATGGTCGACGTAGTGCCCGCACTGACGGATGGCGTCGAGGGGCATGGGCTTCAGCTGGCGCTTTTTGTCCATACCACGCAGCTGATGGTAGCCAAGATACGCCGAGGGAGTCTGCACGGCGTGAATTGCCCCCTCAGACAGATGCAGCGCCATAGGCCAGTTGTCTGGGATGGCATTGACCACGTGAGTGAGCCCCGCATGGACGGCCGCCTGCGCCGGCCAAGCATGCGTGGCAACGAAGGGCACGTCACGAGGAAGGTCAGCGCACAGAGGTGCCGCAAGCTCCATGGTCTTCTGGTCACCTGCGTTGTAAGTCAGCTGGCGAAAGCCCTCCGAGTTGAGCGGCTCCCAATAGAGCTTGTCGAAGGCACCCACGCGCTGCGAGAGACGCGAGCCCAACGAGTACAGTTCGTTCTGATGCGCTATCACCTTTGATCCGGCGGACCCTTCAAACGAGGCGAGGTCAAACCAATAGGGCGTACGTCCCAAGGCATGCGCCGCACTTGCGATTGCCATGGAGATGCGGTAGTGTCCGAAGCCCATGCGGATGTTCCCCACAACAAGTGGCGACTCGTCTGCGGGGAATTCGAGCGGCCCAGCGCCTTCTGCGGCAAGCGCGAGGCCACGCACACCAAGCAATTCGCCAATAACGGGCACGTCTTGTATGGCCAGGTGGTATGTCACGCCAGAGTCGTCACCAAACTTTCGCGCAAAGCGCTCCTTGCCCTTGCAGGCATCCGCATATGCCTTGTCTCCCACGTCGTTGCCAAAGATAATGCGGGCACGATCTGTTGTGGTTGTCATACATCCCTCCGTCCTGTGTCATAATTGATTCAAAAACAAGTATAGGTTTACAAGCCTAAGAGCGGAGCGAAGAGTCGATAGAACGCACCGAGGTCTTTACTGGTCTTTGGGGAAGGAAGAACAGCCATGACAGAGAAGAAGCTTGCGGATGGGCGCGTGTTGCGCAACTTTGCAATCGGGCAGCTAGGATGGGCCATTTTGAGCGGCGTGGTGTCCAACTGGCTGCTCTTTTTCTACATGCCGAGCGAGGAGACCATAGCTGCCGGAATGCCACTTTTTATCACGCAAGGCATAGTCTTCGCAGGTATGACCATCATCGGGCTCATTACCGCCTTCTGTCGATTGGTGGACGGCTTCATCGACCCCTTTATTGCCTCCAAGTCCGACTCGCTCAACCACCCGCTTGGTCGGCGCATCCCCTTTATGCGCTGGTTTGCGGTTCCGTTTGGCATTATGACCGTTGTGGTGTTCACCCTGCCCGGCATGGGCTCGGAGGTCTTCAACGACGTTGCGCTCTTTGTGTGTCTCGTGACCTTTTATGTGTCTCTCTCGCTGTACTGCACACCGTTTAACGCGCTTATCCCCGAGCTCGGTCGCACGCAAGAGCTACGTGTTAACCTCTCCACCTATATCTCGGTAACCTACTTCATCGGCACGGCAGTCGCCTATTTGGTACCCACCATTGCTGGCCTCTTCCAAGCGTCGCTTAGCATTGACGGCGCATATCGCGTAACCATCGCCATCCTGGCCGCCATCGCCATAGCCTGCATGCTGCTACCCGCCTTCACCATAGACGAGAACACCTATGCACAGACGGAGCCCTCCACCACACCCATGGGCAAGTCGGTTATCAAGACCTTCCAGAACAAGGAGTTCCAGGTGTTTGAGGTTTCCGACATCCTCTATTGGGTGGCCATCACCATGTTCCAAACGGGGATGCCCTTTTATGTGACAAGCCTTATGGGGCTCGACAGCTCCATGAACTTTGTGCTCTTTGCAGGGATGACGGTAATCAGCCTTGCGTTCTATGCCCCTGTAAACATCCTCGCAAAGCGCCTTGGCAAGAAGAAGCTCGTCTCGTTTGCATTCTTCTTTTTCTGCGCCGCATTTGCGGTCACAAGCATTTGTGGCCTGTTTGGTATTCCGGCGCTGGCATGGGGCGGGCTCGTTGCGGTGCTTGCGGCCATCCCCATGGCAATCTTGGGCATCCTTCCGCAAGCCGTCCTTGCCGACATTGCCGAGTCTGACGCGGTAGAGACGGGCGAAAACCGCGAGGGCATGTTCTATGCGGCACGAACCTTCTCCATGACGTTGGGACAGTCACTTGCCATGATCTTGTTCTCGTCCATCGCTGCCGTGGGTTCCGGCGGCATGGGGTATCGCGCGACCGCACTGGTTGCCACCGCCTTTTGCCTCATGGGCGGAATGGTGTTTATGCGCTATCGCGAGAAGCGCGTGCTGGGCGTGATTGGCGCAGCAAAGGAGTAGAGATGTCGCTGGGTCCCATCATTCGCATTGCATATCGCGTGGCTGGCGCCAGACGCCAGAGTCAGGTTGTGGTCTGGGGCGACGGACGCATAACGGGAAGCAATGGCACAACCGAGCTGGGAGTGGTTGTGCGAGGAAGCGAGGAGGTTCGTCGTATTACGGTGCGCCCCTTGGTGCCCGTAATCATCGACGAGGTGGTCGCCACGCTTAGCATTGAGCTAGACGATGCCGATGCCATCTACCTCAACGGCTACAACTCGTGGACCATTAGCGTGGAGAAGCCCGTGATGGGTCGCACGTGGGGCTTATCGCGGGCACCGCGTGACGTGGTGAGCACCTATGTGCTTGACGGTAGCGGTGACTACCGCTTTGTTGAGATAGACGCGCGAAAGGGGCACCAGCACGGATTTGGCTATGGATACGTGCGACAGGGAGACGAGGTCTTGCTCTTTGGCTCTCTTAACGAGGACTCAGGACTGACGCTCATTCAAGAGGATGCCGAGGCGGGGACGATTACCTTACGCAAGGAGCCGCCCGCGCACATGCTGGCGGTGGGCATGGAGCGCGAAGTCTTCTGCATGGCAATCACGGGGGGCAAGCTCGAGGATGCGGTTGACCGCTGGCTGGAGCTTGCGGGCGTGCGCGCCATGCCAGCACGTCCCCTTGTGGGATACTGCAGCTGGTATCGCCATTACGGAAACATAGACACGTTGAAGCTGCTGCACGACCTGGAGGGTACGACCCGGGTGCTTTGCAAGATTGACCTGTCTTGGGCAGACCCCGTGTTCCAGATAGACGACGGCTTCGCAAAGGTTGGAGACTGGCTTGACTACGACCTTCAGAAGTTTCCGGGAGGACCGGCAGCCCTTGCCCAGGAAGCTGCGGCGCGGGGCATGATTGCGGGCTTGTGGCTTGCCCCGTTTGTATGCGAGCGTGACTCCAAGCTCTATGCTCAGCATCCCGAATGGCTGCTGCGCAACAAGCGCGGAGGTTTTGTACGGGCTGGTAGCAACTGGAGCGGGTCCTTTGCCCTCGACGTGCGCAACGGCGAGGTGCGTGACTACGTGGCGAAAGTTCTGCAAACCGTTACGCAAGAGTGGGGGTTCAAGCTGCTAAAGCTCGACTTCCTCTATGCTGCCTGCATGGAGCCACACGACGGGCTCAACCGAGGAGAGCTTATGGCAGATGCCATCAACCTTCTGCGTACGAGCGTACCAGAAGAAACCCGCCTGCTGCTTTGTGGAGTGCCGCTCGTCTCTGCATTTGGGAAGTGCGAGTACTGTCGCGTTGGTCAGGACGTTGGTTTGGATTGGGACGACAAGCCCCACATGCGCTTGTTGCACGAGGAGCGCGTGAGCACGAAGCTTTCGCTGGCAAACGCACGAGGTCGCGCACATTTGGACGGGAAGGCGTTTCGCTGCGATCCAGACGTGTTGATCTTGCGAGAGGACGGCGTCTCCCTTTCCAAGGCGCAGAGGGAGAAGATGCTCGACACCGACACGTCCACGGGCGGGGTGCTGCTCACCTCCGACGACATGGGCTCATGGAACGAGGAGCAACTCACCCGCTACCACGAGGCCATTTCACGCTTCCGCGCCCATAACAACGCATAGTCCCAACGAACAGGAATGACAGCGGGGACGGAGGGTGTTGTAGCAGGGCTGGCGATTTGTGGCCTGGCCCCAATCCGCCACATGTCGATCCATACGCTCACCCAAACAACGCTTCAGCCGCCTCGGCAACGCCATCGTGGTCGTTGTCGGCAACGACGAGCTTGGCAATACGAGCGATTGCGGGGGTGGCGTTACCCATGGCCACAGGCATGCCCACCGACTCAAGGGCTTCTCGGTCATTCTCGGCGTCGCCAACCATCACGACCTCGTCCATGGTGCAACCAAGGTGCTTGCAAAGCGTTGCCAAGCCAAACGACTTGCTAATGCTGGGGGCCGTGCACTCAAGCGAGGTGGTCTCGGAA
>JAUMWL010000083.1 GCA_030529665.1 Coriobacteriales bacterium
GCCCAAACCCAGCCCGTTTTGTGCCCGTTGTTCGTTCCTCAAACATAATGCTCCTCCCAGCGCATATCCGTGCTTCGAAGGTATATCCGTTTAAGCAACCAATTATAGCCAGTACTTCGAGCAAACGGCGGAAACGTCATTCCACAACAAACGTATTGTACCAACTCTTCGCACAAGATTCACCAAGCATTTCCTTTAAGGTGGCACACATTTTCCCGGACGCACAGTTTCCCGGAAACGATATGCCACTCCGCTAGGCACGCTTAATCTTAAAGGTAACCGTGCGCGTACCACTGTAGTTGCCCTTACCCTTGATTATGATGCGAGCGGTACCGACTTTCTTGTTCCTCTTGTACGAAACCGTGTAGTCCACGCCGCGTACGAGCTTGCGCGTACCATCCTTTACGACCGGACGAGGTTTTATGGCCTTGCCCGTGTAGGTACGCGCGCGCAACTTGCCCACCACAAGCTCCGACACGTCTTTGGGACAAATGGTAAACCGCTGTTTTACGCGGCCAGAATACGCGCCTTTGCCCGTAACGATCACTTGCCCCGCACCCGCGTTGACGTTGCTCTTGTACGTGACCTTGTAGTCCGTACCTGCCACCAGAATGCGCTCACCAAGCACGACTGAGACGACCCTAGGCTTGCGCGCCTTTCCGGTATATGCATACGCATTGGACTTGAGCGTAACCTTTGCCCCCTTGAGCGAGATGACCTCGGGCTCAGACGGAGCAGACTCTCTTGTAGTCGCGCCGCCCGTATCAAAGTGATAACCCTTGTAGAAGGCAAGGAGCCTGTTTGCGCCGAGTTGCAGAAGCCCCTCGCTCGTTATCTCGTAGCCGGGATCTGCCACACGCACGCGTCCGCCATAGTTTCCCTCGGCAGTGCGCAGATAATTACCATTGCGCTCTAAGACCACAAAGCTGTGGCCGCCTGCCCGCACCACGTCGCCCGTTTGTATTTGGCTCGTGCTCGCGTAATAGGTTCCCCACTCATAATTGTCCACGCCATACATGTACTTGGTAAAGTCGCACGCATAGGCATAGCATTGCCACGCCGTCCAATCCGACAGCTTTGGCATCTGCCAGCCCCATGTGGTGCCGTCGCACCAGCGTTCGTCCGCCACAAACGCATCGCTGAGAGCGAAATACTCCCCCGGCGTCTTCGGACATCCGGAAGAATCGGACTGTTGCACGGTTACGCTTAAGGAGTCGTCCTTCAAAGATTCCTCGGTCTCAAGCTCGCCCAACAAGTCTGCGGTCGCGCGGTCCGAATCCAATTGGCCCTCGATCAGGACATCCCCGCCATAAGCGGACTCGTTCGTCGTGTCCACGATCTCGATGGACTCCTGCGGCAACACGTCCAAATCCAAGGTCTCCTCGGCCCGCGCCGCATGAGGCGCGAACAACAGCGCCATGGCCAGCGCCAATACAGCCCACAGCGTTCTTACTTGTCTCATAATCGCTCCCTCAGCTTGGCATGTGTGACTTAAACCATGGCATAACGATTGCGCATGGCGCCGCACAAGCTGAAGTAACCACATTCAAAACAAAACGGGCCGCACCCCCAAAGAGATGCAGCCTCGTTCACTGAACAATATGGCGCAAGGACCAATGCAACTACGCGACGACCGAACGCTCCACGTAGTCGATGCCGCGCAGTACGGCAACGGCGTTGGTAAGGGTAACGCGAGCGATCTCGGCCAGGGCCTGCTTGGTGAAGAAGGCCTGGTGCGAGGTGACGACCACGTTGGGGAAGGAGCACAGACGGGCGGTGATGGAGTCGACGAGCTCGCCGGAGCGGTTGCGATAGACGTTCTCGTTCTCCTCTTCGTACACGTCGAGGCCCACGGCACCAAACTTGCCGCTCTTCACGCCGTGGATGATGGCGAGGGTGTCAACCAGGCCGCCGCGACCGGTGTTAACAAAGATGACGCCGTCCTTCATCTTGGAAACGGCATCCTCGTCGATCATGTGATAGCTGTCCTTGTTGAGGAAGGCGTGCAGCGAGATGAAGTCGGCCTGCTCATACAGAGGATCGTAGCTCACGCGACGGTCTGCGAAGCCGATGCCGTCGATCAGGCAGTTGGCCTTCTCGTCGAACGCGACATTGCCGTCCTTGTCGTACACGGGCACGTACTCGTCCACGATGCCAGCGTCCACAAGACCCTTGTTGGGGCCGAGGTCCGCGCCGACGACCTTCATGCCATAGCCCTTGCAGATCTTGCACAGGGCGGCGCCGATGCGGCCGGTGCCAATGATGCCGGCGGTCTTGCCCACGAGCGTCTCGCCCACGAGGCCGTCCAGCGAGAAGTCGTTCTCGCGAACGCGGATGTAGCCCTTGTGGATGCGGCGGTTAGCAGTCTGGCCAATGGCCATGGCGTGCTCGGCGATTGCCTCGGGGCTGTAGGCGGGAACGTTGGTTACGCGGATGCCCAGCGACTTGGCCATTACGTGGTCAACGGCGTCGAAGCCAGCGCAGCGCATGAGGATGTGCTTCACGCCAAAGCCAGCAAGAATCTCAACGGCCATAGCGTTGATGTTGGCGTTAACGAATGCGCATACGGCATCATAGCCCTGGGCCAGAATAGCGGTACGCCACGTGAGGTTGGTCTTGGTAAAGGTAATGTCAACCTCAGGGAAGTCCTTGAGCTCAGCCTCGAACGATTTGCGGTCATACTCGGTAGCGCCAAAGAAGAGAAGCTTCATGTTCATCCTTCCGATCGTGCGCGGCTGTGCGCCACGCGCCAAACCTAGATAGAATCATCCTAACGTAGCATGGGCTGAATGGTTCCAAAGTATCGGTGACAGGCGCATGCTTGCCATGAACTGGCACCCACGCTACGGTATTGTTACCAAAAGGTTAGAATCAAAGCGTCACTGCATCTGACGCGGATTGGAGTTACGAATGGCCGAAGTCCTAAAGAACATCGAAAGCAAGCGCACCAAAATAGTGTGCACCATGGGTCCCGCAACGGACGACGACAACGTCTTGCGGCAGCTCATCCAAAACGGCATGAACGTGGCTCGCTTTAACTTTAGCCACGGCAGCTACGATTATCACCGCAAGAACATCGAGCGCGTACGCAGCATCTCCACCGAGCTTGGTGCGTTTGTGGCCATCATGCTCGACACCAAGGGACCCGAGATCCGTACGGGCGAGCTCTTTGACCACCAAAAGGTAGCGCTGGAGACGGGCGGGCAGATTGTGCTTACCACCCAGCAGATCGTGGGCACCGCCGAGCGCGTCTCCATAACCTACCAAGACCTTCCCAACGACGTCACTGCCGGGTCCACCATCCTCGTGGATGACGGCCTCATTGGCCTCGAGGTCCAGAGCGTGGACGGCACCGAGATTGTGTGCAAAATCCTTAACGGCGGCCTTCTGGGCGAGCGCAAGGGCATCAACGTCCCGGGCACCAACGTAAGCCTTCCCTCCGTCACAGAGCAGGACGAGCAGGACATTCGCTTTGGCTGCGAGATGGGCATAGACGCCATCGCCGCTTCCTTTATTCGCGACGCCGCAGGCGTTAAGGAAATCCGCGCCATCTGCGAAGAGATGAACTCGAGTGACATTATCATCCTCCCCAAGATCGAGTGCTCCCTTGCGGTGGACAACTACAAGGAGATCATTGATTGTGCCGACGGCATCATGGTGGCGCGCGGCGACCTTGGCGTAGAGATACCCGAGGAGCAGGTGCCCTACGTGCAGAAGAAGCTCATCCGTTACTGCAACCGCACCTACAAGCCCGTCATCACGGCCACGCAGATGCTCGACTCCATGATTCGCAACCCGCGCCCCACGCGCGCCGAGGTTGCCGACGTTGCCAACGCCATCTACGACGGCACCGACTGCGTAATGCTCTCGGGCGAGACCGCCGCAGGCAAATACCCGGTCAATGCCGTCCGCACCATGGCAAACATCTGCCTTGAGACCGAGAAGCACCGCAGCGAGACGCGCGTTCCGCCCGAGCGCAAGGGCATCCGCAACGTAAACACCACCATTGGCGTGAGCAGCGTGTCGGTTGCTGACAGCGTTGGCGCAAAGGCCATTCTGTGCCCCACCCACACCGGTCGCACCGCCCGCCTGGTTGCCGCCTCGCGTCCCAAGCAGCCCATCTATGCGTTCTCTTCGCTCGAGCCGGCCATGCGCCGCATGAGCTTCTATTGGGGCGTGCACGCCATCCCCACCGAGGAGCAAGAGACCTACATGGACGCCTGCTACAATGCCATATCGCTCTCTAAGGACCGCGGTTTTGTTGAGTATGGCGACCTTGTGGTGGTTATGGCTGGCGATCCCGGCACCACGCCCTATGACGACGAATACGTGTGCTCCACCAACATGATTACGGTTGCACAGGTACGCTAATCGTTAGTGGTTGAGAACTGAACGCGGTTTCCCGGAAAGGGGTGTTCCACGAAAATGTGGCACACCCTTTCCGGGAAACCGCGTTCCGCTCTACAAATGCCGTACCACCTCAAAGCGCTCGAGCTGGTAGTCGTCAAAGTCGAGGTCGATGCGACCCTTTTGCGCCGCGATTCTTATTTGCTGGTCAACGTCGTCCACCCCGTCAAGGTCCGGCAGCAGCAACCCCCTCCTACCGTCTTTCGTGCTCACTATCACGCCATAGCGCGACGGGTCCAAGTCGGCCTTTGACGCGATCGCTTCGGGCGTGGTGAGAACGTCCACGTCGTACACCAGCTCGTCAAGCTCGGAAGCGGTAACGGGTCTAAACCGCGGGTCGCGCGTTCCGGCAGAGATGGCGTTTGCACATATCTCCTCGGCCAGGCTCTTCTTTGTGGGTGCTATGGTGCCGATGCATCCCCGTAGCGACCCGTCCACCTTAAGAGAGACGAAGCAGCCCGCCCGGGTGCTGAGCAACTCGCCCGGCAGCCCGCCCGATGGCTGCACGCGCGTGCCCTCCCGCACGTACGCTTCGAGTGATTGGCGCGCAAGCTGCACATAGGGGTCCTCTTGACCCCTGCGATTGCAAAGGTCTTCTTGGCGACGAGCCAGATAGGCGGCCAAACGGTCGGCATCCTCGCACGCGCCTTCCTCTCCCAGCGGCTCAAAGGCCGCCACGCCATAGCCCACGCCAAACGGCCCCTCGTACGAGAGCAACTCGGCCCTCACGCGTGTGCGATCCAAGGCTCCTGCCATCATCTGGAAGCTTCGCAGCCCACACTCCGCCGCACGCTCGCAGAGGGACGGGTCCATGGCCAAGACGTCGACCAAGTCACCGCTCGCAAAGTCTGCGGTTATTCTTTTGTCAAACGCCGGCCCCTCGGGCACAAACCCATAAGGGCCCTCCTTTAGCAACTTGTGCGACAGGTCACCAGACGCAAGCCAGACCACACGACGGTCCAGGCCCCTTGCCGCCCGCTGCACCGCCATTCCCAAGCGGTAGTGCTCAGCCGGCGAGAAGCCCGAAAGGCCGATGCGAACCACGTCAAAGTCCTCAAGCTGGCTCTGAATAAAGTGAAGGGCGATCATAGTGCCGTGGTCCAGACGCGCGTCGCGCTCGTAGTCCGTCCCCGCTGCAATCCCTTCTTTGTTGCACTCGTTTACGATGGCCCGCACCAGTCGCGTGTCGTAGGTTGCCTCGTAAGCCGCCTGCGGCGCGCCATACTGGGCAAAGCTTCCCCGAGCCACGCGACCAGGTGATATGTGAAAGTAGTCGCGGTAGAGCGTTGCATGGGGCGAGGAGATCACGATGGTGTGGGGCTTCAAGGCGGCAATGCGGCGCGCCACCTCGTTGCAGGCATCCACCGTCGCCTTAATCTCGCGCTCGCGCCCCCGTCCCACGGAGGGAATGATGAGGGGCGGGTGCGGCATTACGAATGCACCTACTATGGGCATGGCTTCTCCTCCCTGTGCCAGATGGAACGCCGCGGCACACACTTTCCCAGAAACGGTGTGCCGCGCACCATACCGCGCGCCTAGAATCCCAGCTCGTCGTTTACCAGGACCACGTGGATGCGACCCTCATGCCTAGAATACCTCGTCATGAGGAACTGGCAGCAAATGGTGTCGGCCGACTTGCAGTCCATGCACGAGCCGGTCTTTGTGCAGGGAGTGTTGAGCCCAAAGCGCTGGGCGTTAATGGGCGCCGCCACGTTGCGGGCGCGCTTGAGGGCGTGGTCCACGTCCTTGCACACCTTGTTCATGCCCACTATAAACAATACCTTCTTTGGACCTTGGGCAATGGCCGACACGCGGTTGGAGTTGCCGTCTATGTTTATGAGCACGCCGTCCTCGGTCATAGCGTTTACGCTGGACAGATAGAAGTCGGCGTCGTAGGCGGCCAGCATGGCGGCGCGCTTGTCGGTGTAGGCATCGCGATCGATAAAGTCGTAAGCGCCGTCCTTGAGCGCCTGCGGCAGGCCTATGGCGTGCACGCTCTCACCACCGCCCATGGTAACGCTGCTCCCCTGGGGAATGAGCTCAAGGGCAAGCTTGAGGGCATCTTCCTTGCTAGCCGCGTAGTAACCGGTCATGTTGCGCGACGACAGCCCCTTGATGACCTTAGGCGCCAGCAGCTCGTTGCGCTTGTACAAGAACTCGTTCATGCCATCCTCCATGATTCGATATGCATACCACAAAAACAGTATAACGCAGGTCCTAATGGCGGCATGCGTCGTCGGGAGACATGCGCACGATGTCGCCAGCCACGAACTTTACGAGCACGTCTCCGACGACCGGCGTGACTCGGTCCACATACACCGCAACGCCAGCCTGCGTAAAGCGCATGAATGGCGGCATGCCCATGCCTGCGGTAATGATGGCATCCGCGTTAAGGTTCATCACATGCTCGATTACGCCCGCGCAACCCATGGCGTCATGATCGGCATTCTTTACGGCCTCCATGGAAACGGGCTTCCTGTTCTCGTCAAAGTCAACCACGGTGAGCCATGGCGCATGTCCAAAATGGCCGCTCCGCATGCTCTGCATGCACGAATCGTCTTCGCACGGTACTACAACACGCATAAGCATTCCTTTCTAACTGTTCTTCTCTTAAATGGCGGTGCAAGTGTACACGGATTGGTCGGTAACCACCAAATGCACGGGCATGTCAAACGAATCCACCACACCTTGGGCTCTAAGCCCGGCGCTCATCTGCGCCTCTCGACAGAGACCGACCGAGACGCCGCTGAACCCCTCAAGGAACGTGTCGTAAAAGCCACCGCCATAACCCAGGCGATAACCCTGCGCGTCAAAGGTGAGGCCAGGGACAAGGGCAAGCATGCGCAGGCCCGCATCCAGCGGCTGCTCGAATGCCACGGAGGGGTTGGGCTCGTCCACGCCAAAGCGATTGCGTACCAACCCTTCAAACGAGTCGATGCAATACCAGCGCATGAGCCTTGTGTGCGGAACGCAGTAGGGCATTGCCACGACCTTGCCGTCCTGCCATGCCTTGCGCACAATACCGCGCGTGCAAACCTCGGCGCCCACGTCCAGATAGGTTAGGATCACGTCCGCCTCGCGATACGCAGGCAGCGCAAGGAGCTTATCCTGAATACGAGCGTCGGCGTCGGCGCGCTTTGCGTGACCCAGCTCGGCCCGCAGCCGCCTAAGCCTGCGCCTTAGCTCCTGCTTGCGCACGTCCATGGCGTTTGCGCACATGATTGTCCTCTCTCCCCGCTTTTGAGTTGCTCAGCTCGCCCATTTAGTATAGGGCATAAACGCGCGCACCCAACACGCAAAGACCTGCTAGAATCGTACGAGCGAGATAGGAGGTCGCATATGGTTTATGACAACATCCTTGAGGCTGTGGGACATACGCCCCTCGTACGACTGCATCGCATCCCCGACGAAGGATGTGCGAACATACTCGTAAAGTTTGAGGCCACCAACGTGGGAGGGTCCGTAAAGACCCGTACGGCACTGCAGATGATTCGTGCGGCCGAGGAGCGCGGGGACCTGCAGCCGGACTCCATAATCGTGGAGCCCACCAGCGGAAACCAAGGCATAGGCCTAGCAATGGTGGCAGCAGTATTGGGCTACCGGGCAAAGATTATCATGCCAGACTCGGTGTCGGTGGAGCGCCGCAAGCTCGTGGTGCACTATGGCGCGGACGTGTTGCTGGAGCACGACGACGGCGACATTGGCGCCTGCGTTGAGCGCTGCATAGAGCGCGCCCTCACCATGGCTCGCAACGATCCTCGCGTGTACGTGCCGCAGCAGTTTGAGAACCGCGACAACCTTGCCGCGCATCGCGAGCATACGGCGGCCGAGATCCTTGCCGACGCAAACGCGCGCATTGACGGCTTCTGCTCGGGCATTGGCACGGGTGGCACGCTCACAGGCGTGGGCAGCATGCTTCGTGCGACAAACCCCAACATTCGCATCTGGGCCGTGGAGCCCGACAACGCCGCGATTCTATCGGGACGACCGGTGGGCACCCATCTGCAGATGGGCATTGGCGACGGCATTATCCCCCAGATTCTGGACACAGACATCTACGACGACATATGCATCGTCACCGACATAGAGGCCATGGAGATGGCGCGGCGCCTCGCGCGTGAGGAGGGCCTTATGTGTGGCATCTCCAGCGGTACCAACGTGGTGGCAGCCCTGCGCATGGCCCGCGAGCTCGGCCCGGGCAAGACGGTGGTAACCATCCTTCCCGATACCGGCGAGCGCTACATATCCACCAAGCTATTCTGCGGAGAAGAAGGCCTCACGTTCTAGCCAAGCAAAGGGGATACTCCCCTTTGCTTGGTATGACTTGCCGCCTAGCTCTCGAAGTCCCAGATCTCCATATTGTAGGTGTCGGCCGGAAGCATCCAGCCATCGGTGCCGCGCGCGGTGTCGCACAGGCATGCACTGCCATCGGTGTTGGTAACGAACACAATTCCATGATCACCCAGTTCACCGCTCTGCAGTTGTATTCCCACACCCTCGGCATGCGCGTCGCCGTAGCCCAAATACTGCAGGCAATAGCTCAGAAACGCCGCGAACTCGTAGCAGTTGCCCGTGCTGTCGTTCTCGTAATACTGCCGGGCGTACTCTATTCTCCAGTTTTTGCCGGACGGGTGCTGTGCGTTGTCACGCTCCACGTAATCGGACCAAGCAACGCCCTTGTACACTTCAAGAGCAGCCACATCCTGGCTCATCGACGAATCAGTACGGGCATCGCAGAAGGCCTTTACCTCACCGTCGAGTGTCTCGTCGCCAGAAGACCAGCTGCCCGAGCTGACCCAAGAGCTTTTGACGGCACCAGATGATCCGCCATCTTTGTCCTTGCTGCTCTTCTTGCTGCTCTTTTCCAGCTCCGCCCTAAGCGACGCCTCGGTCTCGGATGCCTCGCGAATGGTGTTCTCCAAACGCTTGGTAAGGGTCTTTACCTGTCCCTGAGCCTCCTCGGCCGATGCCGTAGCCTCATTGATGCGCGGCTGCATAACGGCACGCGTTACCAGCACGGACACGACCACGCCCACTACCAGGAGCACAAACGCATAGAGAAGCGGCACGAGAATCGGACGCCTCTTTTGCTGCCTTACGTGGCGACCCTTGTTGCCACCACGCGTACGACGTTGGTTTCGCTGGTCGCGACTGCTGCCAGAAGAGCGATCACGTGTGGAAGCACTCCCTGAACGCGAGCGCTCACGGGAGCGGTCGCTCGAACGTCCAGACGAGCGCTCTTGGCGCGCCCGCCTATCACGTCTTGACCGTGACCTTTCTTCATAGCCGCTCATATCTGCACCTTCGTGTAGAACCGCCAATAATACCTATAATGGAACATTCAGCTGTCTTGTGCTAGAACTGGTTGTAGATAAAGTCCGCCGACGAGCCAAAGCCAGAGAACGTAACAAACAGGAACAAGCCCACCAGCGCCAGCGCCACGGAACCACACACGATGGCATACGAGCATACGGGATGCTCGTCCAGCCATGCGTCGTACCGCTGCCGCATGGTTTTTTTCTTCTTGCGCGCCATGGCTACGACACCTCCGTTGCAAACTCGTATATTGCACGCTCCACATCTATCCAGCCCGTCCACCCAAAGTGGACGATGTCAAACAAGAAGTACTTCTCGTACTCTCTGTCCGAGAAGTCCGCAAGCCTGGCAACCGGATGCCGAGCAACCACGTCACGAATGCGCGCATAGGCCGACTCACGCGTTTGGCGATCAATGCCAATATGGTCGTAGTACGGCCCCATGGAAGGCGAGATTACCACCAACGGCTCAACACCACAGGCATCGCACACGTTGAGGAAGCATTCTAGGTCGTCGTATTCCGGCGTGTCGGTATAGGTCTCCCCCGCACGCGCCCCCTTAAGACCTTCCAGCGCAGGCTCGAGCTGCGTGGTGTAGAAGTGATCCTCCGCGCCCCAGTCGTTGGTAGTGCTCATACGCTGCGCATCCTCCAACGCCCGAGCACGCAGTTCGTCCCAGTTTGGTTCCTGCACCTCCGAGGCCACCTTGGAAATGCCACGCCCCCTTACGCCCACAAGGTCACTACGCAGGCGCAGGTCGTCCATGGCCCCCAGCACCACGCCGTCGAGCGCGGCCACAGGGTCGTCCTTGCGCGCGGCACGCAGTGCGGACTCGTCCACGCCCTGTTCGTCAAGGCGGCGCGCCACATAGGCACGCTCCTCGTAAGGAATGCGCGGGTTCTCGCAAAACCCTCGATACAGCGAGTACGAGAAGCGGGTGTTAAAGGTGCTGCTATCCATCCCACCGTCGGTAAACTGACCGAGTCCCACGGTAAAGACGACCTTGTTGCGCGGAAGCCCGTCTTGCGCCAAGGCACCCAAGGCTATTGCGTGCCACAGGCATTGGTCGAACGCCTCCCCCACCAGCATGGGTCGAATACCAAAGTTGTTGGTCCCAAACGTCTGGGCAGGAATCTGCGGAACGGCGCTCGCAGGCGTGGAGAACTCGGAAGATCCCAGCATGAGCAGAGAACTCTGGTCCATGTTTGCCCGCACAAAGGCAACGCTCGACGACTTTGCGCCTGAGTACACATACCCATACTCAACCGACGGGTCTGCCACATCCTGACGCGGAAGCACCAGCATGGTGACCATCACCACGCACGCGGCGATGGCCATGCCCGCCAGGAGGGCGATGAGGCGTCTATGCAGCACAGGTGGCTTCATGCAAGTCCCTACATCCTCTCTGACACGCGCTCGATGATCTTGTTGACCGTGTTCATCTCCTCGCGGTCAAGCTCGGTGGGCGCAATGGAAACGCCAAACTCGGACTTTATGGCCACAAGGAGCTCGATGGCCGCCATGGAGTCCAGGATCTCCTCCTCAAACAGGTCGAGGTCGCGCTCGTCCAAGACCTCGTCCTCGCCGGAAATCTCGGCTACCAGCTCTGCGATCTGCTCGGAGATGTTGCTCATGGTTTAATCCTTTCCACTACACAATTACCGGATGAAACAGTTGACCGTTAAACAGCGCGAAGCCCATAAACACCACCACCATGTTTACGGCCCATTCGCACACTTGGAACCACTTGTCGCGCCTATGCTTCTTGTAGAACTTCCAGCGCTTTTGATAGAACTCCACGCCAGCCATGCACAAGCCGTAGAACACGCCATACACAAAGTAATCCAGGGTTATGCCGTGCCACAGGCCAATGAGCACCATGTTTATCATGTAACCCACGCATGCGGTGGTAAGGCGGGACTTAAACCACTTGTGCTCCATGGACGTCTGCACAAATCGCATGAACACGAAGTCGCGAACCCATGTGGAGAGCGAGATATGCCATCTGGTCCAGAAGTCCTTGAGGTCGAGCGAGAGGAACGGCTTGTTGAAGTTTCGCATTACCTCGACGCCTAGGCACAGACCCACGCCCATTGCCATGTAGGAGTAACCCGCAAAGTCAAAGAACTCGTACACGCCATAGGTGACGCAGGAGACTACCTGCGTCACTCCAAACGTAAACGGCGTGGAGGTGCCAATGAGGCTGGGCAAGAACCATGTGGCCCACTGCGCCAAGGCCCCGCCAACAAACTTGTACACGGCACCCATAACGAGCCAGCCCAAACCCCTGTACAGGCGGTCCAGGTAGTCGTCACGGGTCAGCTCCTTGTGAACGTCAGCCACAAACGTGCGGCTCCGCAAGATAGGTCCCGACGTAAACGTGGGGAAGAACGTGAGGAAGTACAGGTAATCCGTTGCGGAGAGCTCAGTTATGAGCCCGTCTCGAATCTCTATAAGGACCTGGGCACCCTTAAAGGTTATGTAGGAGATACCCAAAAAGCCCAGCAGGCCGCCACCCGCCGCTACCGTTACCTTATATATGATCAACGGCGCGATCTGCAGCGCCAAGGCAACACGATAGAGCAGCACGGCGCGGTTTTGGTCGTGGTCCTTCTTTGCAAATAGGCTGAGCACCCATCGGGCCAGCACGAGCGACATGGCAATGTAGCCCGCGCACAGGGCAAGCCCCTCGGGCGTCCTATAAAAGAGCAGCAACAGCATGAGCAGCGACACCACGCTACCATATCGCCTGAGCGGCCGCTGCGTCATGCCAAGGCATGCCGCGATTCCCACAATCGGCACTAGGAGAACAAAGAACGCTGGGTCCACAAAGAAGTTCATGCCTATATACCCAACCTCGCGGCCAGCGCCTTGCGATCCGCCTTTCCGTTTGCGTTGAGATCGATCTTCTCCACATACTTAAAAGTGGAGGGAATCATGTATGCAGGTAGGGTGTCTCGCACGGCATTCTTGAGGACCTTGGTCAGCTTAAGGCCTCGCTCGGTGCACGACGCGGACGGCTGGACAGCCGCCACAAGACGCACCACCGACCCGTCCCCACGCCGAACAGGCAGCACACACACCATATCCACCTGAGGAAGCGACGAGAGCACGGACTCTATCTCGCCCACCTCGATGCGATATCCATGCAGCTTTATCATGCCGTCCAGACGACCATGGTA
>JAUMWL010000230.1 GCA_030529665.1 Coriobacteriales bacterium
CACTGGTCGCGATCCCAGCAAACCCAGCGTCACTGGTCCCAATCCCAGCAAACGCCGCGATTGGGGGGCTGTCCCTAGCGTGCCTACAGAGAAGCCCCAGCCCAGAGGGGCGTGCACGCTGGGAACTGTCCCCCAATTACAGAAGATTTGGCACTTCTGTTACGGACTTGCCTACGCCACGGTCACAACGACGCGCTGGTAGTGCTTGAGGTCGTGCGCGCCATCGTCGGTCACTTCCACAACCATGTGGATGGTGTCACCACTCTTGGCGTCGGCAGGCACGGTGAAGGTTACCTGCTCGGTGTCGGCACGCTCGAGCTCGATGGTGTCTAGAACCACGTCGTCCTCAACCGCCGTCGTGCGGTCGATCACCAGCCCGAGCGAGTCGTCGTCCACGAGCTTGGGCGCGGCCGCGCCGTCGTCGTAGGTGTCGTCCTCGAAGTAGCGTCCACCTCGCCGTCGGTGGTGATGACGCTCTTATCGGTCTTGTCGAACGAAGGGGCATCCACGCACCCTCAACGCGCGCGCGGGTGCGCGAATCACGTCCATGCTATACTCGTGGGCGACGCACAGGTTTGGGTGACAGATACTTTAGCCAGACGTTACAAGGTGGTATTGCATGCCTCATTTTAGCTTTGACGAGTTTATGGGCACTGCCCTGTTTGTGCTTTCCATGATTGGCGTGGCGGCGATCGTTGTGTACTACAGGAGGAACCGCGAGCAGTTTAGCCTGGAATCCTACGACCCTCCCTTTGGCAAGGCGCCCAGCATGCCGGAGCATTTTGAGAAGTACTACGAGCGCAAGGACCTCAAGCTCAACTCCTTTGGCGAGCTCGTACCGGCAGACGACAATCCCGTGACCAGCCAACCTTCGCGACAGACCAAGCAAACGGGCAAGAAGCGCAAGGTCTTCGCAGCTCCCCGCGCCGGACAGTCCCTGGACACGCAGGTGGAGATTGGCCCCTCCCTCAGCGAGGACGGGCGTCTCCCCACGCCCAAGGAGCTCTATGACGCAATGGGTGCCTACGTCATTGGCCAAGAGGAGGCCCGACGCACCCTTGCGGTGGCGGTGTACAACCACTACAAGCGGACGACGACCTCATGGAAGCCGTCAGGGGACGTGGAGATAGCTAAGTCAAACATCCTCTTGTTGGGACCCACGGGCACCGGAAAGACGCTTATGGTGCAAACGCTCGCCCGTATCTTGGACGTGCCCCTCGCCATTGCCGACGCCACGACGCTCACCGACGCGGGATACGTGGGCGAGGACGTGGAGTCGATCCTGGCAAGGCTCATACAGATGGCCGGAAGCGCGGAGGCGGCCTCGCTTGGCATCGTGTACATAGATGAGATCGACAAGCTCGCGCGCAGCGCAGGTGCCGCAAACGTCGCCATGAAGAACGACCCCTCGGGAGAGGGCGTTCAGCAAGCGCTCCTCAAGCTTTTGGAGGGGTCCATGGCCCTCGTTCCCCCTCTGGGCGGCAGGACCAACCTGTTCCAAAAGAACACAAAGCTCGACACCACCAACATCCTCTTTATCTGCGGCGGAGCGTTTGTGGGGCTCGATGACATCGTGCGTCGGCGTTACGAGAGTCGCAGCATTGGCTTTGCGGCAGGCTCCTCCCTTGGAAGCGCGTATGACGTGGACGAGCTTCTGGGCTTGGTCGAGCCCGAGGACCTCTACCAGTTTGGCCTCATACCGGAGCTCGTGGGGCGCATTCCCATCATCACCCACACCAAGCCCCTCGGCGTGGACGCCATGGTGCGCATCCTTACCGAGCCACGCAATGCCATCGTGCGTCAGTACCAGGAGCTCTTTGCATACGACGGCATCAAGCTGGGGTTTGAGGACGAGGCCCTGCGGGCCATAGGAGAGCTGGCCCTAAGTCGAAAGACGGGGGCGAGGGGCCTGCGCTCCATCTGCGAGTCCGTGCTAGAAGGACCCATGTTTGAGCTTCCGGGCAAGAAAGGCGTCTCTGGAATAGTCATACACAAGGGCTGTGTCACGGATGGACAAGAACCCATCTATGTTGAGTCATAACCAAAGGTGGGCTAAGCCAGCGCCTCGCCCACCTCGTTTACAAAGTCCGCCACGTTCATATCGAGCGCATTGGCGTAGCCATAGGCCTCGCTGAGCTTCAATGCCCTCAGCCCCGTCTCCACCTTGCTCACAAACGATTGTGGCCATTTGAGCTTGTTTGCCAAGTCGCTTTGCGTGATTCCCAATCGCTCGCGCATCTCTCGCAACACAGACCCCACCAAACGATCGCTCTCACTAGGCATCTTACGCCTCCACGCACCTTATGACTTGCTCTGAATCTTGCTGGGACTCTGAGACGCGCCAAAACCCTCCAGATGCTGCGCCTCGCCATCCTCGAGAGAGTTGTATGCGGGCATGCCGCTCCAACGCCTGCCATACGCCTGTGCGGCTGCCGTATTGTCGACCTTTACTTTTCCGGGAATGAAATCTGAGCCAAATGCGTCGTTACCTGGTGCCGTCATGATTATCATCTCCTAATACTAAAGCCAAAGAATCAACATAATTGGTCAGTTCGGAGTATAGTAACCGCTTTCCGAATATCCCAATTCAGAATCAGCTAACGGTATGATTTTATCCGCGAACGTAAGTTTATAACGTCTGTGCGCTAAACATTTTGAGGGCAAGGCCGGCAAGCACCTCGTCGCTCACGTACGGCATGGCGTCCATGCAGCCAATAATACCCATAACGAGCAGCTCAAAAACATGCAATGGCTTATTAGTGGGTTCCTTGCCAGCAAACACTTGGGTGATGCCACGTGCCGCAGGCTTGTGATGGTTGACGCGCACGATCTCGGCCACCACCTTATTGAAGAAGTCCATTATGGGATGCTCGGTTTCCAAAAGGTCAAACATGGGCTTTCGCTCGCCTTTTTGCGTAAAGCAAAACCTTCGGAGGTACCCAACGGCAAGCGACAGCGCCTCCAGCACGTCTGGCTGGTCGTTCCAGTCGCGTTGCGCGTTGGTGTCGCACCATTCGCTTGCGAGGCCAAGCGCCTCCTGAGCATAGGAGTCGGCCACTGCAAGCCTTACGGACGATTTGTTTGTAAAGTAATAGTAAAAGAGCTCCCTAACCACACCCGCCGCACGGGTTATGTCCACTATGGAAGTGTCGTCTATGCCGTTGGTCTCGAAGCATGCTCGCGCAGAGTCAACCAGCAGCTCGCGCCGCTGGTTTGACCTGGCATCAAGACTCCTATAGCTTCTGTTGTGACGCATGTCAAACACGCACAATTGAAGCCCACCTCCGGTCTCTTTTATCGGCACAGACCTTTAGCCAAGAGCGCCGGACTCCAGCAGATCTATTACGGCACCGAGGTCATCTACCACCGCCGTGGCCATCTGGCGAATCTCCTCGGTCGGCTCTGCAAGGTCGGGCACCATAACCGTTATGAACCCTCCCCGGTACCCGGCCTCGACCCCGTTGAAGCTGTCCTCAAGCACCAGCGTGCG
>JAUMWL010000231.1 GCA_030529665.1 Coriobacteriales bacterium
ACGGCGCCAACGTAGAGATCTGCGACCTCGTGGGCGAGGAGAACATCAAGATCTTTGGCCTGCGCACCAACGAGGTCAGCGACCTCTATGCGTCCGGCCGCTACTTTGCCTGGAACGAGTACAACGCAGACCGTGCCCGCCTGGGCCGCGTGATCGACCAGCTGACCGACGGCACCTATGCCCGCCAGTCCGGAAACTTCGAATTGGTGCACGACGAGCTCATGGTAAACAACGATCAGTACCTCGTTTGCCGCGACTTCCACTCCTACGTCCAGGCTTGGGAAGAGCTCACGAGTGCCTACGTTGACACCCGAAATTGGAACCGTGTGTCGGTTCATAATACGGCCAAGTCTGGATTCTTCTCCTCTGACCGAACAATTCGTGAATATGCGGCCGATATCTGGCATGTTGGTGAGTAAGTTAGTTTACTGGCCCAAAGAATTGACGAAAGGGGAAGTTCTATGAGCAAGAAGGAATGCGTTGCAATGCTTCTTGCCGGCGGGCAGGGTTCGAGGCTGGGCGTGCTTACAAGCAAAGTCGCCAAGCCGGCCGTATCGTTCGGCGGCAAGTACAGGATCATCGACTTCGTGCTTTCCAACTGCGCGAATTCGGGGATCAACACGGTAGGCGTACTGACTCAGTATCGTCCGTACCTACTGCACGAGTACCTGGGAACCGGTGAGGCGTGGAACCTCGACGAGCGCGACGGTGGCGTAGCGATTCTGCCGCCCTTCGCAACCCAGACTGGTGCCTCTTGGTATGCCGGCACGGCAGACGCCATTACCCAGAATCTTGGCTACCTCGAGAGCCAGGACGCTGAGTACATCCTCATCCTCTCCGGCGACCAGCTGTATCGCATGGACTACGAGGACATGCTTGCCACCCACAAGGCAAACAACGCCGACCTCACCGTCGCAGTTATGCCCGTTGCCTGGGAAGAGGCTTCCCGCTTCGGCATCATGAACTGCGCCGAGGATGGCCGCATCGAGGAGTTCGTAGAGAAGCCCGCAGAGCCCAAGAGCAACCTTGCCTCCATGGGCATCTACATCTTCAACGCCAAGCTCCTCATCGAGACCCTCAAGGAAGACGACAAGAACCCCGATTCCTCGCACGACTTCGGTGGCGACATCATCCCCAAGCTGCTGGCCGACGGCAAGCGCCTCTACACCTATCAGTTCAAGGCTTACTGGCGCGACGTAGGCACCGTGGCTTCCTTCCACGAGGCAAACATGGAGCTGCTGGGTGCCGAGCCCGCGTTCGATCTGTTCGCGCAGGACGCCCCCATCATGAGCAACTCCTCCACCCGTCCTCCCGCGTTCGTCGGCCCCAAGGGCTCCGTGGACGACTCCCTCATCGACAACGGCTGCACGATTCTGGGCTCTGTTGAGCACTCCGTGATCTCGGCTGACGTCTTCGTGGGCAAGAATGCGGTCGTTAAGGACTCCATCCTCTTCCCCGGCGCTCGCGTCGAGGAGGGCGCCGTGGTCATCAACGCGATCATGGCCGAGCGCTCGGTCGTCAAGCCTGGCGCCACCTTTGGTTCTGCAGATGAGGAAACCGTTACCCTCGGCGATGACGCCGTTGTGGAGAAGGGGGAGTAAACGATGGCCAAGGCAATTGGTCTTGTGACCTGCAACTACACCACGGCATCCAAGGATGACGTGTTCTCGGGCCGCCCCGTGGCCTCTATGCCCTATCTGGGCCGTTATCGCCTGGTAGACTTCGCCCTGTCCAACATGGTGAACGCCGGCATCCGTAACGTTGGCATGATCATGCCCAACAACTACCGCTCCCTCGTTGACCACGTGGGCTCCGGCAAGGATTGGGACCTCGACCGCAAGAACGGCGGCCTGTTCATCATGCCCGGCACCGCGTTTGGCACCAGCCGCACCGGCGCTCGCTTCCTCATTCGCGACCTCGTGCAGAACCGCGCGTTCCTCACCAAGAACAGCGAGAAGTACGTCGTGCTCTCCACGGCCAACTTCATCTGCAGCGTGGACGTCAAGGCCCTCATCGCCAAGCATGAGGAGACCGGCGCAAACATTACCGTC
Source organism: Coriobacteriales bacterium (assembly GCA_030529665.1). Classification (GTDB taxonomy): domain Bacteria; phylum Actinomycetota; class Coriobacteriia; order Coriobacteriales; family Atopobiaceae; genus RUG440. The sequence goes on from JAUMWL010000231.1 coordinate 2,052, forward strand.
CTCACCAAGAAGGCCACCTGCGACGGCAACATTGACGTCGTTACCTTCGACCTCGACGGCGACCGCGTAACGAGCATGCACCAGGGCGTAAAGTTTGGCGAGGCAGCCTTCCTTGACTACGCCGTCATCGAGCGCACCCTGCTCCTCGAGCTCATCGACTCCTTCGCAGCCGTTGACCACCTCGACCTCTTTGAGGCCCTCAACTCCGAGTATGGCCGCTTCCGCGTGATCGCCGCCGAGTTTGACGGCTACATGAAGCCCATCTTTGACAAGCCCTCCTACTTCAAGGCCAACATGGACCTTCTGGATCCCGAGGTTCTCAGCGAGCTCACCGACGCTCGTCCCATCAAGACCAAGGCCCACGACAACCCGCCCGCAAAGTACGAGCCCGGCGCAAAGGTCTCCAACTCCCTCATCGCCTCCGGCGACCGCATCTATGGTTCCGTACAGAGCTCCGTCCTTGGCCGCAACGTTATTGTTGAGCCCGGCGCGTCCGTACGCAACTCCGTCGTCATGCAGGGCGTCATCATCAAGAAGGGCGCCAAGATCGAGAACGCCATCATCGACAAGGCCAACGTCGTGCCTGCCGGCACCGAGCTTCGTGGCACCGATGGCGACATCCTCTACCTAAAGAAGAACTAGTCAACGTATAACTAAGGCAGGGATAACCATGGCAGATAGCGTAAGAAGAAAGCTCAAGATTCTGTTTGCGGCATCCGAGGCAGTGCCCTTCGCCAAGAGCGGCGGGCTTGGCGACGTCGCGGGCTCCCTTCCGCGCGCGCTCAAGCAAGCCGGTGCCAAGGTAGCCGTAATCATGCCAAAGTATGGCACGATACCCAGCGAGTACAAGGATCAGATGAAGCACGTGGCCGACTTCTACGTGCCCCTCTCGTGGCGTAGCGTGTACTGTGGCGTAGAGAAGCTAACCTACCAGGGACTGGACTTCTACTTCATCGACAACGAGTCCTACTTCAAGCGCGATGCACTGTATGGATACTTTGACGATGGCGAGCGCTTTGCGTTCTTCTCCAAGGCTATTTGCGAGTCCATCGCCAAGGTACCTGAGCTGCAGTGCGACGTGCTTCACTGCAACGACTGGCAAACGGCAATGGCACCGGTGTTCCTGCGTGAGTTCTACACCCAGATTCCCGAGTGCGTGCACGTGAAGACCATCTTTACGGTGCACAACGTGCTGTTCCAGGGCCAGTATTCCGACAAGGTCCTCCACGACGTGCTGGGCCTTGCCGACGTGCCAGCTGCTCGCGACCAGCTGTACTGCGCTCCCCAGGCCATCAACTACATGAAGGCCGCGCTGCTGTACTCCGACATCATCTCCACCGTAAGCCCCACCTACGCCAACGAGCTGCAGATGCCGTTCTACGGCGAGGGCATGGACGGCATCTTCCGCC
>JAUMWL010000084.1 GCA_030529665.1 Coriobacteriales bacterium
CCGTCGAGCTTGTCGAGGTCGTCCAGCAGCTCCTGCGCGTAGTCGGTGATGCGCAGGTACCACTGGGAGAGCTCGCGCTTCTCGGGCACGGAGCCGCAGCGCCAGCACTTGCCGTCAACCACCTGCTCGTTTGCGAGCACGGTGTTGCAGCTGGGGCACCAGTTTACGGGAGAGGTGGCGCGGTATGCCAGGCCCTTCTCCCACATCTTGAGGAAGGCCCACTGGCCCCACTTGTAGTAGTCGGGGTCGCACGTGCGCACCAGGCGGTCGTAGTCGTAGCTGAAGCCCATGCGCTTCATGGTGGCGATGGCCGTGTCCATGTTCTTGTAGGTCCAGGCACCGGCCTGCGTGTTGTGCTTTATGGCCGCGTTCTCCGCAGGAAGGCCAAAGGCGTCGAAGCCCATGGGGTGCAGCACCTCGAAGCCGCGCATGCGGGCCTGGCGCGCCATGGCGTCGCCGATGGAGTAGTTGCGGGCGTGGCCCATGTGGAGGTCTCCGGAGGGATACGGGAACATCTCCAGCACGTACTTCTTTGGGCGACCCGAGTCGTCGCGCGCCTTAAAGGTCTGCTCGTAATCCCAGATTATCTGCCACTTGTTCTCTATGGCCTGCGCATCGTACACGGGGATGCCGTCGCGACGCGCCTGTTCGTTGTATGCCATCACAACTCCTTTGCGCTTAGATAAAACATCACGCTAGTGTACAACAAATCGGTTTGGTTTGTGCACAGTGAGTTTTGGTGTCCAGAAGAGTCGTCCTTCTCGAACTCGTACCAGCGCAGCAACTGAGGCGTGCTGTAATCGCGAGCTGTGTGGGTCGCGTACCCAAAAGCGTGCTGTAATCGCGAGCTGTGTGGCTTGACGACCCACACTGCTCCAAAAGACAGCACGGTAGGTCCCGCGCAGGCCACACAGCTCGCAATCACAGCACAGGGCAAATCCTCCCCCGTCACCATTGCCCCGACGCCTACAGCTGCGCATCCTCTCGCGAGAAGCGCCTTACGCACTTGACCGCAGAGACGGTCACCACTATCTCAAACAGGACGAACGGAATAAAAAGCGATGCGTCAATCGCAAAGTCATAGAATCCGTGCAAGAGTACGGGTACGACGAGCGCGAGCGTCATGTTGTGCTTACGCCCATTGCCGTCGCCTGCCAGCTCGCATCGCTTGGCGGCGCCGTAGTAGCATCCCATAAACACGCCATAGATGGCGTGTCCTGGAACGGAGAGGATCGCCCTTCCGATTGCAGTGGAGAGCGAACCGTCCATAAGGTACATCACGTTCTCCAGCGTTGCGAACCCCAGCGACACGGCCACGGCATACACCACCGCGTCAAAGAGGTAATTGAAGTGCGGGGACCTCCACGTGGCACGCCTCAGCATAATGTACTTGCCAGCCTCTTCCACAAGTGCCAGCGTGACGAAGTTCTCGACCACACGATACATGAACGTCCCCTCGCGAAGGCCAGACAAGAGAATGCCCTCAAGCAGGAGCTCGACCACAACGGCCACTACCCCGCTGAGCGCCCCAAGAGCAAAGAGCCTTGCCAAAAGAGACGTCGGCTCCTTCTCGATCGTGTCCTTGCGGTACACGTAGGTGAACACCACAACGGCCGGGAGCACTGCCATAATCATCATAAACGGACTCATGACCACCGTCCTTTCTTGCATGCAAAGGGGAGTATCCCCATCGCTCGTTGTCAGGCGATGGGGATACTCCCCTTTGCTCGCTATGCTGCGTTACTTGGAGTGCGGGCCGGCCTCACGGACGGCGTCCTCCATGTTGGGATACTTCTTTGCGGCGTTATCCTCAAACATCGCGGCAAGCTTGCGTGCCTGCTCGTCGTAGGCCTCCTTGTCACGCCACGTCTGGCGCGGGTTAAGCACGATGTCGGGCACGCCCTTTATGTGCTGGGGAACGTCAACGTTAAAGATGTCGTGGTGCACGAACTCGGTCTTCTCGATCTCGCCGGTAAGCGCCGCGGTAACCATCGCGCGCGTGTAGGGCAGGTTGATGCGCTTGCCCTCGCCATGAGGACCGCCGGTCCAACCGGTGTTGATGAGGTAGACCCTCGTGCCGTACTTCTCCATGCGCTCGCCAAACATCTTTGCGTACAGCATGGGGTCAAGCGGCATAAAGGGCTCGCCAAAGAGCGTGGAGAAGGTGGGCGTGGGCTCGGTGATGCCGCGCTCGGTGCCCGCCACCTTGCTGGTAAAGCCGCTCACAAAGTGATACATGGCAGCTTCGCGAGACAGGCGCGATATGGGAGGCAGCACGCCAAAGGCATCGGCCGTAAGCATGATCACGACCTTGGGCACGCCGCCGTAGCCCAAGAGCTGTGCGTTACTAATATAGTCAATGGGGTACGCCACGCGGGTGTTCTCGGTAAACGTCTCGTCAAAGTAGTCGGGCACGCGCGAGCCAGGCGTTAGCACCACGTTCTCGGACACGGCGCCAAAGCGGATGGCCTGGAAGATCTCGGGCTCGGTAACGTAGGAGATGCGGATGGCCTTGGCATAGCAGCCGCCCTCAAAGTTAAACACGCCGTCGTCGGACCAACCGTGCTCGTCGTCGCCAATCAGAGCTCGGCTTGAGTCGGCCGAAAGCGTGGTCTTGCCGGTGCCCGAGAGGCCAAAGAACACCGCCGTGTCGCCCGTGACCGGGTCCATGTTGCACGACGAGTGCATGGGCAGCACGTTCTCCTCAATGGGCATGAGGTAGTTCATTACCGAGAAGATCGACTTCTTGATCTCGCCGGAGTACTGCGTGCCGGCAATGACGATCTTGCGATCCTCAAAGTTTATGAGAACTGCCGCTTCGGAGTGGATGCCGTACTTGGCGGCGTCGAGCTTGAGCAACGGCGCCGACAGAACGATGAAGTCGGGGTCGCCGTACTCGTCGAGCTCCTGCTTGCTGGGACGCACGAGCATCTGCGTGCAAAAGAGCGCCTGCGAGGCGAGCTCGGTTATTACCGTAAACTTGCGGGTGTACTTGCGCTGTGCGCCTGCGAGGGCGTGCACCACAAATATGTCGTGGTGCGAAAGATGCTCGCACACGGCTGCCTTAATGTCTTCGTAGACCTCCTGCGAGATGGGCTTGTTGACCGACCCCCACGCAATGACGTCGTGCACATGTGGCGTATCAACGATGTAGCGGTCCTCGGGCGAGCGTCCGGTGTACTTGCCCGTTTTGACGCTGAGGGCACCGGTTTCGGTGAGTTTGCCCTCGCGGCGAGAGAGTGCGCGTTCCACAAGCTTGGCGGGGCTGCCATCAATCATGACGGCGCCTGTGCGGTCCTTTATGCCACACTTCGTGAGTTGGTCGTCTATCATGGAACCTCCTTGGGTTTGCGTGCGGCGAGCGGTACCAAAAACTCGGTGGACCGTCGTTTGCACACAGTAAAACAGCTTGAGTTAGTCTAATACATATATAGTTCGCACATGCAAATAATGACCAAGTTATGTGACAAAAACCACGGGTCAACCGCGTATTCTGGGCCTGGAACCCGCATCTATCCCGCAAATGCGACTTTTTGCGGAAGTCCCGTCGTCCATTTTGGCATGGCGTGCCATAGTTAATGTAGGTATGTCTTTTGAAGAAGGGAGACCCATGAGCGAACTCATTACCATCAAAGGCGGCGCGATGGAGGCCAGCGTGGACACGGCCGGCGCCCAGCTTATGAACCTCAAGAAGGACGGCAAGGAGTACCTGTGGCAGCGCAATCCCAAGTGGTGGCCTCGCTGTGCGCCGGTGCTCTTTCCCATTGTGGGCAACATCCGAGACGACCGCGCCGACTCGGCACAGGGCGAGATTCGCTTTGGCCGTCACGGCCTTGCCCGCAACTACGAGTTTGAGGTAACCGAGGCCGTTGAGAACAGCATGACCTTGTCGCTTTGCTCCAACGACAGCACGAGGGCGGCATTCCCCTACGACTTTAGGCTCGACATGACCTACGCCCTCGATGGCGACGCCCTTGAGCAGCGCTTTACCGTTACAAACACCGGCGACGCTACGCTGCCCTTTGTGGTGGGCGGACACCCCGCCTTTAACGTACCCGCGCCTGGCTGCGAGGACGAGGACTTTGGCGACTACGTGCTCAAGTTCGCCGAACCCTGGACCTACGCCTCTCCCACCATCAGCACTGCCACGGGCCTCATCGACTACCAGACGCGTTTCTCGCTGGTGGAGGACTCCGACACGCTCGCACTCTCGCACCGCCTGTTCGACGTGGACACGCTCATCTTTGAGGACGTGCCGGGTCGCACCGTGAGCATGGTGGGTCCGTCCGGTCACGGCATGAGGGTGGACTTTGAGGGCTTTGACTACCTGGGCGTGTGGAGCGCGGCCAACGACGCACCGTTCGTGGCGCTCGAGCCTTGGCGCGGCACCGCCACCGGCACCGACGAGGACGACGTGTTTGAGCACAAGCGCGGCATGGACTTTCTCGAGCCCGGCGAGACCGCCGAGTACGCGTTCTTTATGAGGCCGCTGTAATAGCGTAAAGCGATGGGGATGCCCCCTTGCCCGCCCGGGCAAGGCAATGGTTGCATCCCCACTTCGACTGACCAAACGGCCGCGAATCCGCCTACTCCCCCGCCACCACGAGCACGTCCCAGCCTGAAGCTGACCTTAAGAGACGCATGAGGTGCACGGGTGTAGAATGCATGCCACGTGTTAGCAAAGTCCGCGCGCGGGCGGCGCCCACCGAAAAGGAGGGTGCCATGCCCATTTACGAAATTCTTGTTGCACTGGGAGTCATGGTGGCCTTGGCCGCCGACTCCCTGACCGTGATCGACTGGGTGCGCCGGCTAGTCCGGAAGCTACGCAGACGGTGGAAGAAACATAAGCGCGATTGATCGGATGACGTTGGATAAACTAGGAGAGCCCGGCGGCAACCGGGCTCCCTAGAAAATAAAAACCTGCGCCGCCCGCCCACCTTTCACCCTGCGGGCTTTGCTGGCACGAAACCATTATACCCGTTGTCCCGCTTGGGGCAACGGGTTTTTGGCGGAGATCTGGGAGCAATAGGAATGCGTTGTTGCCATACTGAAAGGCGCTATGGCAGATTGGGGTCTAGCCCCAAACCGCCAAGTCGGATAGGAGACGAACATGGTAGGAACATACAAGGTCATTACGCTATGCGGAAGCACGCGGTTCAGGCGCGAGTTCGAAGAGGCAAACAAGCGCCTAACGCTCGCGGGAAGCATCGTCATAAGCGTGGGCTTCTTTGGGTACGATGATGCCCAGAGCGTTTCCGCCCAAACCAAGCGAATGCTGGACGATATGCACAAGCGCAAGATAGATATGGCAGATGAGATCTACGTCATCAACGTAGGAGGATACGTCGGTGCGAGCACGCGCTCCGAGATTGCGTACGCCCGCGCGCACAACAAGCCCGTTCACTACCTTGAGCCGCGCACACCCGTGCTCGAATCTTTCCGCCCCGCCACGGCGGAGGACCTCAACGCGCTGTGGACGCTGTATGCCGATGTGTGCGAGCAGTTTAAACACGACGCGTACAGTCCCCAGTGGGAGCTCGGTTTTTATCCCACCAAGGACGACCTGCGTGCGTACATCGAGGAAGAAGCATTGTACGTGGCGCACGTGGGAGGCGAGCTGCGGGCGGCAATGGTCTTCTTGTCACACGGCGAGGAGGCGAGCATCCATCTGTTGGCCGTGCATCCAACCCTGCGCGGTCGTCATGTTGGCGCGGAGCTCGTGGATGAGGCGCTACGCCTAGCATACGGGCAGAACATGCACACTATTCGTCTGGACGTCGTAAAAGGAAACCTTGTTGCCAGCCGCCTCTACGAAGCAGCAGGTTTTTGCCTTGTGGGCACGCGCGCGCAAACCTTTGACGACCAGCGCACGCTGGAATTCGACCTCTACGCATACTCAACAGGGTGTGCCTCGCTAAAGTAAAGCTGCCCACACCCACAGCTAGCAAGGCCACGGCCACCAAGCGATGGGGATGCCCCCTGCCCGCGGGCAAAGGGGGCATCCCCATCATCTGCTGCAACTCCAGCTATTACTGCACGCCAAAGGCAATGGAGGCTGCGTCGTCCTCGCTCATAGAGACATTCTCGCCACCAAAGCCCTGGTAGGTAACGGCATACCAGTCGTTGCCCACGTTCCACGTGGCCACGGTTACGGCACCCTCTGCGTCGCCATAGCAGTTGATGGTCTGACCCTTAAAGTTTACGTTCCACTGCGCGGCAAACGCGTCGCGGTTCATGTCGGTGAGCTTGGATGCGTGGTCGGAATCAGCTTTTCGAATAACCACACCATCCGCGGCACCTTCATAGAACGCCTGGGCAACGCCCGTGACGTAGGCAAAGGTCGGCTTCTTGTAGGTCTTGTCGCCAATCGTGACGGACTTCTGAACGCTAAAGTCACTCAGGCCCGCGCCCTTTGCCGCCTTGGAGGCGCTCGACGCGTCATGCCAGCCAAAGTCAGAGCTGTCCACGGTTGCCGTAACGGTCGTACGCTCCTCCACCTGCGTCCCCGCCTCCGGCGACTGGCTCACGATGGTGCCGTGTATGCCGCCGTCCAGATCCAGCACGAGGTTGAGGTCGCTCAGCAGACCCTCGGCGCTGGTGGGTGACATGCCCACAAGGTCGGGAACCGTTACCATGACCACGGACTTCTGCAGCGTAACGGTTATGAGCGTGTTGGGTTCAACCATGGTTCCCGGATCCACGTCCTGGGCTACCACGTTGCCCGCCGGATCGCCGGTATAGCGAGCGGCGAGGCCCGCAGACTCCAACGTCGCCTCGGCGTCGTGCCACGAATAGGTGAGCACGTCGGGCACGCTCACCTTCTCTTCGGGCTTCTGTCCCAACGAGACGACCACGCTCACCGTAGTACCGGCCTTAACGGAGGTGTCGGCCGCCACCGACTGCGAGACTACCTTGCCGCTGGGAACCCTGTCGTTGTATGTGGTGGTGTAGTCGAAGCCAAGTCCCACGACGGTTATGGCAGCCTGGGCCTCCTCGGTCGTCATGCCCACAACGTTGGGCACCTTAACGGTGGACGGGGCCAATGCCACGGTAAACTCCACGCGCGCGCCTTCCTTTACGGTCGTGCCCGCCGCTATGGACTGCTTAAACACCTGACCCGGAGCCACCTCGCTGGATTCCTGCGGGGTCGCGGCCACGCCCACGAGCTTTTGCTCTTGCAGGAGCTTCTCGGCCTCGGCCTGCGTCTTGCCCTTGAGGTCGGGAACCTTTACGTTCTTGGCCACCGGCTTGCCCGACGAGACCACGAGGTCAACCGCCGAGTCGGCCTTTGCGCTGGTAAGCGGCTCGGGCGTCTGGGATATAACGCTGCCGCGTGGGACGGTCTCGGACGCCTCCTGCGCTACCTTGCCCATGCGCAGGCCCGAAGCCAGGATGGCCTTCTCGGCATCCGTCTGCGTGAGCGAGACCACGTTGGGTACGGTGTACTCCTTTTGGGCCTCCTTCTCGTCCTTCTCCTTCTTCTTCTCCGTCTTCTTCTTTGACGTGTCCTCCTTGGTCGTTGCCTCGTCGCTTGAGGCTTGCGAGCTCGAGCAGGACGTACATCCGCTAAGCGCTATTGTGGTACACGCCAAGATGGCGGCAACTACCAGCGCCAGCAGTCGCCTTGTGGTTTTTCTCGTCTTCATGTGGGCCCCTTTCCCGCAAAGAAGCAATACCTCCATGCTACCACGGACTTGCCACGCCGTCTGCCTGGGCCGAATACCTATTGCTGCGGTTTTGTCATATGCAATCAAGCTATGATGATGGTTAGGCCAACATCCGCAAAAGGGCAATCAAAGGGGGATCACATGCTGAGGGATTTTGTTATGACCCAAAAGCCAGAGCAAGAAGAGATTCGCAGCCTGCTCCAGATCGAGCGAGAAAAGCTTATAGCAAACCAGCTCAAGGTAAAGGATTCCAAGTTGCCCGTAATGGTCATCTTTGAGGGATGGGGATCGTCCGGAAAGGGCGGGGTCATTGGCCGCGTAATAAAGAACATCGACCCGCGCTTCTTTAAGGTTCGCAGCATGGACACGCCCACGCCGGAGGAGCGGCGCTACCCGTTTATGCATCGCTACTTCCAATATATACCCGAGGCGGGCAGGTTTGTGTTCTTTGACCGGTGCTGGATGGAGGAGGTAATCTCGCAGCACATGTCGGGCAACCTTAGCAAGGCCGAGTACCGACGCCGCATGCGCAGCATTACCACCACCGAGCGCTCTCTTACCGACAACGGATATTTGGTGATGAAGTTCTTTTTGCACATTAGCAAGAAGACCCAGCACAAGCGCCTGGAGGCCTTGCAGAACGACGAGCAAAACCGCTGGCGCGTGGACGAGGACGACCTTCGCGAGAACGAGAACTACGACGAGTACTTGGAGGCGTACGGACGTTACCTCACCAACACCAACAGCCCGTCCTCGCCGTGGTACATAATAGACGCGACCAGCCGCAAGTGGACCGAGCTCCAAGTGCTCCAGTTCCTCAACCAAGGCATAGAGACGGCGCTTGCCAACTCGGCCTATGCGCATCCCATCCTGCAGAACACCTTCCCGCTCAAGCGCATGCCTCGCCTGGCCGACGTGGTGCTTGAGGGCAAGCAGCTAGACAACGACGAGTACCAAGAGAGGCTCGACGAGCTGCAGGACGAGCTAAAGCAGCTCCATCACGAGGTATACCGTCTGCAGATTCCGGTGATCATTGCATACGAGGGATGGGATGCGGCTGGCAAAGGCGGCAACATAAAGCGCATAACCAGCGCGATGGACTGCCGGGGATACGAGGTCCATCCCATCGCAAGCCCCGAGCCACACGAGAAGGCGCGGCACTTCTTGTGGCGGTTCTGGACGCGCCTGCCAAAGGCCGGGCACATTGCCATCTTTGACCGCACGTGGTACGGCAGGGTTATGGTCGAGCGCATAGAGGGCTTCTGCACCGAGAACGACTGGAAGCGTGCGTACAACGAGATGAACGAGTTTGAGCGCGAGCTCAACGAGTGGGGCGCCGTAATCATTAAGTTCTGGGTCCAGATAGACAACAAGACGCAGCTCGAGCGCTTTACCGACAGGCAGGAGACGCCCGAGAAGCAGTGGAAGATAACCGACGAGGACTGGCGCAACCGCGAGAAGTGGGACGCGTACGAGCAAGCCGTGGACGAGATGATACTAAAGACCAGCACCACCTTTGCGCCGTGGCACATCCTCGAGTCCAACGACAAACGCTATGCGCGCATCAAGGCACTAGAGATCGTTATCAAGGCACTGCGCGAGGCCGTGGAGAAGGTCGACGAAGGATAGCGAGTAGGCAAGCGATGGGGAGTATCCCCATCGCTTGGCAGGCGCTACATGGACGGGTCCACAAAGTGCAGCAGGGCAAGGAACACGTAGATGCCCACGAGCGCCCAAAACATGCCGTCCGCGGCATCACGAGAGAGCTTGCGAATGCCCTTATCCATGGCAGGATACAGCAGCCACACCACAAGCGTCGCGGCGATCGTGTAGACCATGGAGTTCTGCAGGCACACCTGACCCATAAAGTTAAAGGGCATGTCTCGGTAGTCCCACAGCTCGTAGTGCTGGTTTGCCACCATGCCCGTGCCAAAGTCGATGGACGTGCACACAAGCCCGTTTATTAGGAAGCTCAGCGCAACCGCCTTCCAGGAGCGCTCGCCAAACTTCTTTTGCAGCTTGAGCGCAACGGGATGCAGAAACACGACGATCGCGGCCAGCGCCGTGCCCTCTGCCGAGAAGGGAAAGAGCCACTGGTCCCACAGCATCGCGTTGGTGGGATCGTATCCTCCCATAAACACGCCGGCCAAGATGAGCTTGCAAAACAGTATCTCGGCCCAGTGGCCAATAAACGAGAACACGATAAAGTATATAATAAGGTCGCGCCAGAACTCCCAAGTGCGAACGCGGACACGCAGCGGCTGGTCCCAACTGTGTCCGCCTTCGTGGGCAGGACCCTTGCGTGGTGGCTCTGTTAGCTGCGCCTGGATCTTCTCGTCCAGCAACAGTCCGTACGCGACGAATCCCGCGCCAAAGAACTCAATTGCCGTGGCACTCACCGCAATGGGCAGGGTCACGATCTTTGCCACGTCGGCCAAGGCGCCCAGACCCAAAAAGTCGATGGCCGACAAGAGCATGCAAAGCCCTACAGTTACCAACGCATAGATGCGCGCCCTTACGCGTCGCTCGTGCAGCTGCCACAGCGTGATTGCCGAGGAAGCGGCCACCACCAAGGCACGCACGAGCGAAAGGTCGTAGGTAAAGGCCGCTGGCGGACACAGCGCCGCATAGCCAAAGCCCATAACCAGGTACACGGCAAAGTAGACCTGTATGAGCGCAAAGCGTATGTCGATCTTGTCAAAACCGCGGGTTTTCTTTGCCTTTATGTCAATCTTCATGAGCAACTCCCTTGTTGTGAGTGCGTGTAGGGCAAGGCGCTTGCGTTGCGCTCCATCAAAAAGGCTATAAAGTCCTCCTCGCAGAGGGGCCGGGCATACAGGTATCCCTGCAGGTAATCCACGCCCATGCCCACTAGCTCCTTGGACTGCTCCTCGGTCTCCACACCTTCTACCAGCACCTTCTTGCCAATCTTTTGCATGGTGACAACGGTGTCGGCAACCACGGTGCGCACGGCTGGGTCTCCCATCCCATCTACCAGGCTCTTGTCCAGCTTTACGACGTCTATGGGCAGCGAGAACATGCGCGCCAGGCTGGAGTAACCCGACCCATAGTCGTCCAGCGAAAGCGTTATGCCCACCTGTGCGAGCGCCCGCATGTTGTTGTCTATGACCGTCTGAGAATAGCTTTCCGACGTCTCGGTTATCTCTAGGTTTATTCTTCTGCTTTCCACATGGTTGTCTTTGAGCAGGCCAAGCAACTGCGGCACCAAGTCGGGCTGCATGCACTGCTCCACCGACAGGTTTAGTTCCACGTATTCAAGCTGCGTGGCGGCAAAGTCCACCGTGCCCAAGAACTGGCAGATCTTTTGCAGCACGATGCGTCCCACATCCACGATGGCCCCGCTCTGCTCGGCCTCGGGAATAAAGAGTCCGGGCGAGACGTACCCAAACTCGGGGTCGTGCAGGCGCACTAGCGCTTCGGCGGAGCAAAAGCGCTTTTGTTGCACGTTCCAGATGGGCTGGTAGTACACCTCAAATGCTCGCTCGGCAATGCCGCGTTCCACAATGTTGGCAAGATTCATTTGCAGCAAGAACCCCTTGTGGCGCGAGAGCTCCTCGTAGGTGGTAACGCAGGGCTCGGGTATAACGCGCCCAATGCGTCGGGTAAAGGTCTGGAGCGTCTGGTCGTCACCCACGTCTTGGGGCACGCGCACCACGCATGTGCGCAGCTGCACCACCATGGACTGCTCAGGCAGCGCCTTTGCGGCCTCCCGTCCCTCTTTGGCAGAGCGCAAGGCGATGGCCAGCGACTCGCTTGCGTCGAGGTTATGGGCCGATATGCAAAACAGGCCATTGCGCAGGTAGTACAGCTCGTCACCGCGCCGATTATAGTTCTTTACTTGCAAGGACACGGCACGCACAATGTTTCTAAACATGCCCGGTCCAGCAAGCGCCCTTAGGCGATCCTTGTTTGCTATGTCTATGAATACAAGGCACAGCGGACGCTCAATAATAAAGGCACGACGGCACATCTCCTCAAAGGACTTGAGGCTCAGGGTGCCGGTGAGGTCGTCAATCTCCTCCTCGGGGCGCATGACCAGTATGGACACAAGCATGACGGCCACGGCGGTAAAGAACATCTCAACCCGCATCTTTGGCATAAAGGTCTGTATGAGCACCGCAACCAGGTTCATGGGATAGAGTGCCATGAGCGCGAGGAACTTCTCGCGCACCAGCACCTTGCGCCAGCGAACCAGGTGACCTACGCCCCACAACGAATAGTAGATGGCGCAGAGGTATATGACCCACATGAGGCCGCCGCGGTGCATGACGTCATTCGTGTACGCAAAGACGCCGCCATGCAAGGGATTGGTGAGAATGACGAGCATCGCGACGGCAATGGGTGCCCAGAAGGCAAGACGCATAACCAAGTTGCGACGCAGCCGATGGGTGGTATTGGAGACAACAGCAATAAAGACCAGATATGCCAGCGGGTTGACGCTTCGCAACACAAAGTAGGCCATGCGCATGAGGTCACGCGCCACGTTGGACCTTACCGATACGTCGATCCAGGCATTCGTTACCGCATTGTCGTACAACTGGCTGCACATGGACGCAAGGCACGTAAGGGTGATAACCACCACCAAAGAGAAGTACGTGTAGTACGTGGGCCCATGGGTCACCTTGCGTATGAGTACGGAACCCATCGCCACAAACATTATGACCACGGCGGCTATGTCGAAGTAAACAATGGCATCCTGCATTTGGGTTCCAATCGCAAGTGGCACAGCGCTCCCGGGGAACTCTGTGCCACTCTCTGTTGCCTATGGTCTGGCGACGTACTAGCCCAGAAGCTCCGCCACGTCGAGCGCGATCATGTACTCCTCGTTGGTGGGTACCACAAGCACACGGATCTTGGAGTCGGGCGTGGAGATGAGGCGGACTTTGTCCGAGCGGACCTTGTTGGCCTCCTCGTCAATCTTTACGCCCATCCACTCAAGCTCCTTGGCAACGCCAAGACGCATCACGCTCGAGTTCTCGCCGATGCCTGCGCTAAAGGCGATGGTGTCGAAGCCGTGCATGGCCTGCGCCATCTCCATGATGAGCTGGCTGGTGCGATAGTAGAACATGTCAAAGGCCATCTGGCAGTTGGGGTCGCCCTTGTCAGCACCTTCCTCGATGTCGCGGGAGTCGGAGCT
>JAUMWL010000232.1 GCA_030529665.1 Coriobacteriales bacterium
TGCCCTTGCGCATCTTGAGGTCGCGCCTCATGACGATCATCTGCTTTGCCTTGTAAGACGAGACGGCCATGGCAGCTCCTTTGTCGAAACCAATGCGGTTTAAAGCATAGCAGTGCTGAGGGCTTGCGCCATGCGGCGGTATGGATGGACCGCACAGGGGCGAAGAGGCTAGCGGCGTCTTGGGTGTGCCAACCCGTACCATGCACTCGATTTTGCCATGTGATTGAGATTATGGTAGTAGATTATATACAATGATTATTAGAATAACTGTGAAGTAACGCAAGAATCGAGTGCATGGTACGGGCGAACACAACGACCCAAAACGGACACGACGCGCACGCGATGACGCGTGATGTTGCCGTTTACGGAGCTATTGCTGCCACTGGCGGAATAATAGTCTGGAGCTGAACCCCCCATTTGTCCAAAACAAGTCGTCTACCATAGCTTTTGCGTCGTGCGTGTGAAGTGCGACATTCGTGCAACATACTGGATACTGACATGGGACGCCTTGTGAGGCACGGTAGTCCTATGGCTATCTATTTGGGACATACAACAGCCGAGAGGATTCTGGACTGTCCAGAAGCGCCACACTTCGAGAGTACGGATGAAGTGCCCATGCGTGATGGCTTTGTGGACACTGAGGCCATGGGTGATGTTGACCTGACGCGATACGGGATTACCGAGCGCGACGTGCTTGATGTCGTTGTGTCAGATCGAGGCAAACGGAGGGATTCGAAGAGGATTGCATGCCATGTATCGAGTCGGGATCTGCCGCACGGCGCGTATCTGAGGCTGGCTTCAAACGTGTATGTCGCGTCACCCGAACTCTGCCTGCTGCAGCGAGCGCCGCAGCTCTCGTTTGCCCAGCGTGTCATGCTTGCCTCTCGTTTTTGTGGCACCTATGCCCTCTCGGATGAGAATTCACAGGGATTTGTTGCGCGTATGAGTATTACGACTCCCGAACGGCTGTACGAGTTTGTGCACCTCTGTAGGAATGCGCGCGGTGTGTTGCAGGCTCTCGAGGCGATTGCGTGCACGCTTCCCAATGCGGCATCTCCCATGGAGACGGCTATGGCGATGCCCTTCTACCTTCCGAGCGAAAGGGGCGGCTTCGCACTTCCCAAGCCCACAATGAACTTCGGAATTGAGCTGAATGAGTTGGCGTGTGCAATGGCGGGGACTATCCAAGCATATGTCGATGTCTATTGGGAGGACGGAGCGGTGGGTCTCGAATACCAGAGCGAGCTGTTCCACCGGGGAGATGAGAAGTACGGCAAAGATATCGGCAGACAGATAGCGCTCGAGAGCATGGGCAAGGTCATCCATATGGTGACTATTGAGCAAATGAAGAATCCGGCGCAGCTCGAATGGCTTGCGATGCTTGTTGCTGACCGTTTGGGGCTGGAATTGGACCTGCGAGAGGGGGCAGAGAGGCGTGAAGGTCTCATTCAGGACATTCTCTCCACCCGTACCATGCACTCGATTTCGACAAAGCCTCGATGATAAGTAAGGAAGTAAATGAATATAACTAAAAGAAATATTGAGAAGCTTCACAAGAATCGAGTGCATGGTACGGGTGCGCATTCACGCACATCGAACTACTGAGAGGGTGCAGAAACGGTCACGTATGGGTCTACGATGCCCTCGATTTGCTACCCTAGAGGGCGTTGTTGGGCAATTGCGTGCGTCGGAGGGCAAGAGGATGGCTGAGCGAGCTGAGAGTCTTGGTTCAGAGGGCTTCGTCGGAGTCTTTGATTCCGGCGTGGGCGGTATCAGCGTGCTGCAGCATCTCGTGCGCGAGCTTCCCGCTGAGGACTTCCGCTTCTTTGGCGACTCTGCCCATGCGCCGTATGGCGGCAAGACTCCCGAGGAGGTTTACCAACTTTCGGAGGACATCGCCTCGCGCATGATAGACGACGGCGCAAAAGCGCTGGTTATCGCCTGCAACACGGCGACCAGTGCAGCTGCGACCCAGCTGCGGACGCACTATCCCGAACTACCCATCGTGGGCGTTGAGCCCGCCCTCAAGCCGGCGGTGCTCGCGCCGGGAGCGGGCAAGGTGCTGGTCATGGCTACGGAGGTCACGCTGGCACTCGATAAGTTTCAGCGCCTGGCTGAGCGCTGGGCAGAAGGTGTGGGTATCGAGACCGTGGCCTGCACGGGACTCGTGGAGTTTGTGGAGCGTGGCGAGCTGGAGGGTCCGCACATCGCAGCGCTGCTTGAAGGCTTGGTGGGGCGCTACCGCGGAGAGGTCGATCGCGTGGTGCTTGGCTGCACGCACTATCCCTTTGTCCGAGCGCAGATAGGTAAGGTCCTGGGTGATGTGCGTTTCTTCGACGGAGGCGCGGGAACGGCCCGTCAGCTGCGACGACTCCTCGCGCAGGACGGTCTGCTGCGCGACGCGGACCATAAGGGAAGCGTCACGTTCTCGTCGAGCATCGATACGCCCGAGGAGCGCGCGCTCTACCAGCGCCTGTTCGACACACCCTGCTAGTCGAACAAAGTCGCTCTCGGAAAGATCTGGTTTGATACGAACACGTCTGCCCGGCGGACCACGGAGCGTCAATCTTGGTCTCACAGAGTCAAGCTTTGCAACGCAAAGGGCCCGCCTCCCGAAGGAAGCAGGCCCGAAAGTCGCACAAAGGCTAAGCCTTACTTCAGGGCTTCCTCGACGGCGACGGCGCACGCCACGGTGCAATGCGTACCAGAACGACCCGCCGCCAGGGTCGGGCGACGGGTCGTTGTGGACGTCTGCACCGCGGCGCGCGGTGCTCAGGCCGGGTCAGTCCTTACTTCAGGGCTTCCTCGACGGCGACGGCGCACGCCACGGTGCAATGCGTACCAGAACGACCCGCCGCCAGGGTCGGGCGACGGGTCGTTGTGGACGTCTGCACCGCGGCGCGCGGTGCTCAGGCCGGGTCAGTCCTTACTTCAGGGCTTCCTCGACGGCGACGGCGCACGCCACGGTGCAGCCGACCATCGGGTTGTTGCCCATGCCGATGAGGCCCATCATGTCGACGTGGGCCGGCACGGAGGAGGAGCCGGCGAACTGGGCGCTGCTGTGCATGCGGCCCATGGTGTCGGTCATGCCGTAGGAGGCGGGGCCGGCGTGCATGTTGTCGGGATGCAGCGTACGGCCGGTGCCGCCACCGGAAGCGACGGAGAAGTACTTCTTGCCAGCGAGCGTGCGCTCCTTGAAGTAGGTGCCCGCCACGGGGTGCTGGAAGCGAGTCGGGTTGGTGGAGTTGCCGGTGATGGAGATGTCGGCATTCTCGTGCCACATGATGGCAACGCCCTCGCGGACGTCGTCGGCGCCGTAGCAGTTGACGGCAGCGCGCGGACCATCGGAGTAGGCGATCTTCTGGACGACCTCAAGCTCGCCCGTGAAGTAGTCGAACTTGGTCTGGACATAGGTGAAGCCGTTGATGCGGGCGATGA
>JAUMWL010000233.1 GCA_030529665.1 Coriobacteriales bacterium
GGGCCCCTTGCACGCGATATAATGGTGGTGCATGGACAGGCGCGCGAGGGAGTTAAGCATGGGACGATACATTAACCCCGGGAACGATGGCTTCGAGCAGATACTCCGGGGAAGGTACGTGGACAAGACCGGGCTCGTGGCGCTCTTTGACTCCACGCTGGAGACGCCCGAGAAGCTCGTGTTGGTGAGCCGCCCCCGACGCTTTGGCAAGAGCTTTGCGGCCCAGTCGCTCGTGGCCTTCTACAGCTGCGGATGTGACTCGAGGGCGCTTTTTGAGGGGCTGGAAGTCGCCCAGAGAGAGGGGTGGGACGAGCACCTCAACGCCTACAACGTCGTTTGGCTGGACATGACGGCCGTCATGCAGGTAGCCGGCGGCGCGGACGTCGGGCGCAAGGTGGCGGAGATGGTGCTTCCCGAGCTGCGCGGCCTGCTCCCGGAGGCGGGGGCGAACGCTGCGGGCGAGGGGGACCTCCTGGCCTCGGCCCTTTGGGACGTGGTGCAGGCCACGGGCAGGAGGTTCGTGTTCGTAATAGACGAGTGGGACGCCCCCTACCGCCTCGCACAGGACGACAGAAAGACGCAGGACGCCTACGCCGAGTGGCTGCGCGGCCTGTTCAAGAACGGCAACTTCACGCCCGAGGTGGTCGCCGGGGCCTACATGACGGGCATCCTGCCGATTAAGAAGTACGCCCACCAGAGCGCCGTAAGCGACTTCGACGAGTTCACGATGGTCGATCCCGCGCAGTACGTGCCCTATGTGGGCTTTACCGAAGGCGAGGTGGAGGCCCTGTGCAGTCGCCACGGCCTCGACCTGGACGACGTGCGCCACTGGTACGACGGCTACGACCTGCCGGCGTTCGACTCGCAGCCCGGCGGCCCCACGCACGTGGGCGTGTACGCCCCCTACTCGGTAATGCGCGCCTGCGCCAGACGACGCACCGGCTCCTACTGGCCATCGACCGAGACCTTCGAGGAGCTGAGGTACTACATAGACATGGACTTCGAGGGACTGCAGGGCGACGTGCTACGCGCCATTGGCGGCGAGGAGCTCCGCGTGGATCCCGGAACGTTCAACAACGACATGACCTCCGTCGGCAGCCGCGACGACGCCCTCACCCTGCTCGTGCACCTTGGCTATCTCTGCTATGACCTGGACGCCCGCCGCGCCCGAGTGCCCAACGAGGAGGTGCGACTCGAGCTGAGGCGTGCCGTGGGAAGGAGCCGCCACGCCCGCGTCGCGCGCGTGATGCTGGACTCCATTAGGCTGGTGGGAGACGTGCTCGCACGCGACGAGCAGTCCGTGGCTGCGGCGATTGGTCGCGCCCACGACGCCGCCTGCGCGCCCGTGCACTACAATGGCGAGCAGGCCCTGCGAGCAGTGGTGAAGGCGGCCCTCGTGGCTGCCACCGACGACTGGGCGTGCGTGGACGAGCTGCCAAGCGGCCACGGCTACGCCGACGTGGCCTATCTGCCAAGGGCCGGCTCGGGCCGACCGGCCCTTCTTGTGGAGCTCAAGTGGGACGAGCCCGTGCGCGCGGCCGTCGACCAGGTCCTGGACCGCGACTACCCGCAGGTCCTGCGCGGCCTGGGCGTACCGATCCTGGTCGTTGCCGTAACCTACGACGCAAAGACCAAGGAGCACTCCTGCCGCATCTTCGAGGCGTGATGGAAGGGCAGGTACGGGAGCGGAGAAACCACTTGCCCTTAAATCTTTGCGCAGGCGATGCTACGCGTATCCCCAAGTAAGAAGCTGCCACGCACCGTCCGCGTCGGTGCGACCCAAGTGCCACGTCCAGCCCTCGTAGTCGGTGTCGGGCTCCCACGCGGTGCCCTCGGCCTGCTCGGTGGAGGGGCTGTGGAAGTCCGTGATAAGCACGATAGCCTGGCCAAACTCGTCGGCATCGGGCTCGTTGGCCTCACGAAGCTCGTTTACGTAGGCGAGCTCGTCGGCCCCGCACGCGTCGTCGCCCGCATAAGAGAAGCGCGTCATCACGCAGCCCTCCCAAGTGCCGAACTCGTCCAGGACCGTTCCAAGCGCAGCGTCTATGTCCGAGTCCTCGTAGACCTCGGACTCGCCGTAGTCCACCACGCAACCGGCCACACACGGCTGCACCTCTCCTAGGTACTCCTCAAACGTCAGGCCCTCCCCCATGATCTGGCGTGCGACGTCCACGTCGCCGATGTAGCGTATGTGCCAGGGCTCGTAGCTGTAGCCGGTGAAGATCTTGCGCTGCGGCAGGTATCGCAGGATGAAGCCGTGGTCGGCGAGCTTGGCGTGGATCTTCTCCCAAATCTTGGGGTGCTTCTCCATCTCCGCGTTCTCGCACACGTACTCGTCGTCGATAACGAGGAAGAGGTCAAGCGCGAGCCCGGTGTGGTGCTCGGAGTAGCCGGGCGTGGCCACGATGCGCTTTGCGTACTCCTCGCCATACTCCTTTGTGAACTCATCCATCACCTCCTGCTGGTGCGCCACGCTGCGGTAACACGAGTCGAGCTCCACGAACACGTCCTCTGCGGCAAGGTCCTTCTTGAGCGCCTGGTACGCCTCGTACGCCTTGCGTTCGACCTGGACCGGGTCGTCATAGAGCAGGCTCTTCTCCTCCACGAGGTCGAGCGACTCCTCCCACCCGTCGGGCAGCGCATGCTGCTTGTTTACCAGCACCATGTAGTCGATGGTGGACTTCGCCGTGCTCGCCTGGTCCGACGTCGCTCCGCACGCCGAGAGCAGCATTGCCCACAACGTGCCGCCCGCCATGCTGACGAAGGCTTTCCTCGTGATGGTCTTTTCCATCTTTACCCCCTTGTTTCGTAAGCGTGAGGCAAGTCGCTGGCTCACGCCATAGGTCTGCTTGGATGATTGCCTCCCGCGACTGATGCGGGACACCCATTATACGCGCGTGTGATACCTCATCCCACGTGAGGACGTCGCACAGGCGTCCCAGAAGGCGACCGGGATTACCTTTCCGAGCGATCGCTTCCCCATCTTGGCGCCTTCCTTCCGCCGCGCGGCCGCTCACGCTCACTGCAGCGGCGCCTCCTTTTTTGTGCGCGGCCGCATCGGCAGCTCTTTTGCCCTGCATTTATCACGCTCGCGGAGGTACTCCTCCCGGGAGATGACGTTATCGCCGACGTGTGCCCAGCGTACAAGACCGACGCCATATTCCGAATGAGCGACACCGACCGCTACGTCCTAGCTGGCGGGGAGAGCGACACCGACGCGACATGATGTCGCATTCGTGTCGCGACATTGTCGCATGGCGTGTTGAGTCGTTTCTTTGGTCTTGCAATGCCGGCCGTGCCGTAATGCGGCAAAATAATGCACTACTCTTTTGTTCCGTAGACACTTAAACCAAAAAGGTCACGGCGCATGCCGTGACCTCATGTTTTCTGGTGGGCGATACTGGGTTCGAACCAGTGACCTTGTGCTTGTAAGG
>JAUMWL010000010.1 GCA_030529665.1 Coriobacteriales bacterium
GTGAAGGCTGTGGCCGACGTCGTCGTTGACGGCATCGGCGAGGACGGCGTGGCAAGGTGGCTGGAGGCGGCCCTGCGCGGCCAAGCCTATAGCCTCTAGTGTGGTAGATGTCGCCACCTGGGGAGCGCGCGAAGTACAAATGCTTTAACCCGTACACTAAATGGCGAGAAAAAGGCCCCACCGCGTATACGCGGTGGGGCCTTTTTGGCCGTTTGGGGCCTGGCCCCTTTCGGCCAGCTTCGCTACTTGGTCCAGGTGCCGCGAGGCACGCCGGCGTAGGTCTTGCCGCCGGAGGTGCGCACGGGACGAACCTCGACCCAGTACTTCTTGGCCTTCTTCAGGCCCTTTACCGTGGCCTTGGTCTTGCCCTTGGCAACTGCGACCTTGGCGACGACCTTGCCACCCTTCTTGTAGCGGACCACCACGACGTAGCCCGCGTTGGCGTTGGCGTCGGCCTCCCACGTGGCGGTGACGGAGCCGGACTTCTTGACGCTGGCCTTGACGCCGGAGACCTTGGCGAGGTAGCGGCCACACACGTTGGACCAGGCGCCCCTGGCCTTGCCGGCCACGGCGCGCACGCGGACCTGGTAGAGGCCGCCCGCCTTCAGTCCGCCGACCTTCTTGGACCTCCCCTTCACGCCGGCGGATGTCAGATTCGCACCCTCCTTGATGATAATGCTTGTATTGACATTAATACCCGCGGCAACCGCATTATCATGGTGTTCGAACGGCTCGATTCCGCTGGCATACAGCTTACCATCTATACAGAGACTATTGGCACTGACTCCGCCATTATAGCCACCATTGTTTCCGCCTTGTGCATTCAATACACCCGCACCGGAAATGGTCAGATTGGATCCTTCCGATAATAAGCCAATTCTCCACCCGTGTCGTTGGCATCGATAATCGCCTTTTCGCCGACGCCATCCGGACTCCCCCAGCGAGCGCCGGAGACAGCGTTCTTCACAGTGCCGGAGATGGCCCGTGTATTACCGGAGGCGATGACAGTACTGCCTTCCTTGATCGTTACAGAAATACCGGAGATCCCGTATTGTCCGCCATCTGCGGTCACGGTTCCACCGCTGATTGTAACATCATAAACGCTAACAATGCCTTTTCCTTCATTATTATCTTCGCCTTTAGCAGTCACTGTACCGCCGCTGACTGTTAGACCACCGTTACCATAAATGCCACCAATTCCACCTGTTGCGGTCACAGTACCGCTTTTGATTTCAACTTTACCTTCCTTGGTATGGATACCATAATATTGAGCATAAACAGTCAGTGTACCTTAACCAGTGATAGTCAGGTTTCTGTTTGATTTATCCAAAATGCCGCAATTGTTACTACCATTGACTTCAATGGTATTCGTACCGGCTAATGCGATTGTAAGATCCTGGTCGGTTTCAATTGAGCCATTTTCGTCTTCTAGACTTGCATAACTGCTTTTGTCTTGATATCCGTTCAGAGTTAAGTTTTTCTTCCATCGTCATAGCTCCAGCCATCGCCGCTGAGGTTCTCGCAAGTCACCTGCATGCCACCGACCCGGAGGGGATATGGGATTGCGAATGTTTTCGTTTCGGAATCAAAGACAACGTTGCTCAGATCAAGCTTCAAAGCGGGACGAACTCCAAACAGGTTATTCACATTGTATTCATCCAAATCGCCGTTCCCGCCGTGCACGAGCTTCGCAGCATTACCGTATTCACCGGGCGATCGCAGCCACCAATCGGTGCCTTCACCTTTCATCTTCGTCACATTCGTCTCTGATGAGCTATACCATTCTAAACTACTCAAAAGGTAAGGCACTTTACCCGTTACAGCAGGGTCGGTAACACTCACACTTGCCAGTGCATCTTTGATTCCTGCAAGTGGCTGACCCTCCCCCGTCAAGCCCTCCACATACGTCTTGATATCAGAGTCTGCGTAAGAATTGCCTTTGCTAATATCAGAATTGAAATCTTGATTTCCGAAAGACTGCTTCGAAAGCAATGTTACAGTCCCGGCATCACTGTCATAGCCCATTACATACCAATCGTACCCTAGTACTCCGGCAATCTTGACTGTATCATCACCAGACGCAAGCTCACCAAACCCGGCATACGTACTGGCCGGATCATAAGTCGTAGTATCCGCAAACGCCGTCAGGCTCATGCCTGGCATCAGCCCCAGCACCAGCGCGAGGCCGAGCAGGATGCCCAAAAATCGCTTCTTTGTTTTCATAAGCTGTTGTCTCCTTTCTATTCGCGGCTGTTATGGCCGCCGCAGAACCTTTTTGCACAACACAAAAAACCGCCGAACCTGACGGGGGGTACATCAATCTGCTCCTCTATGACGGCACCCTTCAGGGCGTTGTGTGCATCAAGGACCCAAGCTGGAACCGAGGCGAGATGTACCTCGCTCCGCGCGAGGCTTTGGAAGAGCTGCTTGCCAGAGGTGCATGCAGCAAGCTCTGCATCTACCTCCTGCTCTGTGGCGACAAGCCCGGGCTCGTGAACCTGCGCATTTCAGAAGGCACCCTTCGCGATATCGTAAGCGGCACGGACTTCTCGCGTTTTGTCGTTGCACGGGTTCCGTACTAAACATCCCCGGCTATGAGGGGGATGTCTAGTTGCGGGGCTTTTCCCCGTACCGAGCGAGCGCCTCGGTGGCTCGCGATTACAGCGCGCGTGCCCGCACGGCGCGTCGCCTATAGGAAAATAGTGTACTTTTAATTATTCGCAAATATTATAACCCCAGTTGCTGACCTCTCTTTCAGAAAACTAATGCGCACTGCATAAAATACGCAGTGCGCATTAGTTTTCTGAAAGGTAATCCATCATCAGGCATTATAATGTTTAAGCAAATTCTTTTGTACACTAATCCAGACCAGCTATCGCAAAGGTGACTCAAACAACGCCGAGCATTAATGGCAGAAGCATATCCAAGTGCGCACAGCTCCGCTAGAGCATGCCGTAGCCGGAGGTGCCCTTATCCCGTGCGGGAAGCAAGAACCCAACGGCAGCGCCCACCACGCCGCCGGCGATATGGCCGAGGTAGCTGATGTTGCCGCCCACAAAGAGCGCGCCATAAAGTTGCTGGGTCAGGTAGAACACCGCCACGAGTATAAACGTAAGCGGCACCTCGCCATCGTGCAGCCCAGCGAACGAGGACAGCAGCATAAAGGTGAACACCACGCCGCTGGCGCCAACCACCCCCGCGTGCAGCAGGACGAGGTTCGCTAAGCTGCCGGCGAGCGCGCTTGCGAGCATGATGCACATGAGCCTGCCGGAGCCGTACTTCTCCTCCAGCAGCGGCCCCAGTATGAGTATGTAGCCCATGTTGGCAAACAGATGCTCCCAGCCCGCATGACCAAAGATGTACGTGACGAGGCAAAGATAAGAGAGCGGGTCGCCAGGCCAAAACGCGCCTGCAGAGAAGAACGCGGCGGTGAAGGCCCCTCCCGTAAGAGTGCTGACGGCCTGCACGGCAACGCATGCAATCACGAAGCTCAACGTGACGGGCGAGTTGAAGGTTATCTTTGGCAGTCGGCGCCTGGTCGTTTGCATCAGTCGCTCCAATCTTCGTTCGAGCCCCAAAACAGTATGGCACCATGGTGAGAGCGCCTCTTAGCGCATGAACGCCGGGAGTATGTCCTCGGTCCCCCGTTCGTTGCAAAGACGCGCCGCCTCGGCAATTTGCTCTAGCGCGATGGCAACACCGTCCTCGGCCGAAGCTCCCACGTGCCAGCGGGCAATGGACTTTGCGTTCTTATTGGCATTGGCAACCGCACAGGAGTTGGGGATGTACGAAAGCATCGTCAGGTCGTTGTCGGCATCACCAAAGACGCAGACCTCTTCGGGCGATAGCCGAAGGGTCTTCACGAGCTCCTTAACGCCCTCGACCTTTGTCCAACCCTTAATCGAGACGTCCATCCAATTGACGACCGTGTTCGGGAAGGAGAATTTGGGGAACCGTGCCTCAAGCTCCCCCTGCAGGTGATCGACGATGTCTTGGCCGCCCATGCAAATAATGCCAGCCTTGGCAACGGGATACGTTGGCAGCTCGTCGTGGTGCATGCCACCCGCCATGAACGCACGGTCATACATGGACCCCATTTCCTCGCGTGTCATACCCACCCAATCGCCCAGGCCATCCGAACGATACGTAATGAATGCGCATCCCGGCAGGGTTTGCACGTAGCGGGCCGCTTGCTTCAAGGGCTCGTCATCGAGGTTTCGCTCGAAGACCAGCGACCTCAGATAGTAGACCTTTTGGCCGTTGACGCATACCGCCGTGTTGTAGCAGCTCCTGTCGCCCCCAAAGAAGCTTGCGAGCTCCGCGCGATCACGACCCGTTGTGGGGCCAAAGTCCACGCCCTGCTCCTGACAGGCATGTATGGCATCGACAGTCCGCTGGGAGACGCGTTCCCTGCCAAAGGGAACGAGCGTGTTGTCCATGTCGGAAAGAACTAGCTTGATCATAAGATCCTCCTGACGTTGCTTATCACAACTCAATCGTAGCAGGTTCCCGCGCCACGCGCTTGTGTAAGAAGGGACATATGCGGTATCGAGTATACCGTGGCTTCATAACGTTGACCGAGGAGGACGCATCTCCGACTAGCCAAGACTCATCCACTATGTCTGCTGGCCCCTTGCTCGACCTCGGCGATCTCTCTTTGCGAAGTCTCCTTCAGCGAGTACGTATCGAAGGCCGGCGTTGACGGCAGCTGTATCTCGATGCGGCTGATCGTGTGCATCACGGCCCGGCCGCGGAGCATGGACAGGTCGAATACGTGCCCTCCCCTCATTCGGTCCCCCGAGAGGAAATGCACGTGCCAGCCGGGAGCATTGATGCCGTCCATGTAATCCGGGTGGTAGACGCACACGAGCGTGCCATCCAGCTTCTCGAATACGAATTCCCGTTGCGTTTGGGCAAGCATGTCCTTCAGGGTGATGTGATCTGCCCGGTACGCCGATTCCGAACGTGCGGACACGCTATCGAAGGTGCCGCTCACCGTCGCGATATGCATGCTGTTCAAAGCGAACGCGTCATCGATCTTGCAGGTGAGCTCGTGCTTGAGGGCATCGAGGTCAAGCGGTCCTTCCAACTCGAATGCAGTGCCGCCCGCTACCGAAGCGGCTGAGGCGAACGGCACACCGACGTCCGGCGCAGGCCTTACGACGGAACCATCCTGGCAGGCGCGGTAGCAAACACCGTCAAGCAGGATCATCTCGCCGTCCACGCCATCGAAGGTTCCCAGCCCCACGTCGCCTAGGCTCTCGAGCTCTTTAACGGAAATCACACCACGCGTGTATCCCGCCACGAGAGCGTGTAGCGTCGACACCTGAAACATCTTGTTGACCATGTTTCGCTCCTTGACTCCCAAAGCGATTCGAGCTGCCTCTCTTCTTGCTGTATGCGTATTGTACCTGTTACTTCCGATTGATTCTTATACTAACCGCGGGAATACCATGCTGCTGACGGCTGTGCTGGGCAGAAGTGAGCGCTGGACGTTGGGGAGCTTGTTGAGGCCGGAATCGTGGCGTGAGTCATAGCTGACATGCAGGTTTAAACGCAGCGCCCCTTGCATCTGCCTATGTTGTCTGTTGCTTAATGCCAAGCAGATCAAGCGCTTTGCGCGTTAGGACGAATCTCAACGGGCTTCTCGTGACTGGCTCGATGAGGCTCTTCTCCTCGAGAAGCCTAGAGTACTTTCTCGCTGTACCGACGGAGCAATCCAAGTAGTCAGCAAGTTCGGCAAGTCGCACGCTGGGCACTGATGCAAAAAGATGAACCTGAGAAAACAGATACAACAACGAACTTTCCTGATCACATATACCCAAGCCGCGTTGCGCTGAATTGAGGCAGCTTGCAGCAGCGTCAAGCTGCAACTTCTTTTCCCGAAGGCTGGAATCCAACTCCTCCTGGGCTTGCCTCACGAGCTCGAGCATGCTTATGACAAAAAAGGTAAGCTCTCCGTACATCAGGGGGTGCTCCGCCCGTTTGAAAGCACGATAGTAGGTATCCTTGTTCTCGAATATGATGCGCGACAACGAAAGGGAGGTGAGAAGTGATAGTGGTTCGCTCAGCCAAAGAGCGAGCAGGTACCGTCCCGTTCTTCCGTTTCCATCGTAAAACGGATGAATGTACTCAAACACGAAGTGGCCGATTATGGAGCTGTATATCTGCGGCACTTCATCAGAGTTCACGATCTCGAGCATGCGCTGAACGGCATCTGTTATGCGACTTTCCGGATGGAGTCCAGTGTGCACCTCAATCCCGGATTCGTTGTAAATGGCCACCTCCCTACGACGAAAGATCTTGCCGTCCGGCGCGTCTTCTCCCAGTTCTTCCCCTCTCATCACCTGGTCATAGATCGAGCGAATCTCTTCGGGGGTTGTGGGAACGATGCCGTTTGGCTCGGTTAAGTTCAGGTATAGTTTTACGAGCTCGGCGAATCGCTTTGCCTTTAACGACTCCGCACTCTCGCGGTGCATTTCCAAGACATCGTTGATCTGCTGTCTTGTACTATGCACACCCTCAAGCTCGTTTGTGCTGACGACTTCCTTAATGATCAGATCTCGGATGAGCGCCCCCGTGGCTACTGGTGGCAGGTCGCTGGCAAGCTTCGAAATGACCCTTTCGAAGCGAAGGACGCTCTCTGACAGTACCGAGAGCTCTCGGGGGACGGCCATGAATAGCTCGCCGCTGTCCGTGACGATGCCTGTCCGAAAGGCCGAGTCGGCGTTGCGCCTCTCATCGGCAAGCGCTGCGTACTTAGTGAATCTCTCGTTCGACCTATCTGCATGGAATAGGGCTTTAAGCGTTCTGTATGGCAACAAATTCTCCCACTCTTATCAATTTACCCTCAAGCATGTTTAGTGAGTTTAGCAAATTTTTCGAATTTTGCAAAACTGACTGACCTTATACGATGCGTGATTGACAAAAAGTGGTTACTGTTCGCGGGTCGGCCAGAAGCGATAGGTCAGGACAAGGTGTCCGGCATGGCCTTCGGACGGCCGAAGATGGCGCTCGCCTCCGCGAACACGTCCTTCCCGGCGACCCTCACGTTGTCCACCGTGGCTATGCCGTCGCAGACGTAGCCCAGGTTGTCGAAGCTGCGGAAGGCCATGCTCGCGTGCTGTCGCCTCTTGAAGACGCGCGCCTTGCGCTCGCACAGCGAGTTGTCGGGCCCGACGCGCAGGTCGTGGAGGAACAGCAGGTGGGCGTCGCGGTAGTCGCGCATGCGCCTGAAGAGGTTGTAGCCGTCGCGGTAGTACTTGGCGGGAGGGTGCTCCGCGTACTCGCGCTCCGCCAGCGCGATGACCTCGTCGTAGCGCGCCTCCATGGCCGCCACCTCTTCGGGGTCGGGCGGGTCGCCCGGCGGAATCGAGTTGCGCCAGTGGACCATCGACCTCACGTGCTCGAGCATCTGCCGGTTCCACGTGAGGCGCGGCTCGTTCTGGACGCTGCCGACGAGGTGGCGTATGGCGTGCTGCAGGCACTCCTGGTGCGAGGCGCCGTAGGAGTAGAAGGTCACGTCGTGGTCGTGGGAGACGCAGCCGACGTAGGTCTCCAGCGGCGTGCCCCTGACGCCCTCGTGTCCCTTGTGCTCGCGCGCGTACATCGCCGTGGCCTCCCCGTTGGCCAGTATCAGCACCTGGCGCTGCTCACCGCCCACGTTGGCGGAGGTGAAGTCGGCGTGCATCACCGGCGAGGACATCAGCGCCGCCAGCGCCGCCCGCCGCTCGGGGGCCGACTTATCGGAGAACTCCCTGGCCAGGCCGCACACCATCCCCACCGACATGTCGAGCGCGCCGCCGCTGGCCTCGCGCAGGAACGTCGAGGCCTTGGCGCCCGGTCAGGTTGGTCATGAGCTCTCCGGAGAGCAGATAGGAGTTCGACCCCGCGAGAAAGACGGAGAAGGAGCCGTCCGCGCGGTACGCGTTCACGACCTCCTCGTAGCCCTCGACGCGCTGGACCTCGTCGACGAAGAGGTAGGTTACCTCACCCGCGTCCTCCGGGAGCCGCGACTCGATGGCGGCCTCCAGCTGGTCGTGCGTGCGGACGGACCTGAGGCCCCGCCTCTCGAGGTCGAGGTACACGATGCGCTCCCCGCCGATCCCGCGCTTGCGGAGCTCGTCGGCCACCGTCTCCATGAGGCACGACTTGCCGCAGCGCCGGATTCCCGTCACCACCTTGACGATTCCCGTGTCGTCGACGAACGGCCTGATCTTCTTGAGGTACCTCTCCCTACGATAATGCCTTGTCATAGGACCATCCCTCCATCGTGTTATTCCACGATTTAGAGAAGCAAAGTTGTTTCAAATGATAAATTGCCACCCTAACATGAGCTTTTACGCCATTCTTGCATCAACGAATTCACAGGTCTCGTGCCAGCCAGCTCGCCGTTCGCCGATTCGCCGCCTCGGGCGTGAGAGCTGCTCAGGTCGTCGGTACTCTTTTGGACCCGTTTTGGGAATCGGCTGGACTGCGCATAAAAACAGCCGCTCTACCAGCGGCTGAAATACATAGTCGGGTAATGCTCATTACCCAGATCAGGTTCTCGGGTCAGGGCCGCGCTGGACCACCTCTCAGCCGGCGTGCTGCCTCCGCTGTTTGGCATGTTGGGAGCTCTACTCGCTCAGCCCGTGACCGACATCGTGACCACGCCCATAGCCCTGCCCATCGGAGTTGGGGCCATGCAGGAGCTGCGAGCAGCGGAGGCGCTGTCAGGCGCCCGCTCATACGCCACGCCAGCCATCATGTCACGTGCCGATGGGAGCCAGCACGCCGCCCTTTTTGACTGTTTTATGGCACCAGCATGCTATACTCCTTGACGATAATCTACGAGGGGGGTAGCACCGCCATGACAAAGGATTGCTCTGGAAGCCAATACGACACTATGATGCGGATCATGGGCGCGATGATATATGAGAACGGACTCCGCATCAGTCACATGAAGTCTCTTGTGAAACAGGGGAATTCAACCAGTTTTCCCGTTCCCTCTATGCCAACGACGGCGGCGCCCCAACAGCAAACTGCCCTTCCCGTTTCTCCGCCGACACGCATGATGCCCAAGCGTCATCCCACGCAACAGGCGCAACAGGCGCAAAAGGCGGCATCACGGCCGAAGTCCGGAGAAAAGCCTCGTACTTCCATATCCAAAGAGTTGGAGGCCTTGCTCGATTCCTCGCGTTATACGGCCTCTTCCATCTCGGGGGACGACCTGCACCACATCATTGGTCTCTACGGCAGTTCGGTGGAGGACATCTTCGAGCCTGGCGCCGGTCAGATGTGGATGCTCGAGGAAGCCGAGCATGTAAGCTCCGCCTTCTTCCTGCAGATCCTTACCAAGGCCGTTATCGATTTCGACCTGCCAGCCTTCCGCCAGCAAGCAGACACGGTGTGTCGACGCCACGAGAACCTGCGCTCGGCCTTCGTGTGCCACGGTGTCGAGCATCCTTGGCGAGTCGTGCTTAGGGACCGCCACCCCGAGATCAACTGCTTCGACCTCTCGGACCTGTCCATGGGTGAGTTCGACGAGCGAATTCAGAAGCTCATGGAGGCGGACCGCCAACGAGGCTTCGACTTGGAGAGGGACCCGCTCCTGCGCATAAACATCTACAAGAGCTGCGAGAAGGACACCTATGCCATCATTATCTCGCAGCCTCACGTCAACTCAGACGGTACGAGCCTAGGCCTCCTCTTCAACGACCTATTCATCGGCTATGTGCTCGACATGAATGGCATTGACAAGCAGATCGAGACGCAAAGCTACCAGGAGTACGCGCAGCATCTGAGCAATGTGGATACGAAGGGCGAGCTGGGGTTTTGGAAGACCTACCTTGCCGATACGGTGGCAGACCAGCTCCTGCCCGGCCAGCAGCCCTCGGAGCTCGACTACGACATTGCCGCCCTCCCCGTACCCTTTGGCGAGGAGGCCCAGCAAGCGCTGAAGGATGCGCAGCGTACCTATCGTGTCACGCAGTTCACCCTGCTGCAGGGCTTGTGGGGCATCATGTGCGCACGGCTCAAGGGGCGCCACCAAATTGTGTTTGGCGCCATCACGTCGGGACGTGACGCACAGGTGGGGGACAGCATGCGGCTTGCGGGTGGGTTCGTGAACGCCCTCCCCGTTAAGGTTGCCTTTGCCGAGGGCGACTCGCTGGCCGACTTCTTGCGCCGGCTGCAGGGTGAGTTCGCGCGCTGCATGGCAAACTCGCACTGCTCTCCCGGCCAGATTCGCAAGGCCTTGGGGCGCGAGGAGCCGGTTTTTTCCCACATCCTCAACAACCACAACTTCGCCAGACCCAAGTCCAGTGGCGGCTTTTCCCAAGGCGGGTTTACGGGCATCAAGATGCTCGGGGGCGACGTGTACGACAACCTCTCGGCCGACCTATGCGTCTACTTTACCGACGTGGAGGGAGGACCTGGTTGCCGCTACGTGTATAACGGCCGTGCCTTCTCAAGCGAGGTGATTCAGCTCCTGTCGCACTACTTTGCGGACATGCTGGCCGCGCTGCCCAATCTCGGCGACGATGCGACCATCGCCGCACTCCCCTCCTTCGACGCGTCGGGGATTCTCTCGGCCGAGAGCGCCCGCCATATCGAACAGGTCAGGATCGCCGAGGCCCTCAAGGCCCATCCCGTGTTCCAGGGAGCGGACGACGAGGAGCTCCTCGCGCTTGCCGAACGCAGCCGCCTCGCACACTATCCGGCAGATGCCATCATCGTGGCGCGCGACGAGCTTCCCAAGGAGATGCCGATACTCTTGAACGGGCGCGTGTACCACTACACGCAGGCCAGAGATGGATGGGAGAATCCGCTGCGTCTGCTCAAGGAAGGCGACATCCTCAGCTACTCCGTGCTCTTCGAGGGGCAGCGCACGAGCGACCTGATCGTCAACAACAGAAACGAGGCGACGGTGATCTGGCTGCCGAAGACCGAGCTGCTCGACTTCCTGGCAGCTCATCCCGCGGGCATGATCGAGATAGCGCGGCGTCTCCACTCGGACAAGCGAGTCTACGCCAGGCTCTGGACCAACGCGGAGTAGGGCCATGGATACGCTGCACATAGTCTATGCGGCCGACCATGCGTACTTCCTGTACTGCGCCATATCGATGTACTCGCTGATGGACCATCTGCCACAGGGGCAGCGCGTGCATGTCCATCTGCTTTGCGACGAGAGCTTCTGCGCACAGGACCAACGCATGCTCGACCTTCTAACAGCACGCTTCCCCAACCTACGCGTCTTTTGCCGATGGGTGGCCGAGGAGGCCTTTGACGAGCGTGACTTCACCGATTCCCTGTGGTCAAAGGCGACGTGCTATCGACTGGTGCTGCCCGAGCTGCTCCACGACGTGGAAAGTTGCCTCTATATCGATGCCGACACGCTCGTGGTGGGCGACCTCCTCCCGCTCTGGGAGACGGATATGGAGGGCTTCTATCTTGCGGGGGTCCTCGACGACATCGCGCCGGTGCGCGCGCAGACGGTGGGTGACCATGTCCCCGGCATCCAAACCTATGTGAATGCTGGCGTGCTCTTCATGAACCTCGCGCTCATGCGCGCGGACGGCGTGCAGGATCGTTTGCTCGCACGTGTCGCGGACTACTTGGTGGTTGACCAGGACCTCCTCAACGTCGAGTGCTATGGGCATATCCGCCTGCTTCCGCCGGGCTACAACTGCATCCCGGGCGTGCGGGTCGACGATCCCAAGATCTTGCACTTCCTGATGCGCGACTACCTACGTCCTTGGAAGAACCGCCGCGCTCGGGGTGCCGAGCAGTGGTGGAGCTACGCGAAGGAGTTCGCGGGCCTCTGCGATTTGGAGGGGCTGCGAGCTCAGGCAAATTGGTACGAGCGGGGATCCGCCTCGTACCTGTATCGGCGCTGTGCGGACTATGCACAGGTGCATGTGGTTGGTAGCGGCCCGGAAGCCATGAGGGTCCATCGCGCCTTGCGTTTGGGCAGGTGCAAGGGCTTACATGGGCCGCTGCCCGAGGACAAACGAATCGACTACGCGCCCGATGCCCTGGTTATCTACGCTTCGAACAGACGCAACGTTAGGGCACTCGAGGCCTTTCTCGAGCACGAGGATGGCACACGCCAAGTGCTTCGCTACGAACGCTGGCCCGTTTCGTACTACAACCTCCTGCCCAACGAGGTGAGCCACGAGGTCGAGGGGGAGCTCCTCATGTGGGAGTACGGCGTGGACAGCCGAAGCGTGACTGTGCCTTCGGCCCTGCTGGAAATATGCGCAGTTCGCCATCCCGACAAGGAGGCCTTGGTCGAGTGGGTGGATGGCGCCCGTGCGTCGTGCACCTTCCAAGAGCTCAATGTGTGCGCGAATCGCATGGCCAACTGGCTGCGCGGGCGTGGCATTGCTCGTGGCACACTGGTGCGGCTGCCAGAAGGTGCCCGTCCGACCCAGATCCTCGCTGCGGCAATTGGCATCCTCAAGGCAGGCTGCGTCGTGGCGCAGGCGGGCGATGCCCCCGTGACGGCAGACCCGTTGGTGCTCGCGGATGATCGCAACTCCTCCAAATCGCCCGCTTGCGAGCCCGTTCCCTACGAGGCCGCACTGCGTGAAGACGGTAGGACCTGGACGGGACGCGACCTATGCAAGGAGGCGGAGCGGTTGCGCAGGCGCTGTGGCTGGCATGGGGGCGACAAGCCGCTTGTGGATGTGTCGGTTGTTTGGGGCGGACTGGTCCAACTGCTGGCAGCGTGCGCACGGGGATGTACCACCGTGCTTGTGGCCGGGAACGATCCACGCATGCTCCTCGATGTAGTCGACCGCGAGCAGGCCAGCATCATGTGCATGGGCAAGAGGCTATTCTTGCAGACTGTGGATCAGCTTGAGAGCGAACCTTCGCAGCGGCTTGCTACCTGCAGGTTTGCGATCGTGGGCGACGAGGTGGATGCCGACGACCCGGCACGCCTGCGATGGCAGCAGCTAGTTGCGCATATCCCGCTCGACGGACAGGGCTTTGCTGGGGAATTCTTCTATGACAGTCGGTGGTACACATGATGAGAGGGGATGCGCGCATGGAGACAGTACAAAAACCGCTCGTCACGGTGTTCGTGCCCGTGCATAATGGAGAGACCTACGTCGAGGGGTGTTTGCACGCCATCCAGGCGCAGACGTGGCAGAGACTCGAGATTATCGTGGTGGACGACGGTTCGACCGATGCCACTGTCGAGGCGGCAAATCGTTGTGCCCGACAAGACTCGAGGATCAGCGTGCTGCGCCTTCCCGAGAACGTACAGCTCTTTCATGCGCGTCTTGCCGGTATGGAGGCTGCGCATGGTGACTATCTCCTCTCGGTAGATGTGGACGACCAGATCTCCGACGACTATGTGGAGTGCCTGCTCGACGCGGCGCTGCGGACAGACGCCGACCTCGTTATCTGCGACCACCTGCTCATGCGCACCCCCGACGGCAGCGTTCGGAAGAGCGCCCTGAACAGCACCCCCGCAGACCGGGAGTACCTCGTGCCCAAAGAGCACGTCGATTACGAGTACTATCGCCACAACGTCGGCAACGCCCCCATAGATCAGAGCTACGTCGTGTTCTGGTCCAAGCTGTATCGCCGGGACCTCGTCGAGCGAGCTTTGCCCTGGCTTCGCGAGGAGTGCATGCCGATCATCTACAACGAGGACGTGCTCTACGCGGGGGTGTTCCTGCATCTTGCGAGCAGTACGGCATTCACGCGCCAGGGCGCCTACGTATACGGAACCAACGACGCGTCGGCGATGCGATCGGACTTTATGGAGCGTCTGTCCAAGATAGCGGCCGACCAGCTGGAGGTGCTCTACTTCCTCCAACGCTTTCTCATGCGATCGGGTGCGGACCCCAAGCTGATGGACCTCTTCCAGGCGTGGAAGGCGGGCAATTGGGGATTCCTGGAGACGCGTTATGCCTACTGGCGTATGCAGGCGACGCGTAACTCATAAGGTTCTTAAACAGGCGAGGAGGCACGCAATGATCGATCTCGATGGGCATGTGAGGGTAGTGCAGCGTTGCGTGGCGGGTCCCGTCTACTGCGACGCAGACCACCAGGCGATGACCGTCTATCTGGCGGTGCAGCTGCCAACGCGCGTTAACGTGCCGGCACTCGACAGGGCGCTGGCTGACCTGCAAGAGCGCTATGGATGCATCCGGCAGCTAGTGGTGGAGGTGGGAGGTGCCTACTACTATGCCCAGACGGACGAGCCACTGCACGTGGAGGTGGCAGACGATGTAGACGATGCCGCAGCAGGCCATGGCCAAGCGTGGGCGGAGCGACTGAGTGAGCCTGCCGCCAGCTCAGATGCGGGGCTGCCCGGCGCCATGCGAGGCCTTCGCGTGCTCGCAGGCAAAAGAACCGTCGTCGTTGCCATGAACCATGCGCTCATGGATGGTGGCGCGCTCCTTACGCTCACCACGGAGCTGCTCGAGGGCTACGCGGGGTACCGCGCTGGCACAGGACGGGCCGCGTCGCCTGACGTGCCACCTACGCTTTCCGAGACGACATTCGAGGCGCTCGAGCTGCCGGTTGGCTCGGACTGGATACCCGTGGCGGGATATGCGCACGACGCGTTTGTGCCGCCTGCCGACATGGGTAGGCTTGACGAGCTCGTAGAGCTGACGGCACCCACGGCCTCCGTGCTCTCCCTGTGCAAGCGGTTGGGCAGCTCGCCAGCAGCGTTTTTTACGGCCATGATAGCCCACGCAATCCGCGAGAGCCATCCGCGCGATCCGCAGCGCCATCTGGTTGCCAGCATAGCCATCGACTACCGCACGCTGCTCGGGTGCGAAAACACGATACGAAACGCCAGCTGGACGGCGGCCTTCGACCTAGACGACTCCGCGTGCAACGGGATGGGCTGGCAGGAGCAGGCCAAATGGCTGAGGTCAGCGATCGGCACGCGACGTGACGTCCGTTACGCCAAGGGATGGATTAAGACCGAGCGGGCAATCAACGTGATGTCGTCGCGGTTGCAAAAGAAGCGTCTCCACGACACGAGGGAGACGTCTGCCCAGCAATCCTTCATGCTCACCTATCTGCGACTTCCTGATTCGTCGGCATTCGATGGGGCAAAGGTCTGCTTTTCCGGGTTCTCCCTTCCCTCCGATATGACGCTCGTGGAGC
Organism: Coriobacteriales bacterium; assembly: GCA_030529665.1. Lineage (GTDB taxonomy): Bacteria > Actinomycetota > Coriobacteriia > Coriobacteriales > Atopobiaceae > RUG440. Next base: position 15,121 of record JAUMWL010000010.1, read on the forward strand.
ATGCCGGCAGCTTCCACCTGTTCTTCATCCCCCTTCAGAGGCAGGACGCCTTCCTTGCCGCCTTGGACGAGGCCGCCGCCGAGGTCGGCCTCGCGTTTGCGAGCGATAGTCTGCGCAAACCCTCCATCCACTCTGAGGTATCGGCACTGCAGGCTGGCGGGCCATGCGTGTTCTTTGCATGCGATCCCACATCCCAGGATGTGGAGGCACTTGCCGCCGAGATGCGCTCGTACGTCGAACGCGGATATCGTGTGCGCGCCTACACGAGCTCCCGCCTCGCGTCTCTCGTCGAGGAAGCCGGCGCCGCTTGCATCTCCTGCGACCCCATATTCTCAGACTCGGATGCCAGTGGCGCCACGTGGGCAGATGAGCTGGAGGACATGCTGCGCCAGGACGTGCGGGTGTTCGAACCTGAGTGTATGGTGGCATCCCAAAGCTGTGCATGGGCCGCCCCCCTGGCAGACAAGCTTGGCCTGCGCCTCGAGAACCACCCCAGAGCACGCCTCTGGTCGGAGCTCTGGGATACCGACTCCTACGACGAATCGCTCACCTTGCAGGACCTCGCCTGGGCAACCTTCGACGCACCTGGCACGGCCATCGTGTGCGGAGGGCGCCGTATGTCGTATGCGGACTTTCACCGCACCACCACGCGCATAGCATGTGCGCTCATCGAGCGCGGCCTCAAGGCCACAGATGTGGTCGCCATCCACATGAGGCGCGACGAGCGACTTCTTTGTGCCATGTTCGGCATCATCAAGGCGGGTGCCGCCTATCTTGTGCTAAACACGGACTGGCCCCAGCAGCGCCTGCGCTATGTGGTCGAAAACTCCGACGCACGCTACGTTATAGCCAATGAGGTGCCACAAGACTCCCGAGTGTCGGCCGAGACGATCTCTTACCAATGGCTGGTGGAAAAGCCCGTCCCCGGCGAGGCGGGGCCACAGGGAGTCCTGCGCGCGCGAATGCTGCGCCCCCATTCCTCGGACGTGGCAGCGCTGTATTACACCTCTGGCTCCACGGGCAAGCCCAAGGGAGTCGTGCTAAGCCATCGCAATATGGTGGATTCCACACTGCCCTTGCGTCGTAACGCTTGTATCCGCGAGGGTTCCATTCGCTGTCGGAGCATTCTGGACGTGGTCAACGCAGGCTTCATGGCGTCGGTTCTTACCTATGGGCCGTCCCTCTATACGGGAGGGACGCACGTGTTCGTGCAGAGCGAGGAACTCGAGCAAATCGCCCCGGTGGCACAGATCATGAAGCAGGAAGAGGTGGACTTCGTCCTCATGACGCCTTCGGTCATGACAACCCTTCTTACAGACGAGGGCTTCTCGCAAAGCCTTTCGCAGGTGCGCGAGATCACCCTCTGCGGCGAGTCCTTCTCCCAACAATTGGCCGACACGCTCACGGACCTAACCAGGGAGGGCACGATTATCAACAACCTCTACGGCACGACGGAGGCTGCCGTGGGGCTGGCCTGCGTGGACGTCCGTGGCAGAGAGGTGACGATGGGCGTGCCCTTCGCACATACGGAGGTGTTTGCCGAGAACGAGCTGGGCGAGCGCCTTCCACATGGCCAGGTTGGGCAGCTGTGTGTAAAGGGCCCACGCGTGGCCTTGGGGTATCACAAGCTGCCCGAGCTGTCGGCGGAGAAGTTCTTTGTGGACGCTGACGGCATCCGTGTGTACCGAACGGGCGACAACGGCTTTGTAAACCAGCGTGGGGAAATAGAGTTCCTCGGTCGCGACGACCGAATGGTCAAGCTGGGTGGGGTGCGATTCGAGCTGCCGGAGGTGGAGTACCACCTGTTGCAGCTGCCCTACATCCGCGAGGCAGCCGTCAAGGTGTGCGAGGTGGACGGTCGCGACCAGCTCTGCGCGGTTTATGTGGGCGACGAGAGCGATACCGTGCGCGCCGGCCGACGGATTCGCGCAGACCTTGCCAGCGTCGTTCCCCAAGCCATGATACCGAGCGTCTATGTGCACCTGCGAGCGATGCCCGTTACGGAGCGGGGCAAGATTGACTACAGTTGCTTGCCCATACCAACAAGCGTGCAAGTTCAAGACAACACGTTGCCCGCGAACGAGACCGAGCAGACGATCTGCGAGGCCTTCGCGGAGGTCTTTGGCGTGGCATCCGTAGGGGCGGAGGCGTCTTTCTTCGAGCTGGGGGGCAACTCGCTCAGGGGTATAACCCTACTGGCGGCGCTTCTTAAGCGCGGGCAGTCCGTGAGCATGAAGGAGCTGCTGGACCACCCGACGCCACGAACGTTGGCGAGTCTGTTACATGCGCGGCAGAAAACAACCGAAGAGGATGCCCAGGCGACCGATGCTGCGCAGGAGGCTATCGAGCTGCCCGACGAGCTGCGCGAGCTCATGGCATCCGAGGCGGTCGAGGCCATACTTCCGGCCAGCAACGTCACGTCGGCATACTTGTTTATGGGACAGGCCGGTGTCACCGATCGCGCAAACCGCATTCGCGTACGCCTCACGCTCGAGGGAGCCCTCGAAGAAGCGGCGTTCAGACGTCGCGTAGATGCGCTGGTGCGCAATCACCCTTCGCTGCGAAGTGACTTCGTGCGCGATAACCAGGGGAGGTATTGGCAAGTCGTGCGCTCGTACCAAGACGTGCCCACCTACCACAAGGACCTCCGTAGGCTCTCCGATGCGGCGCATGCGCGGCTGCTGAGTGGTTTTTGGCAAGTCATGGACGAGAGCGGCCAGCCTTTTGAGGCGGCATGCTTCCCTGTATCGGCAGGTCGCAGCGTTGTTCTCTTTGAGGTCGAACACACGCATGCCGACGGCATGTCGCTCCTTATCATGGCAAACGAGCTGGCAAACGGCGCATCTCCAAACCTTCCCGTGGATGACTTCATAGACTACCGCAGGCGTCACGTCCAGGCAGGCCAGCATATCCCTCTGTCCGTTCAACAATACCTGACTCCCAAACGTGCTCCGCTCAAGTCGCCTGAGGCGATGCTCGGGCAGGAAGTCTCGCGCACGGAAGAGGTCGTCGAACTCTCGCGGTTCCAGACGGACGAGCTCGTGCGGCGTTGCGGACGCGAAGGGGTCACGCCCTTTGTCCTCGTCCAGCTCAGTTATGGCCGGGCACTCCTGAGCCTCTTGAACGAGGACGAGGTCTGGGTGCTGCACACGGATGGGGGGCGCTCGTCCTCGCGCGAGGGGGAAAGCCGCATTGTGGGCAACCTGTTTTGCGGCGTGCCCCTCCTCATTCGTGCTACCACCACTGCGGCGCAGCTACAGGAAGACATTCTCAACATCGCAGCCCAGGCGGGAATCTCGGACTCCGACCTGCTGCGCAATCCCACCTGGATGGGCATCTACGAGGGGGTTGTTTCTGAGGACTTTGGCGAGCGCGAAGGCGGCCTCCTGTCTTTCGAGATACTTCACGACGCCAATCGCGGGGGCAACCAGATGACCATGGCCGACGGTCGGCTGCGTATCACTTTGTGCCATGCGGACGACCCCAAGCGCAACCCGTGGTTCCGGCGGCTGGCGGAGCTCCTGCGTGCAGAGCTGCTCGGGTAACATGCGATGAGGGTCTCTGTTGGCAGGCTCTCGACTGGTGGAGCGGGTGACCCACGGGCCTATCGAACGAAGGGAGGTACAAGGTGGGTTTTGGGTATCGTCAAATCTCGACGGAAGGCCTCAAGCCCCTCGGGAGGGGTAAGAGCGGGACGGTGTACTGGGTAGACGACGACAAGGTCGTCAAGATATACCACGATGGGCGTAGCGAGCTCGAGGTGTTGAGGGAGTATCTAACAGCTCGACTCATGGAAGAGGCAAACGTTCGTGCCATGCGGATCTTTGAGGTCGTAAAAAGCGGCGACGCCTTTGGTTTGGTGTGCGAGAGACTGGAGGGAGTCTCCTTCAGGCAGCTCCTCTTCAGCGAAACGGCACGGATTGACAAGATCGCAGCGCTCTATGCCCACTTTATGCGGGAGGGGCACCTTGCGGTCCTCGGCCAGGACGAAGGCGTGTCTGTGCGGCCCACATTCGAGAGATGGACAAACAGCATCCGTGTCTTTTCCCGCGAGGACCGTGACGCCCTGCAGAGGTCGCTCTCCCACATACCAAACAGGCTGTGTCTGCTCCATATGGACCCGACCCCCGAGAATCTGCTGCTTCTTGCCGATGGAAGCCTCGCATGGATTGACTTGGAGTCGTGTGGAACAGGACATCCGGCCTTCTCGCTACAGGCACTCTACTTTCCCGACGACGTGGATACGATACCCGGCGTCTCGCTGGACGAGGCGCGTGTGCTCAGACGTTTTTGGCACTCTTTTGCGAGGAACTATTTCGTGGGTTTCGACCAGTCTCGCATGGGATCCATCATAAGGGGCATCAAAGTGCTCGCAGTCCTTCGCTCCCTTGGTTTCTTACAGGACAAGGTGGGTGACACGCCCCTCTTCCGTGCGCAAGCGTCGGCGCTCACGAAGGGGCTTTTCTGCGACATAGCGCAAGGTCTCGACTATGACTGGTGATGATTTCCGATGGTGAAAGGTTGTGATTTCTGGGTGGCTGCGGATACTGCGGGTATATGGTAGAAACGGATGTAGTGTTTAGCGGGTTCTTGTTATAGTTATTTAATTGTTGGGATTCGATGTATAGGGAGGAACTGTATGGCAAAGTACACCGAGGAGTTGCGTCAGGCATGGAAAGAAGTCTTCGAAGTGGAGGAGGTCGCCGACGACGCCGACTTCTTTGCAGAGGGCGGTGACTCCATCATGGCGGTGCAGCTGTCGTCATGGCTGCAGCAGAAGGGTATTAAGCTGGATTTAGGCAAGATCTTCTACACGCCCGTATTCTCCGACATGGCGGAGACGCTTGAGGAGACGGAGCCCATGTACGTGCCCGACGAGCTGATGACCAAGGAGCTCATCAACGAGAAGCTGAGCGATATCATGCAGAGCGACAGAGGGGCTCAGAGCGCATCGGAGGCCAAGGCGCCGGCGACCGTCTTGCCCGGGCAGGCGCCCAGCCAGGCAGACGCCCAGGTCTGCGACCCGAAGGATATGCCCGCCGGGAAAGGCCAGGCGGGCGCCCAGGTCTGCGACCCCGCGCCTATGCCTGCTCGCAACTCTGACTACGATGTGATGATCTCCATGTTCCAGACGATGCTTGCCCAGCAGCAGGTCATGCTTCAAATGATGCAGGTCATGCTCGCCCAGCGGAGCCAGGCCCCTCAGTTTGTGGCGCCCATGCAGGGAGGTGGTATGCCCTTTCGGGCTCCCTTTCGTTCCCAGGCACCTGTAGCGGCCCCTCGATACCCCGCCCAGGTGGCACCTTCGACCGGCGGACCGCATACCCTGGACAGTGTTCCACCCGAGGCACGTGCCCAACTCGCGCAACAAATGCAAAGGTACCAGTCGCATCCGGTGGACAAACCCATCGACAAGCCCAACGTCATCGGTTTGAAGCCCGCCAAAGTCACCAAGGCCGAGCACAGCGCCGAGGAGGTCCTAGACCATGTGCTCTCTGGTCTCCTCGAGGGTAGCTACAGCCGCACGGAGGATCTCTTTGAGCAGGGACTTACTTCATTTGACGTTGTCAAGATGATTACCCGTTGCGGTGAGCACGGCTATGCCCTGAGCATGCAGGACGTGTACATGCACTCGACCTTCAATGAGCTGCTCGAGCATATGAAGCCCGGCAAGTAGGCCGCAAACCGGCACGGAGCGCTTCGGGCTTGTGTAAAACGGCGGGGCAGATGGGCTTTTGTTCCCTCTGCCCCGCCTTTGATAAGGCCGACCCAGGGACTGGGCCGCACCATGGTCTGGCTATGCGTCCATGCTGAACTGACTGTTGTAGAGCTCGGCGTAGAGGCCAGCGCACTCCATGAGCTCGTCGTGGGTGCCGGTTTCCCGAATGTCGCCGTCCTGCATGTAAATGATGAGGTCGGCATTCTTGATCGTAGAGAGGCGATGCGCGATGACAAAGCTCGTCCGTCCGCGGGTCACCTCGTCCATGGCCCGCTGGATCTGCTCCTCGGTGCGGGTGTCCACCGAGGAAGTGGCTTCGTCCAGGATGAGCATCGGCGAATCGGCCACCATCGCGCGGGCGATGGTGAGGAGCTGCTTCTGTCCGGCGGAGATGCTTACGCTGTCGTTGAGCTGCGTATCGAGGCCCCTGGGCAGCGTGTCAACGAAGTGCGCCAACCCGCAGCGCGCACAGACGTCGAGGAGGTCGTCGTCGGAAACGCTTTCTTTGCCGTAGGTCAGATTTTCACGCACGGTACCCTCAAAAAGCCATGTGTCCTGAAGTACCATCCCAAAGACCTCATGCGCGTCCTTTCGTGTGACGTCGGCGAGATTCGTCCCGTCTATGGCAATCGTACCACCATCCAGCTCGTAAAAACGCATGAGCAGGTTGACCAGTGTGGTCTTGCCGGCACCGGTAGGTCCCACGATGGCAACCTTCTGCCCAGCCTCAACACGCGCGGAGAAGTCGTGGATGATGGTCCTCTCTGGCACGTAGCCAAACCGTATATGGTCAAAGGACACTGCACCACGTACGTCGGACAGGCGCGTGGTTTTGTTGCTTTCGTCTTCAAGCTCCTCCTCCGCCAGGAAAGCCTTGACTCGCGCACTTGCGGCGGCAGCGGCCTGGATGCTCGCGAAGCCCTGCCCAATGGAGCTGAGCGGGATAGAGAACAGGCGCACGTATATGATGAAGGCAACGACAACCGAGAAGTCGATGGACCCGCCAAAGGCAAGGGCTGCGCCGACGATGCACACGGCCACATAGCCAAGGTTGCCGACAAAGGTCATGATGGGCATCAGCAGCCTCGAGAGGAACTCCGCTTGGAAGGTGCGTTGCCGAAGGCGCTCGTTGGCGTCCCGAAACGCTCGAAGCTCGCTCTCCTCTGCGTTGTAGGCGCGCACGATCATCTGCCCTGCGTACAGCTCATCTATATGTCCGTTCAACTCTGCAAGGCTCTTCTGTCGTGCCACAAAGTACTTCTGAGACACACCCATGATTCGGCCCATCGCAATGAAGCCCACCAGCGTCGTGGCGATGGCGGTAAGGGACATGCGCCACTCCGTTATCGTCATCATCACGATGCAGCCAATGACGATGGTGGATGATGACACGAAGACGCCCACGCTCGTGTTGAGCGACTGGCTGATGGTGTCCACGTCGTTAGTCACATGCGAGAGCGTGTCGCCCTGGCTGTGGTTGTCGAAGTACCTAAGAGGCATGCGGTTGATCTTGCGCGTGATCTCGCTGCGCATCTGCTTGCCCACGCTGCAGGACACATGCGACATGATGAGCGACTGCAGGTAGTCGAGCGCCATGCTTGCCACATAGACGGCGATGAGCGTCATGCCAATGCCGTTGACCTTGGCGAGGCTGATGTCTATGCCTGTTGATGAGACGCCCTTCGTGATGGTTTCGGCCAAACGCGCAATCAAGGACGGTCCCGCGACGGAGAGCAACGCGCTGACTGCAGAAAACGCGAAGGCCACAACGATGAGGCCCACATACTGATGGCAGTAACCCACGAGATAGGAAAGTGATGCGCCGAGGTCCTGCTTGTTGCGAGTGCTGCCCCGACGGGCTTTCGAAACCATCTGCTTGCGTGTCTTCGGACTCATCGTAGCTCCTCCTCGCTTAGCTGGCTATAGGCGAGCTCTTGGTAGGCCTCACAGCTCGCCATGAGCTCCTCGTGCGTTCCCTGTCCCGCGACGCGACCATCCTCGAGCACCACGATGAGGTCGGCGTTCATGATGGTGCCGATGCGGTGCGCTACGATGAGGCAGGTCGCATCCGCCATTTCGTCCTTGAGTGCCTGCCTGAGCGCGCGGTCGGTCTTGTAGTCAAGCGCGGAGAAGCTGTCGTCAAAGATGTATATTTCGGGATGGCGGGCCACGGCGCGGGCGATGGAGAGACGCTGCCGCTGTCCACCAGAAAGGTTGGTGCCCATCTGAGCCACCGCCGCCTCGATGCCCTTCTCCTGAGCATCCACGAAGTCGCTGCCCTGGGCAATTGCGATAGCGCGTTTCACGGTGGCGTCGTCCGATTCGTTGTCGCCAAAATCGACGTTCGAGCGGATGTCACCGCTAAAGAGCACGGAACGTTGCGAGACATAGCCAATTCGTTTGGCCAGCTCGCTCTTGCGGTACTCCCGCACGTCATGTCCGTCCACCAGCACCCGTCCTGCCGTCACGTCATAGAAGCGCGGCACGAGGTTGACTACCGTCGTTTTGCCGCTGCCGGTGGCTCCGATAAAGGCCACGGTGTCGCCCTTCCTGGCGGCAAAGGACACGTCCGATATGGCGTTGCCCCTGCCATCCGGATAGCTAAAGCAAACATGGTCGAAGACCACCGTGCCCACCTCATCGGTCTTGCCGACACCTGGCCCATCCTCGACGCTCACCTGCGCATCGAGCACCTCGTTGATGCGTTGCGCACTGACGAGCGATCGAGGGACGTTCATGAAGAGCGCGGAGAGCAGGATGAACGCCGTGATAATCTGCAGGCCGTAGGACATGAACACCACCATGTTGCCAAAGAGACTCGCGTATTCCTCCAGCGACGCGGTGTTGATGACGTAGGCCCCGGTCCAGTAGATGGCGAGCGACATGCCGTTCATCACGAGTGACATGAAAGGGTTGATGAAGGCCGTTGCACGGTTGGTAAAGAGGCTCGTGCCGGTGAACTCCTCGTTGACCTCTTCGAACTTGCCTTGCTGGAAGTCCTCGGCGTTGTAGGCGCGTATAACCCGGATGCCGCTCAGGTTCTCGCGCACCAGTTGGTTGAGGTGGTCGGTATGTGACTGCAGCAGCTTGAACTTGGGCGTCACAAGTCGAACGATGCTTATGACGACGGTGACGAGGGCCACCACCGCGATGCCCATGGCTATGGTCCATTCCTGCCTGCTGGCCGAAATCTTGGCAATCGCCCATACGGCCGTGATGGGCGCTTTGATCATCATCTGCAGACCCACGGTCATGAGGTTTTGGATCTGCTGCACGTCGTTGGTCGAGCGTGTGATGAGCGAGGCGGTGCTAAACCTGTTGATCTCTCCCAGCGAGAAGCCCTGTACCTTGGTATAGACGGCTTCGCGAATACGCGTGGAGAAGTCGACCCCGATGTGTACGATAAAGTAGCTGGATATGATGGAGCATATGAGGCTCCCAATGGCGCACAGGAGCATGAACCCGCCATCGACCCAGATGTCGGACAGGCCACCGGCAGCCCCTGCGTGTGCCGTCGACCTGCCTTGCGCAATCTGTGTGACGGAATTCATGTATTCGGGCATCTTGAGATCGAGCCACACCTGAGCGACGATGAACGTAACTGCGCATGCGACATAGAGCCATTCGCGCTTTCTTAGGTACTTGAGCAATCTTAGCAAGCCAGCTCCCTCCTCCGGCTGCTTGGGGAATGGGATACTAATTAAGCATAGCCCTGAATCGCGTCGATGTATAGATAGATTGTTCGCACTTCTTCTTGCGGGTTGAGTGAAAAACTAAGTGCAACGCCCGAGATCGCACGAAGCAACGTTGCGGCAACCATACCGTGTAGGATTCTTTTCATGGCACCTCCCTTGCCGTTTACGCCCATTGTGCCTCATGCCATTATCTATTACAAATACCTATTGTTCATTCTTAGCCATAATGATGATGCATATTGCGCCTGCGAGGGAAATCCACCGCAGGTCACTGTTCACACCCTAGCGGTAGTACCATGCCTTGCCCGCGTCGTATAATCAGCTAACGTGGCAAGCATCACGAGAGGAAATCGTATGAAGGTGATCGACACGACGTTGGGCATCGACCTGCGGGACCCCCGTAGCATCGAGTCGTACTGGAACGATGAGCTCATTGAGGCACTGTACTTTGGACCCAAGAAGGTTTCGGCGGGCATGCGAGACGCAGCCCTGACCAGCCCGACGTTTGCTCAGAGCCTCGCAAGGCTGCGGGCGCTCGCTGCCTCTTGCCCGCTCGCCTCCCACTGCTCCAGCCTCATGGACGGATTCGCGCGAGACACCGGACATGCCCTCGCACACGAAACGCTCTATCTTGTGCTGGGATGCGCGACCACAACCATCTACACCGTTACGGTCGACGGTACGGACGTTTCGGTGCTCTGCGTGGAGTCGCTCGACGGCAGCGAACAGACGCTCGCCCTGTACCTGGCGCACGAGTTCACCCACTACGTACGAAAAGACCTGCTCAACAAGGACATCTTTGAGTCCTGTGTAGGAGAGAGGCTGGTTACCGAAGGAATTGCCGAAAGCTACTCGGCCGACGTCGTGGGCGGCCAGGCCACCGCGACATACTGCATCGTCGACGAGGCAACGGTCTCGTGGGTCGAGGCACACTACGCTGAGCTCGAGGCGCTCGTACGAACGAGCCTCGAGACGACCGAGCTCATGGAGACCCTCTTCTACATGTATGCACGCATCGACTTTCCGGTGCGCACGGGCTATGTTTTTGGATACCTTGCCGTGCGACGATACCTGCAGGAACAAGGGCTTCGGACGAAGGACATCCTTGGCATCGACTGGCGACGCGTTCTGCGCGCCCAACATGAGGAATAGGACCAAACATGCATCTAGACGCCATACACCACATTGCGATTATTGTGTCCGACTATGCGGCATCGCGCGCATTTTATGTTGACAAGCTCGGCTTTTCCGTGGTGCGCGAGAACTTTCGCCCCGAAAAGCAAGACTGGAAGCTCGACCTCAAGGTAAACGACACCACCGAGCTGGAGATCTTCGCGCCGCAAAACCCACCCAAGCGCCCGTCGTATCCCGAGGCATGCGGGCTCAGACATCTCGCCTTCCACGTGCCCGACGTGCGACAGACCGTGCAGGAGCTTAGCGCCATGGGCATCGCGTGCGAGCCCATACGGCAAGACGAGTTTACCCAACGCCGCATGACGTTCTTCTTTGACCCCGACGGCCTCCCGCTCGAGCTGCACGAATAGCGGTTTGCACACGCGCGTCACAGCGTCCGCTTGTTGCGGCGCACAGCCGCAAACCGGTCGTGATCGCCGTGCTTAATCGCGCGGTCCAGCGCCGCCACGATGCGCTCCTTTCGGTCGAGGAAGTTAGGGCCCGTAAGGTTCGCGGCAACCGTGTGGTGGGTGACGAAGACGCAATCCACGTCCAGATGCTCCACAAAGAGCTTGAGCTCCTCCAGCATCCCCCGCTCCGAGAGCGGGTCAAACTCACCGCGCTGGGCCTCCTCCAGAAGCGGCGTGCCGGGAAAGAGCGTAAGAGCACCCGTCCCCACAAGCACGGGCTTGCACTGGCTAAAGACGCGCGCCGAGTTGATGGCGTGGTCGCGGCTGTGCCCGGCACCCGCAACGCCGCCCAAGAAGGTCATCCAGTACGCGATGCCGGCATCCTCGAGCTTGTGACACTGCTCGAGGACGTCGGCTGCGTGGTAGCCCTTGTGTATGCGGTCGAGCGTCCAGTCGTCGCCGCTCTCCACGCCAAGGGAAATCTCGCGCATGCCCAGGTCGCGTAGCTGCTCGACGGTCTTGTTCCTGAGGTCCGTTACCCTGCCCGCCACATAGACGTTCTCCATCTTGGGCAGATAGCGGCCGATCATGGTAAGGATTGCCCGCAGCTTGTCGTAGGTAAGCACGAGCGGATTGGCCGAGAGCAGTTGTATGGTGGTCGCATCCGGGTCGGTTTGCGCAAGCTCAGCCAGGTCCTGCTCGACCCACTCCAGAGGCGACGGACGAAACTGCAGTCCCTTGTACATCGTGCAAAACTTGCAGCGGTTGTGGGTGCAACCCTGCGTGACCTCAAGCAGCGGCCAGGTCGGCCAGTAGGGGTTGCGGTAAACGGTTCCCGTAAAGTGCATGGTGGCTGTCCCCTACTCCGCAAAGGGTGCCCCGAGCTCGCGGACGATCGTCTCGCAAGGGTCGATGGACTTGATGAGGCTCGCCAGGTCGCTCACGGTGTTTACGCCCGCGTCGGGATCACCTTGGAGCATGCCGTAGAAGAAGCTGCCCGAAGGCGGGTTCATGTCGCCAGCGCGGTTGGCCGCAAGGCCTTCCACGCCATGCCTATGCGGGGTGGTCCTCCACTTGGAGGCGCCGTGCGCCTGCGTAAACACAATAAAGTCGTCGGGGTGCGTGGCCATGATGTCGCGTTTGGTGGCCGCTGCCGCGCGGCACTCCTCGGAAAGAATAAAGCGCGTTCCCACAAAGACGCCCTCGGCCCCCACGACCTTGGCAGCCATGGCCATCCTCTCGTTGACGATACCGCCTGCGGCCAGCACGGGGATGCTCACGGCGTCGGCAAGCAACGCGGTCGCGGCAGTGGTGCCGGTGGAGAGCGAGGGCATGCAGCCGCCCTCGTCGCAGCCCGTGGCCACGATGATGTCGGCACCGGCCTCCTCCGCGAGCTTGGCACCGCGCACGGTTGGGTCAGCCTCGCGCATGATCACGACAAACCCGTCGGCCTTCCAGCCGCGAATCTCGTCTGGCGACACGTTGCCGGCCACGACGAGGACCTTCACGCCCTCCTCCTTGGCGAGCTCGATGGTCGCCTTGCTAAATCCTTAGGGGTCGGCCGCCTCGGGGAACACGTTGATGCCAAAGGGCTTGTCGGTGAGCTCCTTCGTCCGGCGGATGGTCTTGCGCATCTCCTCCACGGTCTCGGGGATGCCGTTTACCATTTCGGTAAAGTCTGCGCTGGTGCCCAGCACGCCAAGGCCACCCGCGTTCGACACGGCGGCGACGAGCTCGGACTAGGTGATCCACGCCATCGGGCCCTGGATCACGGGGTGCTGGATGTTGAGGATTTCGCACACGCGGTTCATGGTTTTCTCCAATCTTGGTTGCCTGGAACTCATTCTGAAGGTCGACGCCGCGCTCGCAACATACAGAGTTTATGTTATGTTAAGATATCTTACATATTTACTGTTTTGTTTATTTGAGAGGGACGATTGTGACCGATCGCACAAAGCTCTGGATCGCCGAGGCGCTCAGAAGGCTCTTGGTGAATAAGCCCATCGAGGAGGTCCGGGTGACAGAGATATGCCGGGAGGCAGAGGTCGCGCGCCCCACCTTCTACTATCACTTCGAGGACAAGTACGACCTCATGGCGTGGATGATCTGCCAGTCTGCCCTCAACACGGACGTCTTAAACGTCGAGTCGGCCGCGGAAGCCCTCAACAGCATGCGGCGCGACTACGCGTTCTACAAGCGCGCCTACGAGGACCGGTCGCAGTCGCCCATGTGGGCGTACATGCTGGAGTACTTCGTGCGGCGCTACACGGTCCTCTACGAGGAGCTTTCTGGCGACGAGCCCGGCACGCAGGCCGCCTTTGCCATCCGGCTCTACTGCTACGGCACGCTGGGCATGACGCGCGAGTGGCTGCTCCAAGACAACATCACGCCTGCCGAGGTCGCCGTGGAAATGATGTTTGCCTCCATGCCGCAGGCGCTGAGGCGTGTCTACTTTGGGCTCGGCTAGCACGGCGCCGTGCATCACGGGTGTGTCAGCGCCCCCGTCCCCGTGACACACCCGTGACACACACTATGCCAGGAACAGGACCACCAGCGTGTAGGCCACGAGCGTCACGACGACGTAGAGCGACGTGAAGGCGCTCACGAACTGTTGCGCGTCGCGTCCACAGGCTCCTCACTCTCAGGCGCAGCCCCATCGGTGGTTGCATCCTGCTGCACCTCCGGCTCAAGCGCCGCTTTCTCCTCCATATCCTTCTCGACCGTCCCTATGGGCGCGGTGGCTCCGCAGCCTAGCGTCAGGGCCAGGCGCAGGGCCACCAGCACGGAAAGCGGAACGAGTCTTTTGGGGCTGCTCATCTTAAGGGTTGCTGGTTTCCTCAGGGCCTACACGCGGCGAGCGAGTGCGGTGGCCTCGGCGGCGTTGCTCGCCATGCCCTCGTACCGCATGCGGTAGAGGCCGGCGAAGCGCTCCATGGTCCACTCGGCGGTGTATAGCTGCTCCTTGGTGGGGGCGCTGCCCTGCATGATGAAGAAGAGGCGCTTGCCGTCGAGCTGGCCTTCCATGGTGCCGTAGCAACGGTCGATGAGGTTGCGGAGCATGCCCGAGAACGAGTGCCAGTACACCGGTGAGCCAAACACGATGGTATCGGCGGCGCGCATGGCGTCGGCCACCTCGTCAAAGCGGTCGTCGGCGAAGTCCTGGCCGTAATCGTAGACCTTGGTGGTGCCCAACTCGATGGTGTCATAAGATTTCCCCGCAAGCAGCTGGGCGGCGAGACGGGCGGTGGTGCCACGGGGGTTGGGGCTGGCGTTGACAAACAGGATGGACATGGGCGACTCCCTTCACGGTTTGTTGACGATTACCATCCTCCCATGTCCGGAAGCTGTTGAACCTTGCGCTCTCGTCAACTCAGCATGTCTTGCGAGCATACCGGTGCTATGCGTACATTACATAGCAGACATCTAGTATCGGCATTGTACTTATGCCTCCTTGCCAGTCAGAGTGGATATAGCACCAGCAGCCGTCACTCAAGAGGAAGATTCGTGCGAGTCAGGCCTGGGACACCAAGGCGCCCGGACCATTTTTGGAGAGGAGCCATCATGAGCAAGGTAGTCATCCTGGAAGGCAGCCCCAAGAAGCGGGGAAACACGGATCTCATGTGCGAGGCTTTTGCCGATGCCGCCCAGGCAGCGGGCCACGACGTGCAGGTCATCCCTGTGGGACGCATGCACATCGACGGATGCAAGGGTTGCGGAGCCTGCTACAAGGCGGGTCGCCCCTGCGTTTTTAACACCGACGAATGGAACGACATCGCGCCCGACATCCTGGCGGCTGACGCCATCGTCTTCGCCACGCCGGTGTACTGGTTTGGCTGGGCCGCGCAGGCCAAGGCAGCGCTCGACCGCATGTTCTGCTTCCTGCCCAAGGGTGAGGAGTTCCGCGGCAAGAAGTGCGCCTTCTTCAGTGCCGCAGCCGACGGCGAGGACGTCTTCGAGGCACCGCTCATGGTGTTCGAGAAGTCCGCTGCCCTCAACGGCTGGGAGGTCATCGGCGAGGTGTGCGCCGCCCGCTGCGGCGCGCACGGCGCCGTGCGGGAGACCGACCACCTCGCGATGGCAGCCGCCGTGGCTGAGCGGCTGTAAGGCACCAGCGCAAGACTGCGCCAAGAGGTTTGATGGCAGGCCAGGATAATATGCGTCCTGGCCTGCAGCCACAAGGAGATCGAATGAGAAGAATCGTGGATACTGCTTTGGGAGGCATCATGGCGCTTTCGTTGTTTGGGTGCGGCGCACACCAAGTGGGCTCTGCCCACGAACCGCAGGTCGCGCGCGAGACAACGACAAGGTTCGATAATAGCCAGGAGTGCATAGCCACCCTACCCCAGACCGGCTACAGCGAGGCCGTGCCCACAGGCTACCTGCAGCCGTCCTCGCGTCCCGGCACGGTGGAGCGCCTGGACTACTCCTCGCTCGACTACGCGGGCGGCGGCGGTGCCATCGACAAGGTCGCCTACGTGTACACGCCCTACGGCTACGACGCGGGCGACGCGAACGCCCGCTACGACGTCGTCTACCTCATGCACGGCTGGGGCGGGCACGCCGGCGAGTACTTCGAGATGGCGAGCATCAAGGACCTGCTCGACAACATGATCGAACGGGGCGACATCGCCCCGACCATCTTCGTCTCAGCGACGTTCTACCACGCGGGCAGCGACGGCGACTTTGGCAGCTCCGTGGCCGAGCTGCGTGCGTTCCACAGCGACTTCGAGAACCACCTGATGCCCGCCGTGGAGGGCGCCTACCGCACCTACGCCAAAACGACGGATGCGGAGGGCCTCGCAGCCTCGCGCGACCACCGCGCGTTCGGGGGCTTCTCGCTGGGAGCCGTCACCACGTGGATGGCCTTCTGCCACGACTGCGACCACATACGCTACTTTTTGCCCATGAGCGGCTCGTGCTGGTACTTCGGCGGCTACGGCGACTTCCAGACCGAGCGCAACGTGGACCTCATCCAGAGGCTCGTTGCAGAGCACGACCTGGACCGACGCGGCTACCTCGTCTGGGAGGGCGTGGGCACAGCCGACCCGGTGCGCGAGCAGACCCTCATGCAGATGGACGAGATGCTCTCGCGCGACGGGGCCTTCCCGCCCGAGCACCTGCTCTTCTACCAGAAGCGGGGCGGCGGCCACGACTTCGAGGCCGTGCGGGAGTTCATGTACAACGCACTTCCGCTCTTCTTCCAGGACACCACGGCGTGAGGCCTGCCCCTACTGATTGCGCCGCAAGCAGATGCGCTCCTGCAGGAGGAGTGTCTCCCCGGCGAGGTCCGCAAAGGTGACTGCCGCAAGGTGCGCCAGACGATGGTTGGCGGGCAACAGAACGGCAAGGCGCTCTGTTATGAGGGGCTTGCCGTCGAAGGCGGACATCCGATTACCCTCGGACCCGATTGCGAGGTCCACCCGTCCATCGAGCAAGTTACACTGTCTGCATAGTGCATGGCACCTTCGATTTAGGCATTAACCGCAAAGCAGGGAGGGTCACGATGAGGACGCGCAACCTCGTGCCACAGCTCTCGCGCGAGAACATAGCCGGCAACTAGCCCATCGTGGACGAACTGACAAAGTGGTCAGAGAAAAAGGGCACCACACCCGCACAGATGTGCATGGCTTGGATGCTCGCAAAGTGGCCCAACGTGGTCCCTATCCCCGGCTCAAAGAACAAGGGTCGCATATTGGAGAATCTCGGCGCGGCCGACGTGAAGCTGAGCGCCGCCGAGCTCGACGCGGCACTTTGCTCACACGAGGTGTTCGGGCACCGGGGTTTCGTCGAGCATGCAGGCCAGCGGTTCCTCGAGAGCAAGAGCAACCGCTAGGGCTTGGGCGGGGTACCGGCCAAAGGCCGCTCCGCCTGCTGCAGCCCCCTTACGAATCGGATCGACGCGCACCATGTGGGTCGGCCGAAGCGTCATCGCCCTCGAAGAAGGTCCGCTTCAGCGTCTCCGGCATGGCGTCGAACATCATGTGCACGGCTTCCTCGGCAGGGGTTCCGTCGTCCTGCAGCAGCCACTCGCGCGTCATGCCGAGCGTTCCGTAGCAGTAAAGGCGTATGGCATACGCCGTCCGCGCGTCCGGCGCCTCGCCGCGCGACTCCTCGTATAGGGCCTCGTAGCGCCTCACGAAGTACTCCAGCATGTGAGACCACAGGGGAGCCTGCGACCGGTCCTCGTAGGCGCGCCTGAAGAATACGAGGTCATTCCGCATGTTGTGCAAGGCCTTTGTGGCCGACTCAACGCTCAGGATGTCTGTGTCGAGGGCAGTCTGGCAAATCATCCACGCCATGAGGTCGTACTTGTCCTCGAAGTGGTAGTAGAAGGTTGGCCGCGCGATTTCGGCCTCCCGACAGACCTCAGTCACCCGTATCTGATCGATGGGCCTTAGCACCAGGAGCCTTCTCATCGCGTCGGCGATCCAAGTCTTCGTGCGCTCTGCCATGATGACCCCTTTTCATACAAATAGATCGTTATGTAAGAGATTCTATCATTATGGGACCTTTGCCTGTTTTGAATGCGTGGACTGTTGGACAGAATGAGGGCAATTCAGTAAGACGCCAAGGAGGTCTGTCGTGAACTACAACGGAACGATATACCGCCCGCCCCTCGAGGCGGACACCCTCATGCTACCCGTAACCGAGGGCTGCACGCACAATGGCTGCGCCTTCTGTAGCATGTACCAAGGCATCCCCTTCCGAATGCTGCCCATCTCCGACATCGAGGAGTATCTGCGGGAGGTCGAGCTGGCCTACGGCAAGTACTGCGCCATGATCGACCGCGTGTACCTGGTTGGGGCAGACCCCTTCGCACTCTCGGCGCAACGGCTCCTCGAGCGCATCGACCTCATCAGGTCCTTCCTCCCAAACGTGCGGACCTTCACCATGTACGCCAGAACGGATAACATCGGCAGCAAGAGTGACGAGGACCTGCAACGCCTGCGCGATGCGGGTGTTGACGACCTGTACCTAGGCGTCGAATGCGGCCTGAACGACGTGCTCGAAAACCTGGACAAGGGCTACACAGCGGATGACACAATAAAGCAGTGTTTGCGCCTGAACGCCGTTGGCATACGCCACTGCGACCTGCTCATGCTAGGCACAGCTGGCGCGGGTCGCGGACTGGAGTGCGCCAAGGCCTCCGCCGCCCTCGAGAACGAGGTTAAGCCCCACAAGATCCTGATCAACACCATGTCCGCGTTCGCAGGGACGCAATTGGACGAGGACATCAAAAGCGGCACGTTCACCCCTGCAAGCGAGCGCGAGAGCCTTGAGGAGGAGAGGGAGTTCCTCCGCCTGCTGGAGCTGCCGAACTGCTACTTCTGGGCAGCTCACCCGCTCGACGCAGTCAGGATCGAGGGCAGGCTGGGAGAAAGCAGACGCCAGATGCTCGAGGCGCTGGAGCGAGGCATCAGCATCGTCCGCGAGGGTGGCATTCGCCGCACGTCGAGAGTCGGAACGCTCTGATCCCCACCGGTCAACGAAACGTTAGGAGCAATGACATGCACTTCTCAAGCGGAATCAACTGCCCACCCTACGAGACGGCGGACGCCTACCTGCAGGTGACGAGGGGCTGCTCGCACAACCAATGCCTCTTCTGCACGTACTTCAAGGACCAGCGGTTCGCCAAGTCGCCCATAGAGGAGATAGAGGCCGACATCCACGAGATGCCCACCTGGTTCGGCACGCCCAAGAGGGTCTTCCTCCAGGGCGCGGACGGCTTCGCCGCGGACTACGACACGCTCGTGCGGGTGGCAGACCTGCTGCATGAGCACGTACCCTCCGTAGAGTCCATCGGCGGGTACGCACGCATCGACAACTTCTTCGACAAGACGCAGGACCAGTTGCGAGAACTCGCAAACCTGGGCTACGAGAATCCCTACATCGGCGTTGAGTCGGGCGACGACGCGGTGCTCAGGCGCATCAATAAGGGCTACACCGCAGCCCAGGCACGCGAGGTGCTAGAGAAGATCGACGCCGCGGGGATGCCCTACATCGTAAACTTCCTAGGGGGTGCCGGCGGCCACGGCTACGGGCTCGCCAACGCCCAGCTCACGGCCAAGCTCTACGACGGGCTGCACCCCAGCATGGTCAACGCGTCCATGCTTACGCTCGTGCCCGGCACCCCGCTCCACCGCGCCATGGAGAAGGGGCGCTACGAGGAGTCGACCGAGACCGAAAAGCTGGAGGAGGTTCGCGAGCTCGTTCGGTGCCTCACCAACGACACCGTCTTCATGAACGAGCACGCCTCCAACCTGTTCCACGTGCAGTGCAGGATCCCGCACGCCAAGGACGAGCTGCTCGCGTATATCGACGACTTCATCAGGGACAGCACCGAGGCGGAGCTGCGCGGCTATCGCGAGGCGGTGACCCGAGCCTTCCGGTGAGCAGTGCCTTGATCATGTGTGTCACGCCCCGTGATGTGCTGTCCGCCTACTCGGAGAGGAAGCGGAACTGGTAGTTCTCCGGCAGGATGTGGGTGTACACGAAGCTGACGAGCTTCCAGCTGCCGTCGGCCTGGCGATGG